>CAZXLI010000054.1:0-29572 GCA_964641795.1 uncultured Bordetella sp. | reverse complement strand
AGTCGGCCCGCAGGGCCGACCGCCTGCGTCGCGCGCTGCGGCCTGCTCGCCCGCGACTTTGTCGCGCCAACACCCGCAAGACCTGTAGCGAACGACCGCAACGGGCCGGCAGAAGCCAATCCGCGACGCCAGGCCTGCTTGAGCACGACCCTCACCAATGACTCCGGAGACACCCCATGAAACGACCGCTTCTTCTGCGCTGCGCCTGGCTCTGTAGCCTGCTGCTGGGCCTTGGCACTGCCAGTGCGCAGCCCACGCCGCCGGTCCGCCTGATCGTCGGTTACGCCGCCGGCGGCCCGGTGGACGCCGGGGCGCGGCTGATCGCGCCGGCGCTGGCCAAGGAGCTCGGCCAGCCGGTGGTGGTGGAGAACAAGCCCGGGGCCAATGCCACGCTGGCCGGTGACATCGTCTCGAAAGGGCCGACCGACGGCACGCTGCTGTGGTTCGCCGCCAGCCCCACGGTGACGATCAGCCCGAACGTGATGAAGAAGATGCCCTTCGATCCGGGCAAGGACCTGACGCCGGTGGCGCCGGTTCTCAGCTACTACAACGTGCTGGTGATCAACAAGGACCTGCCGTACAGGAACCTGAAGGAGCTGGTCGACTTCGCGCGCGCGAACCCCGACAAGGTGAGCTACGGCTCGGCCGGCATCGGCGGCTCCAACCACCTGAGCGGCGAGCTGCTGGCGGCCAAGGCCGGCGTGAAGCTCACGCATGTGCCGTACAAGGGCAATGCGCCGGCGATGACCGACGTGATCGGTGGCCAGATCACGATGATGTTCGACATCATCGGCAGCGCGCGGAACTACATCGCCGGCGGCAAGGTGCGGGCGTTGGCGGTGACCTCGCCGGCGCGCAACGCCTCGCTGCCGGACGTGCCGACGATGGGCGAGGCCGGCGTGGCCGGCTTCGATGTCGGCGGCTGGTATGGCGTCTATGGCGCGGCCAACATGCCGGCGCCGGTGGTGGCCAGGCTGAACCAGGCGGTGACCAAGGCGCTCGCTCAGCCGGAGCTGAAGGCACGGCTCGAGGAGATGGGCTACGAGCTGTGGACCGGCGCGCCCAAGCTGCTGGCCGAGCGCGCGCAGAAGGAGCGCGCGCTGTGGGCCACGGTGACCAAGGGCATTGAAATCGAATGAGCGCCCTGGCCGCGACCGGCACGCGCCTGCACGAGTTGTTCGACCCCTGGCTCGTGCGCGACCCGCAGCGCGTGCTGCTGCGCTGCCCGCAAGGCGAGGTGACGATCGCCGCGCTCGGCGGCATGGTGGATGCACTGCAGGCCGAGCTGCGCGCCGATGGCGTGGGGCCGGGCGACCGGGTGCTGATCGTCGCCGAGAACTGCGCAGAGCATGTGGCGCTGATCCTGGCCATCAGCCGGCTCGGCGCCTGGTCCTGCGGCGTCAATGCGCGCATGGCGCCGGGCGAGGTAGCAGCCTTCCTGGCGAAGGCCGACGCGCGGGTGGCCTACTTCACCAGCGCGGTATCAACTGCGGCGGCCGCTCATGCTGAACGCTATCAAGCGCGACCCTCGGTGCTGCCCGGCCTGCAGCGCAGCGCCGTGCGGCCCGATGCGGTGGCCGAGACCGGCGCGCTAGCCGGGCAGGTGGCCGCGATCATCTTCACCTCCGGCACCACCGGCACGCCCAAGGGCGTGCTGATGACGCACGACGGCGTCACGCACTTTGCCCGCGTCTCGGCGCAGTCGCGCGCGCTGGGGCCGGACGACCGCGTCTACGCCTGCCTGCCGATGACGCACATCTTCGGACTGGGCACGATGCTGATGGCCTCGCTGCACGCCGGCGCGAGCCTGGTGATGCGCAGCCACTTCGATGCGGCCGATCTGCTGCAGGCGCTGGCGCACGAAGGCATCACGCAGCTGCAGGGGCCGCCCACCCTGTTCGCGCGGCTGCTGGCCCAGCTGGAGCAGCAGGGCATTCCGCAGCCGGACGCACCGGATCTGCGTTATCTCTACACCGGCGCCGGACCGCTGGACCGGGCGCTGAAGCAGCGCGTCGAGGCCGCCTTCGGGCTGCCGCTGCAGCATGGCTACGGCCTGTCGGAGTACGCCGGCTCGACGGCGCTGACGCGGCGCGGCGAGTGGCGCGACGACACGGCGGCGGGCTTCGTCGTCGACGGCGCCGAACTGCAGGTGGTCGACCCCGCGACGGGCCGCGTGCTGCAGCCAGGCGGGCTGGGTAAACGTGGCGAGATCTGGATCCGTGGCCGCGGCCTGATGCCGGGCTACTTCCGCGACCCGCCAGCCACCGCCGCGGTGATGCGCGAGGACGGTTGGTACGCCAGCGGCGACCTGGGCGAATGGGCGCCCGATGGCGCGATCCGCGTCGTCGGTCGCCTGAAGGAAATGATCATCCGCTCGGGCTTCAACGTCTACCCGGCCGAGATCGAGACGGTGCTCAACGCCTGGCCGGGCATCGCCCGATCGGCGGTGCTCGGCCGGCCCGAGGCCGATGGCAACGAGGAGGTGCTGGCCTTCGTCGAATTGCGCCATGGCGCGGTGCTGGACCAAGCCGCGCTGCGCGCGCACCTGCGCGAATCGCTGGCGCCGTACAAGCGCCCGGCGCGGGTGCAGGTGGTGGCCGAGCTACCGACAACGGCCAGCGGCAAGGTCCTGAAGCGCGAGCTGCTGCGCGGCCTGCTCGGCTGAGGTTCGCGCCGGCCGATCGCCCGGCCAGTCATAGCGGCCCGGGGCGATCAGGTCCTGCGGATCGAGCGCCCGGCGCAGGGTCTGCAGCCAGGCGGCGCGGCCTGCCAGCGCCGCATCGAGCAGGCCGAACTGGTCGCTGCCCATCCGGTAGGGCAGGTGGCCCCGCTGGCGGCCTTGTTCGAACAGGGCCTGATAGCACGATCGTGCAGCGGCCACGGCTTTGGCATCGTGGCGCGCGAACAGCAGCGGCACGGTGCAGTCCAGCGTGTGCGTGTCGGCCGCGGTGAAGGTGATCAGCGGCTCGATGCCGTGACGTGGCGTGGTGGCCCGCACCATCGCGGCGGCGGCCTCAGCTTCAGCGCCCAGCAGCGGCAGCTTGGGCGCGTACCAGATCAGGCCGCAGCCGTCGCGCGCGGGGTCGCCGCTGCGCTCGGCCGCGCTGCCGGCCGGGTGGCGCCAGTAGGCCAGCCGCAGCGCGGTGCGGTTGGGGCGGCCGGCCACGAGTTCGGTGGCGCTGCGCAAGGTCTGCAGCATCGGCTGCAGGCGCTGGCCGCTGCGGCCGGGCAGCCAGCGCGCCAGTGCCTGCAGCCGTTGCACGCGCGCGCCGGAAACGAACAGCAGGCGCCGCGCAATGCCGCGCAGGCCCGCACGCAGCTCGGCGCGCGCGGCGGCCACCGTGCGCGCCGTGCCGTACAGCGTGACGAAGCCGGTCCAGGGCGGCACATGGTGTTCGCGGCCCAGCGCGGCGACCACCGCGGCCGGCAGCACGCCATCGGGCCCCACCTGCGCGGCCGGGTAGGGCGCGGCCATCGCCAGCACGCGGTGGCGGTTCATCAGGTTGAGGCCGCCGACGATGCCCGACAGGTGCGCCATCAGCACGCGCACACGTTCGATGGTCGGCGCCAGCAGGTCGTCGCTCGGCAGTTGGAACAGGCCGATCTGGCAGCAGGGGGGCCGCCGTGCCAGCCGCAGCGTGGCGCGGGTGACGATGCCAAAGCCCGACTGCGAGAACAGGCCGTTGACCACCGGCCCCAGGCCCCAGCGCGAGACCCGCGCCAGCGCGTCGGCGCCGGCTTCGCGCAGCAGGCTGCGGTAGGGCGTGCCGTCGGCGAGCACGGCTTCCAGCTCGGTGATGGCACCGAAGTGGTCGGTGAATGGTGTCAAGCCATAGCCGCGCTCGAGCGCATTGCCGACCAGGCTGCCCCAGGGGCCGGCGCCGGTCACCGGCACCAGGAAGGGGTGGCCGCCGGCCTCCAGGAAATCGGCCAGCTGGCCCTGCGTGACGCCGGGCTCCACCGTCACGGTGCCCAGCGTGGCGTCGATGTGCAGGATGCGGTTCAGGCGCGAGAGATCGACGATCGCGCAATCGTCACGCGGTGGCAGCGCGGTGCCATAGCCCCAGTTGCGGCCGGTGCTGATCGGGTACAGCGCCACGCCGTGGCGGCGCGCGGTGGCCAGCACCGCGGGCAGCTGCTCGGCCGTGCCGATGCGCAAGGCGCCGGCCACGCGGCGGCAGATGCCGTTGGTGTCTTCGCCATAGGCCGCCCCGGCGGCCGCGCCATCGAGCACCGCATCGGCGCCGAGCACACTGCGCCATGCGCACAACGCGGCCTGGATGTCGGCGCCGGCCATGGTCTTTCTCCCTGATAACGCCGTTGCGGCGCGTCAGGGAAGCATAGTCGCGGCGCCTGGCGCCGTCAGCCGCTACTACCGGGCGTTACGTCTGCGCCGGCGCTCAGGCGGCATCGAACCCCGCCAGCCGCTGCGTGATGATGGCGTGGGCCTCGGCCATGATGCGGTCGATCAGTTCCTGGCAGCTGGGGATGTCGCGGATCAGGCCGGCCACCATGCCGCAGGACCAGGCGCCGGCATCCATGTCGCCTTCCTTCATGATGCGCGGGTAGACGCCGGCCACTTCCTGGATGATGTCCTCGAACTTCAGTGCGGCGCCCAGCGAGCGCTCCTTCTCGATCAGCCGCTCCACTGCGGCGTTATTCAGCACGCGCTCGGTGTTGCGCAGCGGGCGCATCACCAGCCGGGTGTCGAGCTCGCTGGCCGCCACGATGGCCTGCTTGACCTTCTCGTGCACCGGCGCTTCCTTGGTGGCGATGAAGCGCGTGCCCATGTTCATGCCCTCGGCACCCAGCGCCAGCGCGGCCACCAGCGAGCGGCCGTCCGCCATGCCGCCGGAGGCGACGAAGGGGATCTTCAGTTCCTCGGCCGCGCGCGGCAGCAGGATGAAGTTGGGCACGTCGTCCTCGCCCGGATGGCCGCCGCATTCGAAGCCGTCGACGCTGACCGCGTCGCAGCCGATGGCCTGGGCCTTCAGCGAATGGCGCACCGAGGTGCACTTGTGGATCACCTTGACGCCGGCCTCGTGCAGCGCGGGCAGCCACTTCTGCGGGTTGTTGCCGGCGGTCTCGACCACCTTGATGCCGCCGTCGAGGATGGCCTTGATGTAGCCGGGGTAGTCCGGCGAGGTGACGGTGGGCAGGAAGGTGAGGTTGACGCCGAAGGGCTTGTCGGTCATCTCGCGGCAGCGCCGGATCTCGTTGGCCAGCAGCTCGGGCGTCTTCTGCGTCAGTCCGGTGATGATGCCCAGGCCGCCGGCATTGGAGACGGCCGCGGCCAGCTCGGCGAAGCCGACGTAGTGCATGCCGCCCTGGATGATGGGGTGCTGGATGCCGAAGAGTTCGGTGATGCGGGTCTTCATGGGCGCTGTCTCCGGAGGTCGTAGGGATCAGCGCAGTGTCGCGGAGGCGACGCGCTGCCGCAGTCGCCTAGGTGTCTTTCCGGGCCGCGGCCGAGGCCTCAGTCCTCGCCGTGCAAGCGCCGGCGCAGGCGGCGGATCTCGTCCTGCAGGTCGGCCACCAGCGCCGCCAGCTCGGGCACCGCGTCGAAGTCGCGCTCGACGCGCCGCATCGAACGCACGCGCAGCTGCACCGTGCTGTCGAAGCGCCAGGCCGTGCCCGGCGCGCTGGCGTCGGGCCAGGGCGTGAGCAGGCCGGCGCGCACGCGCTCTTCGATCCAGTCCGGGCTGACGCCGCAGGCGCGGCACAGCTCGTCGCGCGTCAGGCCCGGCTCGTCGACCCGGACCTCGATGACCCATGCTTGGCCAGGCATCGACTCACTCCCCTCGTTCGGCCGCCGCGGCGGCCACCTTGCGCGCATCGAACTCGCCGAGCTCGCGCGCCATCTGCTCGTACAGCGCCCTGGCGCGCGGGTCCATGGCGCTGGGCAGCACCACCTGCAGCCGCAGCTCCAGGTCGCCGGGCTCGCGGCCGGGCAAGCCCTTGCCGCGCACGGTGAGCAGGCGGCCGGGCTGCGCGTTGGCCGGCACGCGCACCTTCAGCGTGCTGCCGTCGGGCATCGTCACCGGCACCACGGCCCCGAGCGCAGCCTCCCACGGGGCCACCGGCAGCTCGGCCATCAGCGTGCCGCCCTCGACGCGAAAGCGCGGGTGCGGGCGCAGCGCCACCTCGAGGAACAGGTCGCCGGCCGGCCCGCCGCCGAAGCCCTCGGCGCCCTGGCCGGCCAGGCGGATCATCTGGCCGGGCCGCACGCCGGGCGGGATGCGCACGGACAGCGTGCGCTCCTTGAGCTCGACCTGGCCGCCAGGGGTCAGCTGCGGGCTGCGCAGCGTGACCTCGCGCGTGGCGCCGCTGAAGGCGTCCTCGAGGTCGAGCACGATGCGGGCATGGTGGTCCTCGCCGTGGCGCGGGCCGCCGTGGGCCTGCGAACGGCCGCCGGCGTGGTGCCCGCGGCGCGGCCGGCCCATGTTGCCGAACAGCTGGCCGAAGAAGTCGCTGAACGCCTCGTCGTCGAAGCCGTCGGCGCCGGCACCGGGGCCGCGGCCGCTGAACTCGTAGCCGGCATCCCAGTCCGGCGGCGGCGTGAACGATTCGCCGGCACGGTGGCCGCGGCCCAGGGCGTCGTAGGCGGCACGCCGCTCGGTGTCCGACAGCACGGCATAGGCCTCGTTCACCTCGCTCATGCGCGCTGCTGCGTCGGCTTCCTTGCTGACGTCGGGATGGAACTTGCGCGCGAGCCGGCGGTAGGCCTTCTTGATGTCCTCCGCACTGGCGTCTCGCGCGACACCCAGCAACTGGTAATAGTCCTTGAACTCCACGGTGTTCATGCCTCTCGGCGCCGAATGTGGCGCTGCGCGGGCCGGGTTTCAAGGCCTTGGTCCAAGGCCACGGCACCGCATTTGATCCAACGCAGACGGCAGCGGGCGAGGGGGTCTTGAAGCGGCGGCGACGGTCCCTATTTCAGCCACCGCGGGCCCGGCGGAACCGGGCTCCGACGACCGACCCGATTGGAGGAAACACCATGTACCGAACCCTGTTCGCACGCGACGCTTTCGCCGAGCTCGACCGCCTGCAGCGCGAGATGAGTTCGTGGTTCGATCTGTCTCCCGGCATCCGCGGCGCTGCCCGCGGCGGCTATCCGGCGCTGAACATCGGTGCCACGCCGCAGTCGGTGGAGGTGTATGCCTTTGCCCCCGGCATCGACCCCGCGAAGATCGAGGTCAACCTCGATCGCGGCGTGCTGACGCTGGCCGGCGAGCGCGTGGCCGCCACCCCGGCAGCAAGCGACGAGAAGACGACGCTGCATGTCAACGAGCGCTTCGCGGGCCGTTTCCGCCGTGTGGTGAGCCTGCCCGAGGACATCGACCCGCAGGCCGTGACCGCGAACTACCGCGATGGCGTGCTGCACGTCAGCATCCAGCGCAAGGCCGCGGCGCAACCCCGCCGCATCGAAGTGCAGTGAAGGAGGACAAGATCATGAGTGCCGTGACCCAGACCACCGACGACACCGTTGCCCGTCGTGAACCGACGCTGCTGCCGCCGGTCGACGTGATCGAGGACGCCAGCGGCATCACGCTGTATGCCGACCTGCCCGGCGTGCCGCGCGACAAGCTGAACCTGCGCGTCGAAGGCGACCAGCTCACCATCGAGGCCGACGTCGTCATCGCGGTGCCGCAGGGCATGGAGTCCAACCATGCCGAGGTGCAGTATTCGCGCTACCGGCGCGCCTTCACGCTCAGCAACGAGCTCGATGCCGACAAGGTGAACGCCGAGCTCAGCCATGGCGTGCTGCGGGTGCGCCTGCCGAAGGCCGCGCATGCGCAGCCGCGGCGCATCACGGTCAACGTGAGCTGAGCGCCTGCGCGCCCGACGGAACGCTGCCCGTGCGGCGGCGTTCCGCCTTCCCGACATCACCGACCACATGGAGGATCACACGATGAAGATCGATGACATCCGCCAGGGCTTCGGCTCGCTGTGGGACAGCGTGGCCGGAGGCTGGGACCGCCTGCGCCAGGGTGCGGCGGGCGCGCTGACACGTTTCCGGCCGCCCGAGAAGGCTTCGCTGCCGGCCGGTGCCGTGACGGACGAACCGCCCTACCTGCCCGGCGCGGCCTGGGCGCTGATGGGCGGCGACGTGTTCGAGGACGACCGCCGCGTCGTGGTGCGGCTCGAAGCGCCGGGCATGTCGCGCCAGGACTTCGACGTGCAGGTGCTCGGCCAGTCGCTGATCGTGCGCGGCGAGAAGCGCTTCCAGCGCGAAAGCGGCGAAGGCCGCTGGCGTGTGCTGCAGTGCGCCTATGGCGCGTTCCACCGCAGCGTGCCGCTGCCGGCCGAGGTGCAGGCCGAGGGCGCCAAGGCCAGCTACCGCGACGGCGTGCTGCGCGTGGAGCTGCCCAAGCGCGAGTCGGCCCGGCCGGCGGCGCGGCGCATCGCGATCGGCTGAACGGGCGCGCCGGGCGTCCGGCAGACGCCGTTCAGTGCAGCCGCACCGCCACGTCGAAGATCCAGGTGCGGCGGATTTCGACGATGTCGTAGTCGGCGGCAAGCGCCGCCGGAAAGGGCGGGAACGGCAGCTGGCTCTGCACGATGCGGCGGATCGCGTCGTCGATCTCCGGCACCCCGCTGGAGGTGACGAAGACCACCGTCTCGACCGAGCCGTCGCGCCGGATGGCCACGGTCACCATCGGATCGACGTGGGGCCGGCGGGCCAGCTCGCGCACCGTCTCGATCGGGGTGTTGAGCTGGATCTTGCGCGCGAAGGCCTCGCCGTACAGCACGAGCTCGGTGTTGGGATCGGTGCGGCCGAACAGACGGCCGCGACGCGCGGTGCTCAGCGAATAGGGCAGCGTGCCGGACGGGCGCTGCGCCGTCGCGTCGCGCTGCGCGGCCTCTTCGTCGAGCTGTCGGCCGATGGCACGTTTGATGGCTTCGCGCCGTGCCTCTTCGGCCTGGGCGGCCTGCAAGGCCTGTTGTCGCGCTGCGTCCTGGCGGGCCGCCTGCTGCCGGGCGGCCTCCTGACGGGCGGCCTCGGCGCGGGCGGCCTCCTGGCGCGCCGCTTCCTGGCGCGCGGCTTCCTGTTGCCGCGCGGCTTCCTGCCGTGCCGCCTCGGCGCGCACCGCTTCCTGCCGTGCCGCTTCCTGTTTCGCGAGGTCCTGACGGGCGGCTTCGGCACGGGCGGCCTCCGCCCGCGCAGCCTCTACGCGCGCGGCCTCTACGCGCGCGGCCTCTGCACGCGCGGCCTCTGCACGCGCGGCTTCTACACGCGCGGCTTCTACACGCGCGGCTTCTACACGCGCGGCCTCTGCCCGCGCGGCTTCTGCGCGAGCGGCTTCCAGGCGCGCGGCCTCGGTGCGAGCGGCCTCCTCGCGCAAGGCTTCAGCACGCGCGGCCTCTTGCCGCGCAGCCTCTTGCCGCGCAGCTTCTTGCCGCGCGGTCGCCTGGCGTTCGGCCTCGGCCCGTGCGGCTTCGGTGCGTGCCGTTTCCTGCCGCGCGGCCTCGGCGCGGGCAGCCTCCGCCTGCTCGGCCTGCCGCTGCGCTTCACGGTGTGCGCGCTCGAGCCGTGCCTGTTCCGCCGCGCGCTCGCGCGCCTCGTCCACGGGCTCACGGGCTGGCGGCAGTGGCGGGGCCAGGGCGGGCACCGGCAGGGGCGCCTGGACCGCCGCGCCGGGTGCCGAGGCCGCGACAGGCGGCGGCAGCAGTGGCGCCGGTGCCACCACCAGCGCAGGCGGTGGCAGCCGTTCCATCGCGATGACGGGGGTTGCCGGAGCCTCGGGGGCCGGGGGCGGGGCGACCACGGCCGGCGCCTGCGCGGCCGCCTCGGCCGACGGCAGCACCTGGGCGATCGGTTCGTCGCGTGCCGCGGGCGGTGGCTCGACCACCGGTGCAGGAACGGGTGCCGGCGGCGGCATCAGCACCACGCGCAGGTCCGGCACCTCGATGCGCCGTTCACGCCACGGCAGCCCGAACTGCGGCAAGCCCAGGCCGCCGCCGCCGATGGCCAGGCTCATCAGCAGCCCATGGACCAGCAGCGAGAACAGCAGCGCAAAGCGCAGCTTGCGGCGCTCGGCCATCGTCAGCTGGTTCAGCCGCAGGCTACGGCTGGTGGCGGCAGGGCGGCGGACGGGCGGTCGCTGCGGGGCGCGGCCCGGGGGGCGCGCGGCCGGGCCGGGCGCTGGCGCCGGCCTAGCCGTTGTTGCCACGGAACCAGCTCATCTTGCGCCGCGGCAGCAGGTAGTCCAATTCGTCCTCGGGGCGGTCCTGCATGCGCAGCGCCTTCTCCACCTTCAGTTGCTGCGCCACCTCGGGCTCGGCCAGGTCCAGGATGATCGCTTCGCGCCGAGGGGTGTCCGGGTCGTACATCAGCACCTGCGGGCACAGCCGGGCCTGCGGCGGCGCGGCAGCGGCCACCACGCCGATGCGCCCGTCGCTCAGCTGCACCAGCGTGCCCGGCGGGTAGATGCCCATCGTGCGGATGAAGGTCTGCAGCAGCACCTCGTCGAAGGCCACGCGTTCGCGCGCCCACATCACGCCCAGGGCCTCGAAGGGGGAGACCGCGGCGCGCGGGTCGATCGGATTCGTCAGGTTGTCGAAGCGGTTGGCGATGCCCACCACCTTGGCGGTGAGCGGAATCTCATTGCCGCGCAGCCCGCGCGGGTAACCGCGGCCGTCCTCCGCCTCGTGGTGGCACAGCACGCCCTGCAGCACCGCGGGCGGCACCATGCCGGCCTGGGCCATCAGCTGCTCGGCACCGACGCGGCAGTGTGTCTCGTAGATGGCCTGCTCGTGCTTGTTGCGCGCCGGGTTGCGCACGATCGACATGTTCAGGCTGCGCATGCCGATGTCGTGCAGCAACGCGGCCAGGCCCACCTGGCGCAGCGCCTCGGGGTCCAGGTTCAACTGCTTGGCCAGCAGCAGCGCCAGCGTCATCACGCTCAGCGCATGCATCACCTCGCCCTGGCTGCGGCCCTTGTCGGCGATCAGGATGATGGCCGAATTGGGGTCGGCCAGCAGCAGCGCGGCCGAGCCGTTGGCCACTTCGCTGAGCGCATCGACGGCTTCGCGCGGCCGCGCCCCGAAGTGCGTGAAGGCACCCGAGGCCTGTTCGGTGGCGGCCATGTACTGGCGCTGCGCGACATCGAGCCGCTCGCGCATCTGCGCCATCACGGCGGCGCGCTGGGCCTTCGCGGCACGCTGCGCCTCCTGGCGCTGGCGCAGCAGGGTCAGCTGCAGTTCCTTCTCCTGCTGCGCGGCCTCGTCCTGCGCCTGGGCGGCCAGCAGCGCGGCATTGGGCAGCGGCTTCTCCTTCGACTTGGCGGGATTGCAGAACAGCGGCACGCCCAGCGCCTGGATCTCGCGAACCTGCTCCTCGCTGGTGACCAGGAAGCTCGAACTGAGGAAGGGGTGGTCCAGCCAGGACAGCGGGATGCGCACGTACACGCCGACGCGCACCTGCGTGGCGTCGATGCTCAGTTCGCCCGGCTTGCGGCTGGTGCCCGGTTCGGGCGTGCCCGCGCTCATCGGCAGATGTCCTTTCGGGGGATGGGGTCGTGGCGAAGTTTAGGCGGCATCCTTCCATGGCCGGATTGCGCAGGAATGCACGTCCGATCAGTGGGTGTTTCGCGGCGTGACCAGGTGTTCGAAAAATAAAATCTTCGATGCGATGAGGCGGGTAGGCAAGGCCTTGCGCAACAGCAGGAGCTGCAGTGCGGCACGGGATTCGTTGGGTTTTGTCGAGCCTCGTGCTCATCGGCAGTGCTGCGGGCGCGCAGGCTGCGGACACCTTGCTGCTGGCGGCGCCCGCGGCGGCCACGCAGGCCCTGGTGCAGCATGTGCTGGCGACGGCCGACCATGGCCAGCGCCCTTTCGCGGTGGTGGACAAGCAGGCCGCGACGATCAGCGTCTTCCGGGCCGACGGCCAGCTGGCCGGACTGTCCAGCGTGCTGCTGGGGCGCACCCCCGGCGACCTGGCCGTGCCGGGCACCGGCGACCGGGCACAGAACGGCGCCCTGCGAGCCGACGACCTGACGACGCCGGCCGGGCGCTTCGTTTCCGCACCCGGGCGCAACAGCAGCGGCGAAGCGGTGGTGTGGATCGACTATGCCAACGCGCTGGCCATCCATCGGCTGCGGCCGGCGCCTGCGGCGCAACGGCGCGCCGAGCGCCTGGCCTCGCCGGACCCGCGCGACAAGCGCATCTCGGCCGGTTGCGTGGTGGTGCCGGTGGACTTCTACGAGTCCATCGTGCAGCCGGTGCTGGGCAGCGGAACCGCGATGGTCTACGTGATGCCCGAGAACAACCGTCACTGGTCGGCCCTGTGGCCCGCGGCGGCGAGCGCGGGTGCCGTTGCCAAGGCGGGCGTGGGCACGCCGATTGCCACGCTGATGGCATCGCCGTAGCTGCGCCCTGCACGGGCGCCGGACAGCATGTCTTCCGTCCGCTGGATCCACGTTGCCTGCGGTGTGGTCTCGGTGCTGGCCACTGCCGAACTGGCGCGCCTGCACGGCATGTGGCACTGGCCCGGCACGGCCGGACAGCCGGTGTCGGTGGTGGCCGCCGCGCCGCCGCGGGCGGGGCCCTCGCGGCCGGCCGCCCCCGCGGCAGGGCAGGCCAGGCTGCCGCCCAGGCCGCTGGCCGATGGCGTCGTCAGGCCGACCACCGAGCGCCTGCGCGGGCAGGGCGCGTCCGCCGACATCCGCCTGCTCTACCAGCGCGTGGCCGCCAGCGGCGACAACCACGGGCTGCCGTTCATGATGGTGGACAAGCGTGCGGCGCGACTGTTCGTCTTCGACGCCACCGGTGCCCTGGTGGACCAGGGCCCGGTGCTGCTGGGCCTGGCGCGCGGCGATCAGTCCTACCCCGGCATCGGTGAACGGCCGCTGAACCAGGTGCGACCCTTCGAGCGCACCACCCCGGCGGGCCGCTTCATGGCCCAGCATGGGGTCAATGCCGCGGGCGAGGACGTGGTCTGGGTCGACTACGCGGCGGCCGTCTCGCTGCACCGCGTGCGGGCCACCGTCGCGGCCGAGCGGCGCCTGCAGCGCCTGGCCTCGCGCTCGGCGGCGGACAACCGCATCTCGTTCGGCTGCATCAACCTGCCACCGGCGTTGTACGAGCACGCGGTGCTGCCGCTGTTCGGTGCTTCGCGCGGCGTGGTCTACGTGTTGCCGGAGACGCAGCCGGTGGCCACCTTCTTCGCGCCGCTGCTGGCCGCCGGCGCGCCGGCCTGACGCCGCTGCACGAGCGCCGGCCCACAGGCCGGCGTTGAACACATGACGCCGGCACACGGGCCGGCGTTGAACACGTGACGCCGGCACACGGGCCGGCGCTGAACGGCGGGCGCAAGCGATCAGTTGCGATCGGTGCGCGGCGCCAGCGGCGTGCTGCTCGCGTCGGTGCTCGACGGGCTGCCGGTGCTGGCAGGCGACGACGAGTTCATGCCCGAGGACGACGAAGACTTCGACGAACTCGTGTCGGCCGGCGTCGTCGGGCTGGGCACGGTGCTGCTGTCGGTCTTGGCCGGCGCAGTGCTGTTGTCCATCGAGCTTGGCGAGGTGCTCGGCGTGGTCGGTGCCCCCGGCGTGCTGTTGCTTGTCGACGACGGCGCGGCGTTCGGGTCGGTCGGTGAGACGGCTGCTGCGCCATGGGCCGGCGTGGCGGCATCGGTGCTGGGCGACTGCGAGTGCGAAATGCCCACCGCTGCGCTCAGTGCAGCGGCCGCGGCCAGCGCGACCCAGGTCATAGGCTTGCTCATGATCGGTTAGCTCCAGTTCAAAGTGACGATCGGACCTCGACCGGCCTGCGGCGCAAGCCGGTCCGTTCCGCCCTCGAAATCGGCAAGCGGCATGCCGCTTCGGCGGCCCTGGAAGCCCCTGTTCACGAATCTCGAATTGCTGCAACACCTGCGGGCCGGCATGCTGGCGAGCCATGGAGACACCCGACCCGAATGCGCTGCCCCTCACCGGCAGCGTGCAGCGCGCCTACCAGGCCGCACTCGACCAAGGCCGCTGGCTGATCCAGCGCTGCGGCGCCTGTGAACGTGCCGTGTTCTACCCGCGCGAGCTGTGCCCGCATTGCGGTGCGATGGCGCTGCGCTGGCAGGCGCCCGCCGGCGGGGGCACGGTGCACGCGGTGACCACCGTGCGCCGCAAGCCCGAGGCAGGGGGCGACTACAACGTCTCGCTGATCGACCTGGACGAAGGCGTGCGCCTGATGAGCCGCGTGGAAGGCCTGGCGCCGGCAGCCGTGCGCATCGGCCAGCGCGTGCGCAGCCGCGTGCTGGTGCACGAAGGACGCGGCCTCGTGGTGTTCGATGCCGTTGCGTCGGGGGACGCAGCGTGAGCGCGCGTGACGGGAAAGACCTGCGCGGCAGCGTCGCGATCGCCGGTGCCGCCACCTTCGGCTGCGGCGAGTCGCCCGGCCACGACGACATGAGCCTGCTGGCCCACGCCGCGCACGCCGCGGTGGCCGATGCGGGCCTCTCGATGCGCGACATCGATGGCCTGTGCACCGCCAGCGTCTCGTCGGCGATGTGGGCGATGCCGGTCATCGAGCACCTGGGCCTGAACCCGCGCCACATCGACGGCACGATGCTCGGCGGCTCGAGCTTCCTGGCCCACCTGCTGCCGGCGATGCGGGCCTTGCACTACGGCCAGTGCAACGCGGTGCTGGTGTGCTACGGCAGCGCGCAGCGCACGGCGACCTTCGGCCGCAAGGAGATCGGCCAGGCGCGCCGCCACCTCGACCCGCAGCCCTATGAGCAGCCCTACGAGCCGGCGATGCCGGTCTCGGCCTACGCGTTGGCTGCCTCGCGCCACATGGCGCAGTACGGCACCACGCGCCGGCAGCTCGCCGAGGTGGCGGTGGCCGCGCGCGCCTGGGCCCGGCTGAACCCGGAGGCCTTCATGCGCGCGCCGCTGACGATCGACGAGGTGCTCAGCGCACGCATGGTGGCCGACCCGCTCACCGTGCGCGACTGCTGCCTCGTCACCGATGGCGGTGGCGCGCTGGTGCTGGTGCGCGCCGAGCGTGCGCGCGCGCTGCCGCGCCCGCCGGTCTACCTGCTGGGCGCGGCCACGGCGGTGTGGCACCGGCAGATCTCGTCGATGCCCGATCTCACCGTGACGGCGGCTTCGCAATCGGGCGCGGAAGCCTTCGCGATGGCCGGCCTGCAGCCGAAGGACATCCAGCTGCTCGAGCTGTACGACGCCTTCACGATCAACACGATCCTGTTCCTCGAAGACCTGGGCTTCTGTGCCAAGGGCGAGGGCGGGGCCTTCGTCGAAGGCGGCGCCCTCGGGCCGGGCGGCCGCCTGCCGGTCAACACCAACGGCGGCGGGCTCTCGTGCACGCACCCCGGCATGTACGGCATCTTCACGCTGATCGAGGCGGTGCGCCAGCTGCGCGGCGAGGCCGGCGAACGCCAGGTGCCGGGCGTCGCCACGGCGCTGGCGCACGGCAACGGCGGCACGTTGTCCAGCCAGGCCACCGCCATCCTCGGCACGGCCGACGCGCTGTGAACGCCGCGAAGGAGGCCGCTCATGATCCGCGATAGCGAGACCCTTGATTTGCTGCTCGACAGCGTGCGGCGCTTCGTGCGCGAGGTGCTGGTGCCCGCCGAGAACGAGGTGGCCGAGACCGACGAGATCCCGCCGGCCATCGTGCAGCAGATGCGCGAGCTCGGCCTGTTCGGCCTGACCATCCCCGAGGCCTACGGCGGCCTGGCGCTGACGATGGAGGAAGAGGCCCGCGTGATGATCGAGCTGGGCCAGACCTCGCCGGCCTTCCGCTCGGTGATCGGCACCACCGTGGGCATCGGCTCGCAAGGCATTCTGATGGACGGCACCGAGGCGCAGAAGGCGCACTACCTGCCGCGCCTGGCCAGCGGCGAACTGGTGGCCTCGTTCGCGCTGACCGAACCCGGCGCCGGCTCGGATTCGGCCTCGATCCGCACCACCGCCATCCGCGATGGCGACGCCTATGTCGTCAACGGCACCAAGCGCTTCATCACCAACGCGCCGCAGGCGGGTCTGTTCACGCTGATGGCGCGCACCGATCCGGCGAAGAAGGGCGCCTCCGGCATCTCGGCCTTCATCGTCGACGCGAAGTCACCGGGCATCAGCCTGGGCAAGCGCGACCGGAAGATGGGCCAGAAGGGTGCGCACACCTGCGACGTGATCTTCGACCACTGCCGCGTGCCGGCCGCGCAGCTGATCGGCGGCGTCGAGGGCAAGGGCTTCTACACCGCGATGAAAGTGCTGGACAAGGGCCGCATCCACATCGCCGCGGTGTGCGTGGGCGTGGCCAGGCGCATCCTCGCCGATGCGCTGCGCTATGCGGTGGAACGCCAGCAATTCGGCCAGCCGATCGCCGAGTTCCAGTTGGTGCAGGCGATGCTGGCCGACAGCCGCACCGAGCTGTACGCCGCCGAGTGCATGGTGCTCGATGCCGCACGCCGCCGCGACGACGGCCTGCCGCATGCCACCGAGGCCTCGTGCTGCAAGCTCTTTGCCAGCGAGATGGTCGGCCGCGTTGCCGACCGCGGCGTGCAGACCCTCGGCGGCTCGGGCTACATTGCCGAGCATGCGATGGAGCGCTTCTACCGCGACGTCCGGCTGTTCCGCCTGTACGAAGGCACCAGCCAGATCCAGCAGCTCGTGATCGCGCGCAACATGATCAAGGAAGTTTCATGACGGGTCAGGGGCAGACGCCGATCGACCACATTCCCTTCTTGAAGCTGCTGGGCCTGCAGCAGCGCGAAGCCGCGCCGGGCCATTCGCTGCTGGCGCTGGAATTGCGCGACGAACTCTGCAACCTGCTGCCGGCCGCGCACGGCGGCGTGCTGATGACGCTGCTCGACGTCGCGATGGCGCGCGCCGCCACCTCGCACCCGCAGGCCACTTCGAGCAGCGTGGTGACGGTGGAGATGTCCACCCGCTTCGTCAAGCCGGGCCGCGGGCCGCTAACAGCCGAAGGGCGCGTGCTGAACTGCGGTGGCTCGCTCTGCACCACCGAGGCCCATGTGCGCAATGCCGCCGGCGAGCTGGTGGCCAGCGCGATGGGCACCTTCAAGTACTGGCGCGCGCCGCTGGGCGGGCTGGAGTAGCCGCGCGCGATCCCTCCGGTGGGTGAGACAGCGTGGCCCGCGGCCGGCTATGCTGGGGCCGCTGTCTCCGAGGTCCGCCATGCCGCGCTACGACGATCCGCTGGGTACTTTGTCGTTCGACCTGCCGGCCGGCTGGGTGCTCGATCCCTTCGGCGCCAGCCTGACGCGACTGGCCTTCATCCACTGGAACGAGCCGGAAGCCGCGCTGCTGGTCCAGCTGCGCCCGCCGCGGCTGCCGACCGCGGCGCCGGCAGCCGACTGGCGCGCGCTGATCGCCGCCGAACTGCCGCCCGAGGCCGCGCTGGTGGCGATGCCCTGCCCGGTGGGCGAGGCGCTGGCGGCCGAGCGCCATGGCCGGGTGTGGACCCGCGTGGCCTTCGTGCGCGGGCTGCGGCTGGAGGCGGTGGTCGAGCACTGGCGGCCGCATCCGGCCGATGCGCAGGCCGAGTCGGCGCTTGCCGCGATGTCGCTGCTGCCGCGGGTGCTGGCCTCGCTGCACCTGCCGGCCGAGAGTGCCGAGCCGCCCGCTCAGCCGCTCGATGGGGTGGCGCAGTGCCAGGCCGCCGCGCTGCAGGCCATCGACAGCGGCGCGACCGACGCGGCGCAGGAAGCGCTGCAGCGCGGCCTGGCGCTGGCGCGCAGCCATTGGCTGGCCAGCCTGGTCTCCGACCGGCGCAGCCCCGACCTGCGCGCCGCGCAGGGCCTGGTCAGCCTGCTGGTGGGGCAGGCGGGACTCAGCGGCGATCCGCTGCCGGCGCGGGCGGCCGAATGGCTGTCGATGCGCTCGGCGGCCTTGCTGCCGACGCTGGGCGTGCCGCGCGCGCTGCAGGCACCACTGGTCGAGCAGTGGCATCAGATCCGGCACAAGTGCGCGCTGCTGCAGGCGCGCCAGATGAACCTGCCGCAAGGCCCCGATGACCTGCTGCCGCAGGCCCTGCTCGATGCGCGCGGCGGCTGGCTGCTGACCCAGGCCCAGGCCGCCCTGGCGCAGCGCGACCTGGCGCGGGCCGCCCGCCTGGCCGGGGCGGCGGCCGACGACCTGCTGCTCGCGCTGGCCAAGCGCCGCCGGCAGCAGGTGCAGCCCGAGGCGCAGGCGATGGTCGAGTGGCAGGGCCACAGCATCCGCCGCGCCGACCTGATCGAAGGCCTGTGCCGGCCGCTGGCCGAACTGGCGGCCAGCGCCGTGCACATCACCTACCTGCAGGCGATGGACCGGCAGGACAGCCGCGCCGCGCGCGATGCCGCTGAGCTGGTGCTGGCGCTCAGCCACTCCCTGCTGGCGGCCGAGCCGCGCCTCGCGCTGCAGCGCGCCACCGCGGTGGCCGAGATGGCGCTGGCCGGTGCGCTGCTGTTCGCGGCCGATGCGGTGAACCTGGCCCGTGCCGATGCGCTGATGGACAGCGCCATCGCCCGCATCGAGGCCTTGCCCGAGCCCGACCTGTCGCTGCAGGCCGAGGCCTATCGCAACAAGGGCTGGATCTGCCACTACCGCCGCCAGGCGACAGCCGGTGCCGGCTGGTGTGCCAAGGGCCTGGCCGCGCTGGATGCGCTGCAGGCCGCACGCACCGCGGCCCAGGCGGCCGGCCAGCCCGCGCCGGGCGGCGGGCGGGACGACGACCGCATGCGCCGCGCGCTGGCCTCGCTGCACTCGCAGTTCCTGCTGCACGAAGGCGACCTGGTGCAGGCCGAGGCGCAGGCGCGCGAAGCGGTGCAAGGCCTGGCGCAGCCGATCTCGTCGAACCTCTTGAACCTGGCGCTGGTGCTGGACAAGGCGGGCCGCCGCGGCGAAGCACTGGCCGAGCTGCGCCGCGCCTTCGAGGTGGCGCTGTCCGACAACCCGCTGGGCCAGGACGTGCTGCGGCTGCTGTTCGTGGCCTCGGCCTGGCTCGAGCCCGAGGACCGCGCCGCCGCGCTGGCGCTGCATGCGGCGACCGAGTCGCTGCGCGACGTGCAGCGGCTGCAGCTGGACACGCCCGAGCAGCAGGTGGCGTTCGACGAGGAAGCGCACCACCTCGAAGTGGCGCAAAGCCTGGTCGGCCGCCTGATCGCCGCCGACGACCTGGGCGGCGCGCTGGCGGCGGCCGACCGCAGCCGCGCGCGCATCCTGGTCGAGCTGCTGGGCGGTGACATGAAACCCCCACGCTCACTGCCCCCCGAGCGGGCGCACAGTCTCTTCGGGCGGCCGGGCGGGACTGAGGCACCGCCGGCCGAGGTCGACCTGCCACCGCTGCCGTCACCGCCCACGCTGTCCGCCGACCCGGCCACCGCGCTGCGCGAGGCCGGCGCCCATGTGCAGGCCTGCGCCGCACGGGCCCTGGCCGCGCTGGGCGCGCCGCCGCCGCTGGATGTGCCGGGCATCATGGCCACCGTGCAGGCGGCCGGCCGCCCGGCGCTGATCGTGCAGCCCGAGCGCGGCCAGGTGCAGCTGTTCTGCGTGCTGCCCGAAGGCGGCGTCATCGTCGCCACCTCGCCGGTGGACACCGACACCCTCGCCGCCGCAGCCGCGCAGGCCCAGGCCGCGCTGGGCGTGTTCGCCACCGCCCGCTCGCGCGCCCATGCCGCGCGCGGCGAGCGCCTGGTGCTGGCCGACATCGACGACGACCAGCAGGATCCGCTCGACGAAGCGCTGGACACGTTGTCGTCCGCGCTGATCGAGCCGCTGGCCGGCTTGCTGTCGGATAACGGGTTATTGGCGCGTGTCATCGGGCCGCGCGGCCTGATCATCGTGCCCTACCGCGAGCTGGCGCTGGTGCCCTGGGCGCTGCTGCGGGTGCCCGGCGGCGGCCTGCTGGTCGAGCAGGGTCCGCTGGTGCAGGTGCCCTCGCTGGCCGCGCTGGCGGTGCTGCAGCGGCGCCCGGCGCGGCGCGGCCGGCGCAGTGCGCTGGTGGGCGAGCCGGCGCTGGACGCGGCGCAGGGGCTCGAGCCGCTGCCCGCCGCCGCGGCCGAGGCGCGCGGCATCGCGGCGCTGCTGCGCGAAGCCGGCACCGCCGAAGCCGACATCGCGCTGCGCCTGGGCGCCGAGGCCACCGAGCCGGCCTACCGCGCCGATGCCGCCGAGGCCGCGCTGGTGCACCTGAGCTGCCATGCCGCGCTGCGCGAGCCGGCCAGCCGCTCGGCGCTGTACCTCGCGCCGGGCCCGCGGCACGATGGCCTGCTGCTGCCGCACGAGATTGCCGAGGTGCGGCTGGACCACGCGCTGGTCTACCTCTCGGCCTGCCAGACTGGCCTCGGCCGGCCCACCGCCGATGGCGTGATCGGCCTCGGGCGGGCCTTCTTCGCCGCCGGCGCGCAGGCGGTGCTGCTGTCGATGTGGCGGGTGGTCGATGCCGCTGCCTGGCCGCTGGCCGAGCGCTTCTACCGCGCCTGGCTGGGGCTGGACGGCCGGCCCGCGGTGGACGCCGCCAGCGCGCTGCAGCAGGCGATGCTGGCGGTGCGCGAGGAGCTGCGCGCCGGCAGGATCCTCACCGAGCATGGCGAGGCGCTGGACGACCACCCGGCGCACTGGGCGCCCTTCATGCTGGCCGGCGACGGCACCCTTTGCTTCGACGACCATGGCTGAACCGATCCTCGAACTCGAAGCCCTGCCCGCCGACGAGGGCGATTGCCTGCTGCTGACCTGCCACACGGCAGAGGGCCCTCGCCATGTGCTGATCGACGGCGGCACCGCGGCCACCGCGCCGCGGCTGAAGGCGCGGCTGCAGCAATTGCCGGGGCGGCGGCGGCTGGAACTGCTGGTGGTGACGCACATCGATGCCGACCACATCGCCGGCATGGTGCGCCTGCTGCGCGACCCCGACCTGGCGCTGGACGTCGGCGAAGCCTGGTTCAACGGCCTGCGGCACCTGCCGGCCAAGCCCGGCACACGCGGCCCGGCCGACGGCGAACGGCTGACCGACCTGCTGACCGGTGAAGTAAGCGGCCAGACCATCCCCTGGAACGCGGCCTTCGGCGGCAAGGCGGTGCAGCGCGCCGACGACGACCCGAAGACCGGCGAAACCACCGCCGATCTGCCGGTGATCCGCCTGCCCTGGGGCCTGGCGCTGACGGTGCTGTCGCCCACGCCGCGGCGGCTGGCCGCGCTGCGCACCAACTGGGACGGCTGGCTGGCGCAGCTGCGCCGCGAGGAGCCGAACGATATGCCGGTGAAGCAGGCCGCACGCCGGGGCGAGCTGCCGCTGGCGGCGCTGGCGGCCATGCCCACCGCGGATGACAAGGCCGTGCCCAATGGCTCCAGCATCGCGCTGCTGGCGGAATTCGGCGGCCGCTCGGTGCTGCTGGGCGCCGATGCCTTCCCGACCGTGCTGTACCCGGCGCTGCTGCGGCTGGCGCGCCAGCGTGCCGGGCTGCCCGCGGCCACGCCGGCGGCGCAGGTGCCACCGCTGGTCGTCGACGTGGTCAAGTTGCCGCACCACGGCAGCCGCGCCAACGTGGCGCTGGCACTGTTCGACGTGCTGCGGGCCGAGCACTACCTGGTGTCGACCAGCGGCGCGCGCTTCGAGCATCCGGACGAAGAGGCGATGGCGCGCGTGATCACCCGCGGCCGCCACGCGCCCGGCGCGCCGCTGGCGCTGTGGTTCAACCACGTGTCGCCGACCACCGAGCGCTGGCGCGAGGCGGCGCTGGCGGCCGAGCACGACTATCAGGTGAAAGGTGCGGCCACGGCGGCGGCGCCGGGCGCGCTGATCCGGCTGGCGAAGCCCTGAAGGCCGGATCGCCCGCAGGGCGGAAGGCCGGCTACAGGCCGGGCTCGCCGCCGTCGCGCTCGGCCCGGTCGCGGTCCTGCACCAGCAGGTCCACCAGCGCACGGGCAAAGGCCGGCAGCGCGTCGAAGCTGCGCACGCAGATCTGCATCGCGCGGATGGCCCAGGCGTCTTCGAGCCGCACGATGGCAATCGCCATGTTCTGCGCATGCCGGCGCGCGGCCGACTCGGGCAGGATGGCCACGCCGACATTGGCCTCGATCATGCGGCACGCGGCCTCGAAGTTGCCGACCTGGATGCGCAGTTTCAGCGGCTGGTGCAGCTGGTCGCAGACCTGGCGCAGGAAGTTGTGGATCGCGCTCGATTCCTGCAGCCCGACATGGTCGAACTCCAGCGTGTCGGCAAAGCCGATGGTCGCGCGGCCGGCCAGCGCATGCGTGCTCGGCAGCACCAGCACCAGGCGGTCGCTGCGGTAGGGGATGGTCTCCAGGTTCTCGGTGCGTACCAGGCCGGCGACGATGCCGATGTCGGTCTGCCCGTCGGTCACCGCGCGGATGATGTCGTTGGACAGGCGCTCGCGCAGGTCGATGTTGACGTCCGGGTGCGCCAGCAGGTAGCTGCGCAGCACCGGCGGCAGGAACTCGCCCAGCGCGGTGGTGTTGGCGAACACGCGCAGGTGGCCCTTCACGCCCTTGGCGTATTCCTGCAGGTCGCCGCGCAGGTGCTCGATCTGGCCCAGCACCGCCCGCGCATGCAGCACGAAGGCCTGGCCCGGCGGTGTCAGCGTGACGCCCTGGCTGGTGCGGTACAGCAGCTTGGTGCCGATGCTCTCCTCGAGGTTCTTGATGCGCGTGCTGGCCGCCGGCAGCGAGATGTGCGAGGCCTCCGCGCCGCGGGTCAGGCTGTTGGCTTCGGCGATGTGCACCATCAGGCGCATGTCGACCAGGTCGAAGTGCATGGACATGGGTGCGGATTGTCACGCCCGCGCCGATGCCCCGAACAGCGGGCTTTTGCCGGCGCTTTTCAAGGGCTCGAAACGGGGTTTGTGTCGGCGCCGACACACGGGCCACACCGCGGCCTGACGCGCGCTCCAAACAATCGTGGCGACACCGGTGCCTTGTTCTCAACCACCCGATGAAAGGAGTCTCACCATGAGCTCGATCAGCGGCCTCGGCGGCAGCAATGCTTTCGCGGCCATGCAGCAACGGATGTTCAAGCGCGCCGACGGCGACGGCAGCGGCAGTGTCGATGCCAGCGAACTGCAGTCGATGCTGGACGACATCAGCCAGCACACCGGGGCCAGCTTCGACGACAGCGCGGCGGTGCTGGCGAAGATGGACAGCAATGGCGACGGCAGCCTGAATGCCGACGAGCTGGCCAGCGGCATGAAGGACCTGATGCCGCCGCCACCATCCACCGTGGCGATGGCGCAGCAGCGCGGCGGCGGTCCGGCCGGCGCCGGCGGTCCGCCGCCGGGCCCGCCGCCGGGCGGGGCGCGCAACGACGGCGACGATGCCGGCAGCACCGGCAGCACGTCCGGCAGCAGCGCGGCGACCGATCCGCTGGACACCAACGGTGACGGCACGGTCTCGGCGCAGGAGCGCATGCTGGGCGAGCTGAAACAGCTGGCCGCGCGTGCGGCGCAGGTGATCAAGCAGTACGGGCAGGGCGCGGCTGGCGACACCAGCAGCCAGCGCGCCGGCAGCACGCTGCTCGCCGAAGCCTGAGCGCTAGTGCAGGTCGGTGACGACCGTCGCGCAGGTGCCCGCCTCGACGCAGGCACTGTTGCTGACCTGGCCCGAGGACATCGCGGTGACGGCCTCGATCGTCACCTGCGCCTGCGAGTGCGCGGCCAGGCTGCCCAGCGTGCAGGTGATCGCGCGCTGCGCATGCGTGCAGCTGCCCAGGCTGCTGGTGGCCTTGCGGTAGCTCAGGCCCTGCGGCAGCGTGTCGGTGAGCACCACGCCGCTGGCAGCCGCGCCGCCATCGTTGCCCACGCTCACCTGGTAGCTCAGCGTGCGCAGCTGGCGCCCCACCGACAAGGTGCCGCTCATCCCCACCGTCAGGTGGGCGATGTCGCTGCGCAGCAGGATCAGCGTGTAGTCGCCGCTGCCGGTGCCGGTGGCATCGCGCAGCACCAGGGTGTGCAGCCCGCTGGCGTCGAGGCTGCATTCCAGGCTGGGCGTGGCCGAGGCACACAGCGTGCTGCCGTCGGGCCGGCGCAGGTCCTCGGCCGGGTTCAGGGTGCCGCTGTTGCGCTGCGCGCTCACCCGCACGCCGTTACCCGCGTCGCCGCCGAAGCTGTAGCAGGCCTGCGAGGCGGGTGCCAGCGTGCCGTTGGCGCTGTCGCCGTACTTCAGCGCGCCGCAGCTGGTTTCCAGCACCGCGCGGTAGGTCTGCGAACTGGTGCCCACCAGCGTGGTGCTCTCGGTGGCGGGGAAGTTGCCGGCGCCGTCGGTGCTGGTGTAGACCGCGGAAGGGTCCGGCGCCACCGGGCAGGGAATCGCCGGGTTGCCCTGCTGCCAGTGATTCGTGGCCAGCCACAGCTTCGACGCGATGGCGCCGCCGCGGTCGAAGCCGACGGTCCAGCAGGCCAGGTAGTACTGGTTCGGCGAACTGTGGCCGCTGCCATGACAGGTTGTCGACACCTTCACCAGGGTCATCGCGTTGCCGTTGGCGTCGAAACCCGCGCCGATCTCGTTGACGGTCTGGCCGCCGCAGGACTGCGCGAGGTAGTCGGTGCCGGGGCCGGGGTCCAGCACCATCGTGGCGGCGGGCGCCGCAGCCGCCTGCAGGGCGAGCAGAAGGCCCATGAACACAGGCTTCATCGTCAGTCCCTTCAGGGCCGGGGCGGCCCGCCGGCGCGATCCTACTGCGCGGGGTGTCGCGGCGCTAGCGCTGCAGGGCCTGCACGATGGCCTGCAAGCCGAGTGACGGACTGGCCAGCACCTCGAGCCCCAGGTCGTCGAGCAGCGGCACGGCGGCGTCCATCGATGCCTGGGCCAGCACCACCGCCGCGAAGGGCTGCGCGGCGACCGCCGCCGCATGGCGGACTGCCTGGGCGATGGCTGCCAGGTAACCCGTCGCATCGCCCTGCTCGAAGCGGTCCCAGGCCCCGGCCACCAGCAGGTCCTGCATGCGGACCGCCGCGCCCGCGGCGCGGGCCGATTCGTCGATCAGCTGCCGCGTCGGGGCCTGCGTGCTGGCCAGTGCGGTGACGACCAGCAGAGGCTCCCCCCGCGCCACGGCGCGATCGGCCATCGCGCGGTCGATGCGCATCGCGATGAAGCGTCCCGCGGTGGGCGTTCGCTCGGCCGCGCCGCCGATCGTCGAGCAGGTGCAGGCGACCAGGCCTGCACCATGCGTCTCGGACGCGGACCGCATCGCGTCCTGCACGCGCTGCACCAGCGCGGGATCATCCGCACCCAGGCGCCGTGCATCGGCGAGCAGCGCCTCGTCGACCACATGCGCGGCACGCAACTGCGGCGCCACCTGTGCCAGCAGCTGCGAGAAGCGGGGCACATGCACGGGCGCGGTGTGCAGGAAGGCGAAGTCGGCGGGCATCGTGCCAGTGTGCCAGGGCTCTCCTGGGGCCCGCACCGCTGCCGACGCGATGCCGCGGCTCCGGGTGCGTGATGGCCGCTCGCATCCGGCGCTATCGACCTGTCGTGGAAGGCGATCCCACGCCGCCGCCGGGCGGCTGTGGCATGCTGCAAGACGACTGCTCCCCCCGAGACCCATGCTGCGCCAAACCCTGCTGCTGCTGCACCTGCTGTCCGCCATCAGCTGGCTGGGCGGCATGTTCTTCGCCTACTTCTGCCTGCGCCCGGCTGCCGTGGAGGTGCTGGCCCCGCCGCAACGGCTGCCGCTGTGGGTGGCCACCTTCGCCCGATTCCTGCGCTTCATGGCGCTGGCGGTGCTGCTGCTGCTGGCCACGGGCACGACGATGCTGCTGCAGGGGGACGCCGCGCAGGCGCCGGCCGGCTGGCATGCCATGGCCACGCTGGGCATCGTGATGGCCGCGGTGTATGCCTACCTGTATGCCGCGCTGTACCCGAAGCTGCGCGCGCACTGCCAGGCGAGCGCCTGGCCGGCCGCGGCGCAGGTGCTCAACCGCATGCGCCAGGGGGTGGCGCTGAACCTGGTGCTCGGCGTGCTGGTGGTCGTGGCCGCCGTGTCGGCCCGCTGACGTGGGAGGCAAGGTGATGCATCGCTGGTGCGCCGTGCTGGCGCTGCTGATGGCCTGCTCGGCGGGTGCCAAGGACATCCGGGTGCCCCTGCCGGCGGACGACCTGGTGCTGGCCATCCCGGACGACTGGACGGCCCAGGTGCGGCCCACCCTACCGGGCCAGCCGCATGCGGCCACCATCAGCGGGCCGAGCCGCGAGGCGCTGATGCTGCTGTTCTCGCCGATCGGGCCGGTGCGGCCGGACGCCCCCCGGCCCACCGCAGAGCGCGTGCGCGCGATGGTCGAGCGGGCCGCCGCCGCGGTGAAATCCTCGGCCGAGGAAAGCGAGCTGACGATCCGCGACCTGGAGATTCCGGGCGCCGTCGCCTGCTACTTCTCGGCCACCGATCGCCAGCCTCGTCCCGGCGAGTACAAGCACCTGTCGCAGGGGGCCATCGGCATCGACGAGTACCTGGTCACGTTCACGGTGCTGATGAACGGCAATGCCGACGAGCTGCGCAGCCAGGCCCTCGCGGCCCTGCGCAGCCTGCGCCGGCAGCCGCGATGAGCCGGCCGCCCGGCTGCCCGAATCCCCCGAGGCCTGAGTCCCGATGAACCCCTTCGCACCGCCCAGGGCCGGCCTGGCCGAGCCGCGCATCGATGCACTGCCGCGTCCTTTGGCTGTTGGGCGGTCGGTCGCCCTGATCCTGGGGTCGATGGCACTCGGCCTGGTCGAACTGCTGCCGGCGGTGCATGGTGCGCGGCCGAACGAGGAGGCTGTGCCGCTGTGGTTCACGGCCGCGATCGTGCTCGTGTTCGGCGGCATCACGGTGTGGCTGGCGCGCCAGATGTACGCTGGCCGCAACTGGTCGCGCTGGGCGATGCTGGCCTACCTGGGGCTGGGCTGGGCCCTGGGCATCGGCGGCCTGGTCGACGACTTCAGCTATTCCACGCTGGCAGGGCCGCTCAACGTGGTGGGCATGGTGATGGAGATGGTGGCGATGTGGCTGGTCTTCCAGGGAGCGGGCAGCGCGTGGTACCGCGCGCTGCGTGTGACGCGTCGCTGACGCGTCATTCATCAGCTAGAAGTCGGCGATCCCCTTGCCGTCCGACAGCCGGTAGATCGCGACCTGGCCACCGAGCCTGACCATGCGGCGATCCAGCGCCGGAAAGTCGGCCACCTCGTTCGGGTGGTGCTCGCCGCCCATCAGGTAGACCAGTTCCTCGGTGGCCGAGCGGTTGGCCAGCTGGTGCGCCACCGACGGCGTCGGGAAGGCGACGAAATCGCCTGGCAGCAGTTCGTATTCGTGGCCGTCGATCAGCGCGGTGCCGCGTCCTGACAGGATGTACAGCCACTCCTCCTCGGTGTGGTGCAGGTGGTAGGCAAAGGATTCCTTGCCCGGCGCCAGGCGCGCGAGGCTGACGCCGGTGCGCTGCAGGCCGGCCAGCCGGCTCAGGTGCGTGCCGCTGATCTGCGAGGCCGGGTTCCACGGATGGCTGAACGTGCGTTCGGCCTTCGCGACGTCGGCCTGGCGCAGGATATGGGGGTAGGGCGGGAGGTCGGGCATGGCAGCTCACGGGTGCAGGCACATCGTGGCGATGGTAGCCAGTGACGCCGTTCGCCGTGCGGCAGCACCCTTGTAGCCGGGTTCAAATCCCCTTTGCCGCGCGCATACTGCGTTCGTTTCGGTACTGCGAGGATGCTTGCGATGGCGACAGTGGTGTTGGTGCATGGCGCCTGGGGCGGCGCGTGGATATGGCGCAAGGTGCTGCCGGCGCTGCGCGCGGCCGGGCACGAGGTGCATGCGGTCACGCTCACCGGCGATGGCGAGCGTGCGCACCTGCGGCAGGCCGGCATCACGCTGCAGACGCACATCCGCGACGTGCTCGGCCTGGTCGAGGCCGAGGAACTGCAAGACATCGCGCTGGTGGGCCACAGCTACGGCGGCCAGGTGATCACCGGCGCGGCCGATGCGCTGGCCGGGCGCGTGAAGCAGCTGGTGTATGTCGACGCGATGGTGCCGCTACCCGGCGAAGGCTGGGGCATCAACCATGCACCGGAGGTCGTGGCCGCGCGCCAGGCGGCGGCCAGGGCCAACGACAATGCGCTGCCGCCGCCCGACCCGGCGGATTTCGGCCTCGCCGGCGCCGATCGCGACTGGCTGCTGCGCCGCCAGGTGCCGCATCCCTTCGGACCCTACCGCGAGCCGATGCCCTTCGACTTCGCCCGCTGGCGCGCACTGCCGCGCGCCTTCATCGATTGCAACCAGCCCGCCTACCCGACGATCGCCGGCTCGCGTCAGCGCGTGCGCGAACAGGGCGATTGGACGCTCATCGAGCTGCCCACCGGTCACTGCCCGATGGTCTCGATGCCCGAGCGATTTGCCGAGGTGCTGCTCGGACTGCTGCGCGCGGGCTGACCGCCCCGCCGGCTGCGACGTCCGGCCAGCCCGCAGGCCGAGGCCAGCGCAAGCCCTGCCAGCAGCAGCGTGCCCGGCTCTGGGACTGCCAGCGAGCCGCTGGTGACGCCGCCGAAGGCGCCGTACTGGAAGTTGTCGATCTCGTACCAGCTGGACGTGCCAAGCGTGCCAAACCCTGAACCCGACGGAATGAGAGGCAGGGAACCGGTGCTGAAGTCGAAGTCCGACGGCCTGAAGGCCAGGTCCAGCGTCACGTCGTGAAGGCTGCCGAAACGCGTGTTGAACAGCAGGTCCCAGACCCCGGTCGTCGGGTTGAAGCTGCTGCTGGCGGCCGACGGGTGTGCGGCCCCCGCCGCGCTCGACCATTCGAACTGAACGGCATTGTTCTCGACCGCCGTGATGATGAACTCGACGATGCCCGAGGCCGCCGCGTCGAAGACGAAATAGCCAAGCAGGCTGCCGCTGCCGCCGAACTGCCCCGTCTGGTAGTGGCCGGTGACCGTCTGGACATCGGTCAGCTGGTATCGGACCGGCGCGGCCACGGCCGCTGCGCTCAAGGTCAGCGGCACGAGGAAGACCAGCACGCATCGCGCGACACACTGGTGAAGCATCACGAGCACCCGCGATGGAAATGGAGGACTTGTCACCCTAGCATTCGGGTGACGAGCGACGTTGCGTTGGGTCAACGAGGCACGTCGCACCCCAAGTTCAGCTGCGCAGGTGGCACGACACCCAGTGCCCGTCGCCCACCTGCTTGAGCTCGGGCCGCTGCACGTCGCACAGGCCTTTCTGCGCGATCGGGCAGCGGGTGTGGAAGTGGCAGCCCATCGGCGGGTTGATCGGGCTGGGCACGTCGCCCTGCAGCCGGATGCGCTGGCGCTTGAGCGTCGGGTCGGGGATCGGCACCGCCGAGAGCAGCGCCTCGGTGTAGGGGTGGCGCGGCGTGGTGTAGAGGTCGCGGCTGGTGGCCAGCTCGACGATGCGCCCGAGGTACATCACGGCCACGCGGTTGGCGATGTGCTCCACCACCGAGAGGTCGTGCGCGATGAAGATGTAGGTCAGGCCGAACTGCTGCTGCAGGTCTTGCAGCAGGTTGATGACCTGGGCCTGGA
Source organism: uncultured Bordetella sp. (assembly GCA_964641795.1). Taxonomy (GTDB): domain Bacteria; phylum Pseudomonadota; class Gammaproteobacteria; order Burkholderiales; family Burkholderiaceae_C; genus Pseudaquabacterium. The sequence continues at coordinate 95 of CAZXLI010000054.1, read as the reverse complement.
TCGACACGTCCAGCGCCGACACGGCCTCGTCGCAGACCAGCAGCTTGGGGTTCACCGCCAGCGCGCGCGCGATGCCGATGCGCTGGCGCTGGCCG
>CAZXLI010000053.1:0-29917 GCA_964641795.1 uncultured Bordetella sp. | reverse complement strand
ACGACAAGGTGATGATCAGCAGCGAGAAGAACAGTGCCGGACCGACCTCGGCGGCCGACTCGCCGATCACGCGCCAGTGGTCAGGCCCTTCCAACAACTGGCCGGAATGCTCGTGGCTCCATTGCTCGAGGTGCTTGTGCGCGTTCTCGATCATCACCACCGCCGCGTCGACCATCGCGCCGATCGCGATCGCGATGCCGCCCAGCGACATGATGTTGGCGTTGACGCCCTGCCAGCGCATCACGATGAAGGCCGCGAGGATGCCCAGCGGCAGCGAGACGATCGCGACGAAAGCCGAGCGCAGGTGGAACAGGAACACGAAGCAGACCACCGCGACGACGATGAATTCCTCGGCCAGCTTGTGCGTCAGATTCTCGACCGCCCGCTCGATCAGGCCCGAGCGGTCGTAGACCGGCACGATCTCCACGCCGCGCGGCAAGCTGGCCTGAAGGCTCTTCAGCTTGTCCTTCACGGCGGCGATGGTCTCAAGCGCGTTCTTGCCCGAGCGCATCACGATCACGCCGCCGGTGGCCTCCCCTTCGCCATCGAGCTCGCCGATGCCGCGCCGCATCTCCGGCCCCAGCTGGATGCGCGCCACGTCGCCGAGCTTCACGGAGACGCCGCGATCCGTCGCCATCAGCGGGATCTGGCGAAAGTCGTCCAGGCTCTGCAGGTAGCCCGAGGCCCGCACCATGTATTCCGCTTCGCCCAGCTCCAGCACCGAGCCGCCGGTTTCCTGGTTGGCCCTGCCGATGGCCTCGATCACCTTCGTGTGCGGGATCGCGTAGGCGGCCAGCTTGTCGGGATCGAGCAGCACCTGGTACTGGCGCACCATCCCGCCGACCGAGGCGACCTCGGCCACGTTCGGCACGGTCTTCAGCTCGTACTTCAGGAACCAGTCCTGCAGCGCGCGCAGTTGCGAGGCGTCGTGCGTATTGCCGCGGTCGACCAGCGAATACTGGTAGATCCAACCCACACCGGTCGCATCCGGTCCGAGCGACGCCTTGGCGCTGGCCGGCAACCGGGACTGCACCTGGTTCAGGTACTCGAGCACTCTCGAGCGTGCCCAGTACGGGTCGGTGCCGTCCTCGAACAGCACGTAGACGAACGAGTCGCCGAAAAACGAATAGCCGCGCACCGTCTTCGCGCCCGGCACCGACAGCATGGTCGTCGTCAGGGGGTAGGTGATCTGGTTCTCGACGATGCGCGGCGCCTGGCCCGGATAAGTGGTGCGGATGATCACCTGCACATCCGACAGGTCCGGCAGGGCATCCAGCGGGGTCTTCGACACCGAGTAGATGCCCCAGCCGCTGACCATCAACGTGGCCAGCAGCACCAGGAAGCGGTTGGTGATCGACCAGCGGATCAGCGCGGCGATCATCGCGATCCCCCGGCGGCCGGCGCCGATGCGGCCACAGGCGGCAGCAGCGTCAGCTGGGTGATCTTCGGTCCGTCGTTCGGGTCGACGTAGAACTCGAAGTCGACCCGGTCACCGACGGTCAGCCCGCGCGGCACCGCCTGCGGCGGCGGCAGCTTGAACGACATCGTCATCGCCCCCATGCCCATGCTCGGGATCGGGCCGTGACTGAGCGTGATGCCGTCGCGGTCGATGGCGTCGATGCGTCCCTGGCCGTTGTGTCGCGGCGCGGTGTTCGCGGCGCTCGGTGGCGGCTCGCTGTTCAGGCGCGCTTCGACACCCTTCAGGCTGGCTTCGGAGTCGATCAGGAACTGCGACGACACCACGACGCGCTGGCCCAGTTTCAGGCCGCTCTTGACCTCGGTGCGGCCGCCGCTCTCGATGCCGATCTGGATCTCGGCGGGACGGAAGCGGCCGTTGTCCTCGGCCAGCATCACGACCGTGCGGCGGCCGGTCTGGATCACCGCTTCCGTGGGCACGAGCAGCACCTTGTCCGCGCGCATGTCCATGAACTGCATCTGCACGAACATGCCGGGCACGAGACGGCCGCCGGGGTTCGGCAGCTCGAGCCTGGCCTTCAAAGTACGCGTCGCCGCGCTGACCTCGGGCAGCAGCGCCTGCACCTTGCCGTCCAGCAGGGTACCGGGCAGCGCCGGGCTCGTGGCCTGCACCTTCGCTCCCGGGCGCAGCAGCGCGGCCTGGCTCTCGGGCACCTCGGCCTGCGCCCACACCGTGCCGGTGCCGTTGATGCGGAACAGCGTGGTGCCGGCGGTCACCGTCATGCCCTCGCGCGCCATCAGCTCGCTCACCACACCTGGGATGGGCGCGGTCAGCGTCCAGCGCGGCTGCGTGCGGCCGCTGCGCTCGACGAGGGCAACCTGCGCGTCGCTCATGCCGGCCTGGCGCATGCGCTGGCGTGCACCGTCGACCAGCGGCGCGATATCGCTAGCCTGCATGCGGCGCAACGACAGGAACTCCTCCTGCACCGCGAGCCAATCGGGCACAAACAGGTCGGCCAGCGGCTGCCCCCGTGACACACGGTCGAGGGCGGCTCGCACGTGCAGTTTCTCGACGTAGCCGCCGGCACGCGCCGGCACCAGAACCTGCTCGCGCTCGTTCCACACGATGCTGCCGACGGCCGACAGCTGCGGCGACAGGGTGCCCTCGGCGACCTCCGCGGTGCGCACGCCCAGGTTCTGCTGGATGCGCGGGCTCACGGTGACCTTGCTGCCATCGCCATCACTGTCGGCGTAGACGGGCACGAGCATCATGTCCATGAACGGCGACTTCGCCGGCTTGTCGAACTTGTTCCCCGGCACCATCGGGTCTTGGTAGTACAGGATCCTCTTGCCGGTCGACGGGTCGATGTCGCCAGCCTTGATGCCCGATTGCATGTGCCGGCGCGTCGCCGCCTCGCCTTGCGCGATGCTTTGCGGAACGGGCTCGGTGCCGCCTGCGGGCTGGGACGCCACGCTGCCCGAAGTCGATGCACCAGGCGCGGAGCCCATACCGCGCTGCATGCCCGCGACGTACAGGCCGTAACCGGTGCCCCCGAGCACGGCGGCCGTGCCCACTGCGATCGCAAGAAGCGTCAGTCTCTTCATGTTCATTGCTCCTTCGCGGCGGCAAGCTGTGGCTCGGCCGGGACCAGGTATTCGAGTTGCGCCCACAAGGCGGCTGCTTCCATTTCCAACCGCAGGCGTTCGATGCGCATGTCGATCTCGACGCGCCGCGCTTCGAGCACGGCGCCCAGCGGCCCGCCGCCGCCCCGGTAGGCAGCCACGGCAGCCTGCGTGCGCTGTGCGGTCAGCGGCAGCAGCGCGCTGTCGTAGTTCGCGAGCCGCTCGCGCTGCCCATGCCACTCCTGCAGCCAGCCGCGTACTTCGGCTGCACGCTCGCGTTCGGCCTCCTCGCGCTGTGCGCGCACCTGCTCGACCAGCGCCAGCTTTGCGGCCAGCTCGCGATCCTGGCGGTTCTTGCGGTCCCATTGCAGCGGGACCGAGACGTTCAGCGACACCATGTTCGAGTAGGCCGAGCCGCGCTGGCTGAACATCAGCTCGACGCTCCAGTCGGCAGTTCGATTGCGTTCGGCGATATCGGCCTCGGCTCTGGCGAGCGCTTCCTGCCGCGCCATCACGGCGATCTCCGGGTGGTTCGCCACCCGCTCGTCGACCCCCGCTGCATCGGCTTGCGCAAGGACAAGTGCCGGGGGTGCTGCGAGCGGCCGCTGCGCATCGTTGCCGACCCAGCGCACGAGCCGCGTTTGCGCGACAGCCACCTGTTGTTCGGCCTGCTTCACGCGGTCGTCGATCTGCGCGACGGCTGTGCGCGCGGCGAAGATGTCGGCCTGCGCACCGCGCCCGCCGCGCCACGCGGCTTCGGCGGCTTCGACCTGCAGCACCGCTTCACCCCGCTGCGCCTGCAGCGTCTCGCGCACGCGCTCCTGGAAGTACCGCTCGAGCCAGGCCTTGGCCGTATCCCGGCGCAGCGCGGCGAGTACGGCGGATCGCGAGGCCTCGGCCATCTCGGCCTCGCGTTCGAAGCGGCCGGCACGGGCACGGCGCTTGTCCGCGCGCGTGAGCTCCTGCATCACCGCCACCGAGCGCATCGTCATGAAGTCGCGCGACAGGCTGAAGCGATCCGGGCCGTCGACCGGCAGGTTGTTGACGCCGGCCTTCAGCGTCGGATCGGGCAGCTGGCCCGCGGCGACCGCCATCTCGCGCGCGGCGTTGGTGGCCGCGTTCTGCCCGACCAGCTGGCGCGAGCGTTCCTGTGCGAGCTGCAGCGCGTTCTCGAGGGTCAACGGCTGCGTGCCTTGCGCCAGCGCAGCGCCCGAGACCGAGACGACCGACGCGAGCGCCCAGCACGCCAGCTTGCGCAGCGCCTGCCGGGCCGGCTGCGATGGAATGGTGAACATGAGATCTCCAGACACGTGGAACCGTCCTGGCGGGTTCCTGGTCCCGGACCGCGCGGCGACGGATCGCAAGTCCGCGCAGTGACCGGGAAAGACGGGTGCGCCGAACCGACCGTTCAGGTCGTCAGCGCAGCGCCGGCTGGAGGATCAGATTCTGTAGACGCAGTGCAGCACGGCCAGCGGCGGTGACGCCGCGACCAGTGCATCGATGCGTGCCGCGGGTGGGCGCGGCGGGGGTGGTTCGACCGCTGCGAGCGGCAGCGCGTACAGCGCGGTCAGCAGCGGCATCGGCAACGAGACGACCGGTACCTCCTGGCTCTGCTGGCCCGCCTTGCAGTGCTCGGCGCAGAGGTTCGCCGCCTCCTGGTCGAGTGCGGCGACCATGCCGTCGCAACCTGTCATGGTCGATGAGGCGGGATCGACGCTTGCGTCGTCAGCGATCACGCTGCTCCCGACCGTCGCGACATGAGACGACTTCATGGCCAGGCCCGGGCATGCGTACGCCGAAACGGCCACCTGGGCCAGCAGCAGAACGCAGGCCAGAAGCCGAGCGATCGATCGGGTCAGGGAGCGACTCATGTCATCCTCCCGCCCGCGCAGCAGTCTGCCGCGACGCTTGTCGCGGTGTGGCGGCCGATGGCGAAGAGGTGCATCTTGCGGAACACGGTGGTGTTGGGCGATTCTAGGACGGCACGTCGACTTGCGCCGAAGTAGCCGCACGTCGTTGCTTTCGTCGCGGGCCCCCGCGGAACCTTTCACCGAGTCGCGGCAGGTCGGCACCGAGCTATCGCTTCCCGTCAAAGTCCACCTACGTCGTGACGAACTGCGCCATCATGCCGGCATCCTCATGTTCGAGGATGTGGCAGTGGAGCATCAGCGGGGACGACGACGGCAAAGCGGCCGTTTGCACGGCAACCGTGACGGTCTGCATCGACTCGATGATGAAGGTGTCTCGCAAACCCTTCTCTTCTGGGGCCGGCGGCGCTCCATCTCGAGCGAGCAGAGACATTCGCACGCCGTGCACGTGCATGGGGTGGGCCATGGCGGTCGCATTCGTGAACGCCCAGACCTCTATCGCGTCGGACGGCACGGCGAGGTCGATGCGATTGATGTCGAAGCTGCGGCCGTTGATCGTGAAGGCGCTGCCCATCATGCCGCCGCCCAGGTTGAACGAACGAGCGGTCGCGCCGGGTCGAGCAACGACTGCAGGTTCCGCGGGCAGGCTGGTTGGCGGCGAGGCCATTGCGTTCGCCTGCCGCGCCAGCGCGACACGAACCTTCATGGCCGTGACTTCCAAGGTGCCCGCCGTACCGCCCATTCCGATCGCCATCCCTGTACCGACCGTACCGGCGATCAGGGCGATCTCCTGACCGATGCTTGCACCGCTGAAGTCGACCAGAACTTCGGCGCGCTCGCCGGGCGCCAAGGTCACGGAAGGTCTTGCGAGCGGCACCGCCAACAGGCCGCCCTCGTTGCCAATCTGGAGCATCGATGCACCGTTGCCCAGACGCAAACTGAGGGTTCTCGCATTGCATCCGTTCAGCAGCCGAAAGCGCACCCACTGCCGGGGCCCTTCCCAGACGGGGCCAAGAGCACCATTCACGAGGAGCTTGTTGCCCAGATACCCGGCCACCCGGTCATTGGCGGACAGCGTGTAGTCGATCTGCCCCGCGGCGGTAAAACGCTTGTCTTGAATGATGAGCGCGATATCGTCAATGCCCCAGGTGGCCGGAAGCGTGGTCGCGGCGGCCGATGGATCCTCGACGATCAGCAATCCCGCCAGCCCCGAGACCACTTGGCGGCCCGTTACCCCGTGCATGTGAGGATGGAACCAGCACGTCGATGCAGGATTCGCAACCGTGAAACTCGCTGTCCACTCCGCACCAGGTGCAATGTCCTGGTGCGGGCCGCCGTCCATATCGGCAGGAAGCATCAATCCGTGCCAGTGGGCGGTCGTCGCTTCGCCCAGCTGATTTTGGACCCGGATCTCGGTCTTCTCACCCCTGCGCAATTTCAGCGCAGGGCCTAGCAAGGAGCCGTTGTAGCCGAGCGTGTTTGTCTCGACCCCGCTTTGAAACTGCGTCTTCCCACGTTGCGCCGTCAAGGAGAATTTCCGCACTCCGCCAGCATCGACCAATCCGTCGTCGAGCGAAACCAGTGGCAGGCGGTGCTCGGGGACCGAATTGGTAATGGGGTCGGAGAGGGTGGATGCGGTCGACGGGGTCATCCCCATGGAACCTGATCCGCCGCCGCAGCCGGAGATTTGCGTGAGCGGCAGCCCCGCAGCGCCAAGCACCAGAGCCCGTCTGAGGGGATCGATCGACGATGTGGGCGATGAATCATCGGGGGTCATTCGCGACCCGCAACCCACCTCCCCTCCACGATAGAAGGCCATCACAGGTGTCCGTTGGAGTTGGTCAGCTTCTGGATGAGCGCGGCCATGTCCACCGCCGTCATCCCGGAGACATTGGCCGCTGAGTTCATGAAGGCCGCCATCGCTGCACCCAGGCCACCGGTGCCGGCGGTCGAGGCCATCATGCTCGAGCCCATCATCCCGCCCATGGGCATCGCGATCTGGCTGCCGCCCTTCCTGCCATCCATGAGGCCATCGACTGCATCGTTCATCAAGGCCGTGACCATGGCCGACGACGCCGTCATGTTCAGACCCTTCGCGTATTGCGACATGGCAGCCAGCGCCATGCCGTAGTTCCGCGCGTCCTGGCTCGCGCCCGTGGCACTCCCAGGCACCATGGGATTTACCGGCTGCGTGTGAAGGATGTCACCCACCGCGAAGTAGTTGCCGACGGCTGCGTTCGCCGCCGAAATGTTGGTATCGCTCATCCCGCCACTCATGCCGGTGGCACGCGCCTGGGCCATGGAGGTCAGGGGCGTGATCCAGACACCCGTGACGTTTGCGCCTTGGGTCACCATGGGTATCGCGGCGCTCATGATGTCGCCGGCGCCCGTGGTCACGGCCGTCCCGGTCGCTTCGTCGATATAGGTCCCACCTGTCATCTGCAGCATCACCGGGCCGCTGTGATTGCCCAGCGCCATGCTGAAATTGCCTTGACCGTCGGCGGCCGTGCTCGCGATCTGCGCACCGGGCATGCCGTTGCTCACGGCAAAGGCCGTCACCGTGGCTTTGCTCGTCGGCCCGTTGAATACGGTTCCGCTGACGGTTGCACCGGTCATGCCATGCGCGGCACCCATTATTTGACCGCTGGCGCCCATCAACCGGTTCATCAGCGCAGCAGTGGTCACGCCGGACTTGTTCTGCGTCGAGTTCATGAAAGCGCCCATGGCCGCTCCGAGACCCGAGGTCCCCGCATTCGACGGCATCATCATCCCGGCAGCCATCCCACCCATCTGCACGGGCGCGTTGCCTGCCTTGCCGTTCATCACGCCGTCGGCAGCATCGTTCATGAATGCTGAGACCATCGCCGACGACGAACTCAGACCCAGCATCTGCGCATACTTTGACATCGCGGCCAGCGTCATCCCATAGTTCTGTGCGTCCACGCTCGCCCCTGCGCCTGAGCCGGTGACCAGGGGGTTCATCGGCTGCACGTGCACGACGTCGCTGATCGAGAAATAGCTGCCCATCGCCGTGTTTGCAGCCGTGATGTTGGCGTCTGTCATGCCGCCGGCCATGTGCTGCGCGAGCGACTGCGCCATGGCGGTGACCGGTGTCACCTGCACACCACTGGTGGTCGCACTTGCTGCGACCGTCGGCAATGCGACGGTCATCACATCGCCCGCGGCCAGGCTCATCGACCCGCCGGTGGCTTCATCGATGTAGTTGCCTCCACTGGCCTGCAGCATCAGCGGTCCGGCGTAGTTGCCGATGCTCATGCTGAACTTGCCACTGGCATCTGTGGTGGCCGTACCGACTTGTGCGCCGACCTGGCCGCCCGTGATTCCGAATGCCGTGACAGTGGCTGATCCCAGCGGCCCCTTGGTGACCGTACCGGCGACGAAGCCGGTGCCGCCGGAGCCCACGCCTGCGAGCGTCGTATCGCCTCCGCCGCCACCGCAGGCGGCCGCGATCAAGAGCGCCATGGTCATTGCGCAAACGGTGCGTATGCGCGTGAAGTAGTTGTTGGACACTTGGATCTCCTTGAGAGACGAGAACTCGCGTGGGCAGGCTAGGGCTGAACGTCGGGGCCGTGATAGAAGTACATGCCGAATCGAACGCGCTGATCGGCCCCATCCTTGCCCAGGTCTTGCGCGCACAGCGCCGTGGCATCTCGGACGACCTCGTGAAAGGCACGCAACCAGATTTCGCGCGCCAGCGCATTCAGCCGGGCGACCGATTCAGGCCGCAGGTGATCGGCGAAGATGCTCTGCTCAAGCATCGGTGGCCCCGAATGGCGAAGGTTGTTCGTCGCTGCGGCGAGGTGGTCTCCGACGTTGTCGGAGAACAGTTGCAGCACCTCAGCGGTGCCTTCCTTGGGGACGAGGGCTTGCGCATTCAGGCTCACCCTGTCGCCTTCGGCGTCCGACTCGATGTCAACGCGGCTGGCGATGCCCAGGCGAATCAGTTCGCGCAACAAGGTGCGCGGATGCACGTCGCTGGTCACTGAGGTCGCCAACGCCTCGAACGTGCCCGGACCACCGACTCGATCCAAGATTCGTGGACGGCCTTGCGGGTCGCAGTACACAGGGTCGTTCAACCAACGGGCGAAGACTTCCATGACCGCGCCGAATGTCTTGGCCTGAGGCAGCGGTCGCCCAATGGCACGCCAAGCGCGCACGTCCTTGCGATGCACGCCGGTCAACGTACTGATGCTCGAATCATTGACCTTGGTCGAACTGGCGTCGAGGACGGGTGGTGCCGCGTCGAGAAAGGTCTGCTTGAGTGCGTTGGCAAATTGGGGGTAGGTCACGCCCTCCTGCAGCAGCCATTCCACAAGCGGCGCCATGACTCGCAGGGCGGCATCGAGCGAGCGATCGGATCGAGAGTCATGCGTGTCCATCACGGCGTGAAGGATAATCTGGGAAACTTTCCCAGATGTTGACCTGGCGCAATCCCTCCCCACCGCCTTGCGCGGCGGTCAAGTCCTGATTGGCCGTGGAATCGATGGACTGGGCCTGCTGCTGGCGCAACAGGTGCTCGAGCTCGAGCAGCAGATGACGGCCGTGCTCCGCGGCATCCGCGGGCGCGTCCTGCACGCCGTCGCGAACCACATCAATGTAGTGGCTCAGCGCCAGGAAGCAGGCGACGGCCCCCCATCCAGCCCAGCGACACGGTCACGTGGGACGTCAATGCGAACTTTCCGGCGGCGGGGGGCATCAGCATGGCGCTCCTCGTTGCACAGACCGAGTTCAGTACAGGCTCGTCGACATCTCGAGCAGCGGCTTCAGTCCATGGCCGAATCGTGCCGCTGCCGCGCGGTGCTCTTCGAGCTGGCTGTACGGCAGGTAGCGGATGCCGAGTTCGGCAACACGTGAGAACGCGGGGCGACGCAACTGGCTGCGAACGTCTTCACGTCGGCTGTCCGGCGCAACGAGAAACAGCGTACTGGCCGCACCCATCACCGTGCCGAGGGCAAGATCGAGCATGCGCACGATACCCGAGTGGATCGACGTGGTGTGCTCCACCTCGAACGCCGCGGCGACGCCGGCTCGGTCGCGTTCGACCCAGACAACGTCGATGAGTCGGACCGACTCCCCGCCGCCACAAGCCGCCGGCAGCTCCGCCAGGCAGCCGTCACCCAGCCGGCCGGCTGCGTAGGGGCGGCCCCTGTCATTGCTCGCGATCCAGACCTCGAAGCCCAACGACAGGCCCAGGTCGCGCAACCATCCTTGGATCTGAGTGTGGGTGGCATCGCTCTCGCGCTCTGCCGCCCGCCGCGCCTGGGCCGCGGCCGACTCCTCGCGAACCTTCTCCAGGTCGGCTTCCCACGCATGCAGTCCCGTCTCATCGCCTTGCCTGGGCGGCGCCTGGTAGCGCCCGGACCCGATCTCGAACAGCAAGCCCGCTAGCGCACCGAGGTCGTTCGACAACCGGCCGCGGTGATGAGCGTTCAGTCGCACGGCGCCCTCGCGCATCGAAAGGTAGTGGTCCCAGCGCCCGAGCTTCACGTTGGCGCCCGTGACAGCGTTGTACCCCTTCACGATCGCGGTGTTGAAGGGCAGCACCAGCGTCGGATGGACGAAGTAGAGCAGGTTCGCGACCGCCGGGCCCAACCCCTTGATGCCCAGGGCGTCGATGCGGCGGATCGCATCGATCACTTCGTCGGCCGTGTCGCAGCAATTGCAGGCGTGCAACAGGCGCGCGAAGGCGCGCTGGTTGGCCGGGTTCTCGTAGATGTCCGGTATGCGAAGCTTGGGCTTCCAGAGGAAGGCGTGGTCGGCGCCCTTGAAGATCTGCCGCTGCTCCGCCACCGATGCCACGACGGTTTCCAGGCTCGAGCCGCGGTAGGCGTTGCCGAAGGTGCCCGCGTCGATATCCTGCACCACTTGCGCGATGCCGCGGCGTATCGAGCGAAAGTTCTTCAGGCGGTTTTCCCACAGGAACCAACCGTGGTACGTGCCGAGCGGGTCGGCCTTCCAGTGGTCGATGAGCAGCGCAAAGCCGTCGTGCATAGGGTCCTCCTCCAGTCGCGCCCGATTCCGGCGTGGTGATGCCGATCCCACGCATGGTCCGGATGGTATCGGGGCGCACACGATCCTTGCGACGTGCTGCTCGTCAGACGCGACGCAAGCGCGCAGGTCTTCCGCGCTCATCGAAAGTGCGCGAGCCCGTCCACAGCGCCGCTCTGCGCGGTTGACGAATCTCAACGGTCGGACAAGTATCAATACTTACTCTGCATCGATGGACCGCCACGCTCGATGCGCCGCATAGCAACTGGAGCAATACCATGAACGGAATCGCGCCCTTGTCCCGGCGCATCGCCGGCGCGATGCTGCTGGCAATCGGCCTCGTCGGCTGCGCAAACCCGCCGAGCGGCCCGTCTCCCGAACTGGCGCAGCAGATCGAGACCGCCAAGACGCCGGAGGACCATCTCGCCCTGGCTGCTCACTATGAACGCGAGGCCGCGGCCGCGCGCTCCATCGCGGCCTCGCACGAGAAGTTGTCCCGGGGCTATCAGGCCAACCCCTACCAGAAAGGCGGCGCGAGCATACGCGCGCACTGCCTGTCGCTGGTCAAGACCTATCAGAGCGCCGCCGTGCAGTACGACGCGATGGCGCAAGAGCACCGCCAGATGGCTCAGCGCGCCCAGCCCTAAAAGCCTGCCATCCGCCCAGCCGGGGCGATGAGCCGTCGTTGCTTGCAGGACTGTTATCTGAGGGTCAGCATCCGGTCCGTGTCGGCTCCCTAGAGTGACGACACGCGCCCATCAGGCGCGCGCTCACCGGCACGCGCCGGCCGAAGGAACGTTGCCTCGACCAGGAGAGCCACCATGAAGCGAAGCGCCATACTTCTGCTGCTGACCGCTATCGCGTCAGCCTCACCCGCGGTGCTCTCGGCGCCATCGCCAACTTTCATGACTGGGGAATCGATCTATGGCCGCCCCGGCCAGGGAGCGAGCGCTGCGACACGCTCCGTCGACCTGCGCGCCGCACGCTACACGAATGTCGGCTACGGCGAGACAGTGCTGTTCCACGATGGGCAGCGCCAGTTCGCATGGACCTTCAACGGCGTCGATCTCGTGTCGGTGCCCCTGATGAGCATCGCTCCGAGCGACTTCAACGTCCCCGAGCGATTCAGGGTGTACGTCGGTCGCGACCCGCTCCGCCGGAACTGAGCGGTTCGGCCAGCCCGGGGCGCGCCTCGAAGGATCGCGGGCGTCTCAGCGCCCCCGGACGGGCATCAGGGCCCGCGAAGGCCTGCGTGTCGTGGGCGCTCAATGCCCTGGCGACAAACCCAGCTCGCTCGCGCGGCCGTCGCGTGGCCATGAATTCGCGGGCGGCGCCAGCAGCAGCGCAACAACGCCCGGCCTGCAACGCTTGGTGTCCCATCCTGCAAAGGACAGAATGCTCATGACCGTCGCCGACCCGACCGACGCATTACCACCTCGCTATCGCCCCCAAGGACATGAAGATCCTGCTGATCGAAGACGACGCCAGAGCTGCCGCCTACCTGCATCAAGGTCTGACGGAGAGCGGATACGCCGTGGACCTGGCGTACAGCGGCACCGATGGACTGCATGCTGCCGTGAACGGTGACCACGATCTCATCGTGCTCGATGTCATGTTGCCTGGCATCGACGGGTTTGCCGTGTTGTCGGCGCTGCGGACGACGAAGCAAACTCCCGTGCTGATGCTGACGGCCCGCGCACGCACCGATGACAAGGTCCGGGGCTTCGATCTCGGCGCGGACGACTACCTCGTCAAGCCCTTCCAGTTTCCCGAGCTCCTGGCCCGCATCCGCGCACTCCTCAAGCGCGGACACGGCGCGGCCGCTGCACCCGACTTGCTCGGCATCGCCGACCTGGAGCTCGATGTCGTGCGGCACCGCGCCGTGCGAGCTGGGCAGCGCATCGACCTGTCGGCAAAGGAATTCGCGCTGCTGACGTTCCTCGTGCGCAAGAAGGGCGAGGTCCTGTCGAGGACACATATCGCGTCCATGGTCTGGGACATCAACTTCGACTCGGACTCCAACGTCGTCGAGGTTGCCATCCGACGCCTGAGGGCGAAGATCGACGATCCGTTCCCGCGCAAGCTGATCCACACGGTACGCGGCGTCGGTTACGTTTTCGAGGAGCGCGATGAGGATTCGTAGCCTGTCGCTGCGGCTCGCCCTCCTCATCGGCACGCTCGGCCTGCTGCAGGCGCTCGGCGTCCTCGGCTTGTCGTACTTCACGTTGAAGAGCGAACTCGACAGCAACCAGCGCACGGTGCTCAAGGACAAGACCGAGCATGCACGGAGCGTCATCCGGTCGCTTGCCGATGGGCAGGGACTTCGCCTGGCCGAACCGCGCTTCACCGAACTCGTGACGGGGCACGCACAGCTGCATCTTGCGGTCAGCCAGCCAGGCTCCGAGAACGCGCTGCTGTCGCTCGGTCCGCTTGCGCGCGAGTCCCTGCGACGGCTGAAGAACGACATCTGGGGATCCGATGGCTTCCTGCGATGGACCGCACCCGGCGATGGGCACCCCATCCTGTCGATGGCCGCATATGCCCAGGCGCGCGACGGCAGCAGGTACCACATCGTCGTAAGCGCCGACCTGTCGCAAGACAAGAGCTTGCTGTCGCGTCTTCTGCTGACGGCTGCCAGTGCCGCACCCGTGGCCCTGGCCTTTGTCGTGCTCACTGCCTTCGTGCTGGCAAAGGTCGGACTGCGGCCGCTCGATCGGTTCAGTCGCGCTGTCGCCCATGTCTCGGCCCACCACCTGTCCGCCGAAATCGATCCCGCAGCGCTGCCGCGCGAGCTGCAGCATCTCGCGTCCGCGTTCAACGCGATGCTCGAGCGCGTCAACGAGGGCGTGCAGCGCTTGTCGGACTTCTCTAGCGACTTGGCGCACGAGCTGCGTACGCCCCTGTCGACACTGCTCGGCAGGACTCAGGTCGCCCTTTCGAAGACGCGAACGTCCGATCAACTGATCGACGTCATGGAGAACAATATCGAAGAGCTGCAGCGGCTGACCCGGCTCGTCACGGACATGCTGTTCCTCGCTCAAGCCGACGATGCCAAGGCGTCGCTGCACGTCACCCCGCTGGACCTCGCGGAAGAATCGAGGAAGGTTGCGGAGTTCCTCGAAGTGCTGGCCCATGAGCGAGACATGACGATCGTCGTCACCGGCAGCGCGAGGGCGAAGGCGGACAGTGAATTGATTCGCCGGGCGATCATGAACCTGCTGTCGAATGCCATTCGACACGGATCGCAGGGATCGACCGTGCACATCACGGCCCGCCAGGAGAGCCTCTGGGCATGCGTCGAAGTCGCCAACCAGGGGCCTCCGATCGCACCCGAGGACTGCCGGCGCTTGTTCGAGCGCTTCTACAAGGTCGACAGATCGCGCAATCGCGACACCGGCGGCAGCGGCTTGGGGCTGGCAATCGTCCGGACGATTGCGGAACTCCATGGTGGCACGGCGGCGGTGCAAAGCGGAGAAGGCACAACTCGATTCACGTTGCGGCTGCCGGGCGGGCAAGACGATGGACAGTCAGAGACAGTCCGCCCGTAGTCGATCGGGTCGCCTATGCCGCCAGGGCCATGGACAGAGACCTGCGTACGTGAAAGGCCCACTTGGTGCCTTGGCGCAGACGGTTCAGCTTCGTCGACGTTGCGCGTGCAAAGAAGAGCGCCTCATCGACCCTGCAGCGCTCGAGCAGTTGCCGCAACCGCATCGATCTCTTGCGCAGGTCGCCTTCGACGATCGCCCCCTCGCGTCGAGCGTGCTCGAGCAGCGCCGCCGCGCGGCGCAGGTTCGCCAACGCCGGGGCAGTGAGTGCCGGGATCGCCCGCGCCCCGCAAGGCCGGCCGGGACTCGCCGATGAGAGCGGTCCGACCAACAGGCCCCAGGGGCGCAGCCCGGCGACGATATCCACGCCCAGTGCTTCGGGCTTGATCAACCCGAAGTCGCGCGAAGTGCGCAGACGACCAGCCATCCACGGATCTTCCTGCCGGATCGCGTCGAGCGCCGCGGCCGCCTCTTCGTCCGTACCCGACACCGGCAGGACCAGCGAAGCCAAGAGTTCGACCGCCCATCGATCCTGCCCCTCCGCCGCCATGTGCAACCAGTGGATGCCGCGCTCGGATTCGCCCGACGACGTTGCCGACTTCAGTATCAGCGCCCCGAGCCGACGCTGCGCGAGCACGTTCCCGCCCGCAGCGGCCTTCTCGAGGAAGAAGCGTGCCATCAACGGATTGGCAACCGACGCGTGGTTGTCCGAGTGCACGCGGTGCAGAAGCATCCATGCCGGTGCCTTGCCGGCATCGGCGGCGCGAAGCAGCAGAGCCGCACCCTTTCGCATGTTCTGTCCGGCGACGATCGCCGAGTGGCACAGAGGTCCTTCGTCGAGGCCGCACAGCGCGCGCCCGACAATCAGTGCCGCCGCGGGGTTCTCACGCAGCACGGCGTTCTTCAACAGGCTCTCCAGCTTCTCCCGCAAAGGCGGCAGCCGGAAGTCCGGCCAGCGGGCAGCCTGTTCCAGCGCCTCGCACACGGCGTCGGCGAGTTCGTCGCTCGCTCGCGGCACCACTTCGAGCGCGCAGTGCAGCGTGCGCTCGAGCAAGCGCTGGTCGTCGCCGCTGACTGCGCGCCGCAGGGCCCATGGCATCAATGCCTCGTAATCGATGCCGGGCGCCCCGCCCAGCGTCAGCAGGAACGACGACGGGGGTTGCGTCGGGCACTGC
Organism: uncultured Bordetella sp.; assembly: GCA_964641795.1. Taxonomy (GTDB): domain Bacteria; phylum Pseudomonadota; class Gammaproteobacteria; order Burkholderiales; family Burkholderiaceae_C; genus Pseudaquabacterium. The sequence goes on along the minus strand of CAZXLI010000053.1, from coordinate 14,281 downwards.
GCCAGTTGCCGCAGCGCGCTGCCGGCCAGGATGTGACCCGAGCCTGCGGCCCGTTCCAGCCATGCGCGGCCTTCCTCGCGGTCCCGGCAGGTCAGGAAGTTCCAAAGCCCGAGCTTGACCTGCGCGGTCACCGAGCCTGCCTTGGCCGCGATGAACAGCGGTCGGTGCTGATCGAAGCGCACGATGTCGTGCAGGGGAAGCGCCTCGGCGATGACGACCGAGGCTCTCTCGGTGCCGGCCACCGTCGGATGGGAGAGGTACTCCAGCCCGACGGTCGGATGGCGGAAGAACCCCCGCTCGCCCAGCAGGTAGCGGCGTCCGAGCTCGCACCGTGCGGCGGGGTCTCCAGAACGCGCGGTCGCCAGCAGCTGAATGTCCTGTCGCCTCATGTGCTCTCCCGGCCATCTCGTGGATACGACAGCAACGGCGCAACTTCGTCCGATTCGTTCGCAGAACCCTGCGCCGTGCGACTCGAACGGGACGATCGCACCCGACTGCTGACCGGGTGCTTGCCCGGCGATTACCGACTGGTTATCTCTTACGAGGCCCCGCCAGCCGACTGAACATGTGTGGGTCAGCGACGACACGCGACGCGTGACTTCAAGGGGTATCACTAGCCTCCTCCCTCGATATCCCGACCGGATCTCGGCACTTTTGCCCCCCCCTCCTAGGCTCTTCGGCAGCACCCTTTTCAGCTGCTCCGTCAGACGCGGAGCGGGAAGGGTGTGCCATGAACCACACGGAGATCGGACCATGAAGAAGTCATTTCTTGCCCTCGCTGCGCTTGCCGGGCTGTCATCGACTGCGCTCGCTCAGTCCTCGGTCACACTGTTCGGCATCATCGACGCCGCAGTGCGGGAGGTGAAGAACGGCAGCGCCGGCTCGCAGAAGCAACTCGCCTCGGGCTCCAGCAGTACCAGCCGCTTCGGACTGCGCGGAGTAGAGGATCTGGGCGGCGGACTCCGCGCAGGTTTTCACCTGGAGTCCCAAATCAACGTCGACACCGGAAGTGCCGACACAACCAAGTTCTGGGGCCGGCGCTCGACCGTGAGCCTGATGGGCGGCTTCGGCGAGATCCGGCTGGGCCGCGACTACACGCCGACAGCCTACAACACCTTTGCCGACGAGTTCGGTATCGTCGGCGTAGGCTCGCGCGGGATTTTCTCGTATGGCTTCGGCTCCAATCTGGGCAGTCCGGCGACCACCGTGTTGCGCGCCGACAATACCGTCGGCTACTTCCTGCCGCCCATGGGGGGCCTCTACGGCCATGCCCAGGTTTCGGCCGGAGAAGGCGTGGTGGGGAACAGGTACGCCGGCGCCCGCATCGGCTACGAAGCGGGTCCGCTCAACGTCGCCTTCGCCTATGGGAAAACCGACACCGGCCCGACCCCCGACTTCAAGAACTACAACCTCATGTTGAACTACAAGTTCGGCATCGTGACGATCTACACGCTCTACGACGTCAAGGATTGGAAGCCGCGCAAGACCAAGGACCTGTCCATCGCCGCCGGCGTGGTGCTGGGCCAGGGCGAAGTCAAGGCGGGGTATACGCGTGCAGATCGATCCGGCGGTCCGGTGGGGTCCGGGTTCGCCAACGGGGATGACAGCAGCCGGATCGGCATCGGCTATACCTACTACCTGTCGAAGCGCTCGTCGATGTACGCGACCTATGGTCGAGTCACCAACAAGGGCGCTGCACGCAGTTCCGTGCTCTATACCCCGCCCAGCGGCATGCGGGGTGGTGAGGATTCGTCAGGCCTCGAGTTCGGCATCCGGCACATCTTCTGATCGGTTGACCGGCGCGCGTTCAGACCGGGACGTCATCACTGGCGTCCGGCACGCCGACGAGCCGTGACGCTCGTCGGCGCGCCTCCGACTCAACAAAACAACTCAACGCTGCTGCAGGTCGACGCTCGCTCGGCCGGTCGTCCTGTCTTGCTTGAGCATCGCCTGCGTTCGACGAATCCATCGACGATTCATCAGCCCACCGGGCTCTGACCGTTTTGTAATCCAGCCGCCAGCCTCTCGTCGGCGACGCAGGTCTAACGTGCAACCATCACCAACGAAAGGAGCACCAAATGAGCTTCCCGACGATCACTCTGAGAGCCATGCTCTTGGTCCCTGCTCTCGTCGCTGTGGCCCCCGTCCAGGCACAGGACCGTTTCCCGCTGACCCGGGAAGCGGTGCAGGCCGAGTTCATTCGGGCCCAACGTGCCGGTGAGCTTCTCGCCGCCGGCGAGTCAGCGATGCCACGGAAGTCGACAGAGTCGGCGACGACGGTGGCCTCGACCATCGAAGTACGCGGCAGGCTGCCGCGGGATGCGCAACGGGGCACGCTGATCGCGGCGGGTGAACGTGGCCAACTCGTGGACGACAGTGCGGGATGGGTCGGCGTGATGAAGGAACGCCTGCAGGTCATCGCCGAGTTCTTCGGAGCACTGCGCACGGGCGACGTACTGGTCGCCGGCGAATTGGGAGCCACTCGGCGGGAGTTGGCGCCGATGGCGTATCCAGCTCGGTCGACGACGATCGCCAGCATCCAATAGGCGGGAACGGGCCGCCAAGCGCGGCTTGGCGCCCAAACCGTGGTGCGGGTGGTACAGCGAATGCGGGGCTCGACAAAAGGCGCACGCCATGACCGGTAGGTCATGCCTGTCCGCCATTGTCGATCCACTCCAGGAGTCTCGCATGAAGAAGTCAGCGATCATCTTCATTGGCATGCTGCTTCTCGGCACCGGCTGTGCGTTTGTCGGCCCGGACTACCAGGCCATCGAACAGGCCGGCAAAGCCAGGCAGGCGAGCCAAGCCGATCGTGACGGCGACGGCGTTGTCGCCGCGGTGAAGTGCCCACCCCCCAAGCTCGCGCCCATGATCGACCATGGGCCGCGAGCACAGATCACGCCCTACCAGAGCCGTCTGCGCCGGGAGCGCCATGACGCGCAGGTGCGCTTGTGCAGAAGCACGGGGTAGCGGGCGCGCGGCAGAAGACTTCCGTGGCCGAGCGTAACCAACCCTGAACAGCTCAGGCGAAGTCTTGGCCCCGACTACTGAAGCGCTGAAGTCCGGCCACGCGCGGGATGCCGCCGTCTTCCAAGTTAGCGTGGAGCGATGTCGAGCGCCGCCGCTGGCTGGCCGCCGCCTCGATTGCAGGCGGCGCAGGTTGGGTCGGGATCAGCGTGCCCTTCGTCGCTTCATTCGCGCCCAGCGAGCGCGCTCGTGCGCTGCGGGCTCCGGTGGAGGTCGATGTTTCGGCGGGGCCCGCCGGAAGCAGCGCAAACATGAGATCAGCTGGCAGCTGGCATTGGTGTGGACAGCCGCGCTCGGCAACCAGTTCGGCGGCTCTAAAGCTGTGACCGGTGATGTGTGAGCAGGTAGCGCAGATAGTGGCTTTCCTTGGTCAACTTGTCACGCGCCTCGCGGTGCCCGTGAAACAGGCCCTCGCGTTCCGCGGCAGCGAGTTCTGCCATGAAATGCTTCAGGACAAACGCTTGATTGAGCAATTGCTGGTCCCCGGTGCGAATCGCGTGCTCACGTGCGCGTTCATGCAGCCGCTCGAACAAGACCTTCGCCTGGCCGTAGCGTTCAGCGTCCAGGCCCCGCAAGGCGGCATCGGCACGCTCCAGTGCATCGAGGATGGCAGCCGCCAGAGTCACGCCGTGATCTTCCCCCAGCGCCCCATCGTCCAGCGCGCGCACCCGCACCCCGCGGCCGACTCGCGCACCCGCCTGGAGATCATCGAAGACCAGCCGTACGTCGACTTGCACCGTCTCGGCGGAGCCGAGAGCGGACGGTTGAAGCTCCGCAAGCAGGAAGCCGGCCTCGGTCGCGCGCAGATCACCGACAGCTAGCTTGTACGTGCGGATCGGCTGGTCGAGCAATTGACCGTACACCTTGCCAATCACGCCGCCCGTGACGGTAACCTCGACGGCCATGTTTTGAGCAACCGCCTGCAGCAAGCCGTGCAACTCATCCTTGAACGCCGACGGGATCTGGTCGGCGGTCTTGATGTAGGCATAGCGCCCACCTGCGGCGGCAGCGATGTCCGCGAGTAGTGATTCGTTGAAATGGGTGCCGACGCCCATCGTCGATATGCCGATTCCCTGGGTCTGCGCCCGTTCCGCGATCCGGCGCAAGCTCGCCGGGTTCGTCTCACCGCGATTGGCCAAGCCGTCCGTCAACAGGAGAACCTGCTTCACCTGGCCTACCGTGCCGACCCCGGCGACCTGGGCGATACCTTCCAGCAGGCCGGCGCTCAGGTTGGTGGATCCCAAGGGCGAGATTTCATCGAGTCGATGAAAGAGGAATGGCTTGTTGATGACGCGGCCCGCGGCCGAAAGAACCGTCGCCTGATCGCCGAAGGCGATGATCGACAGCATATCGCCATCGGCCATATTGTCGACGACCCAACGCGCCGCAGCCAGAGCGTACGGAAGCTTGCGATCCTCGGCCATCGATCCCGAACGGTCGATGACCAATGCGATGCTGAGGCGTGGCCGGTCGACCGGCGCCTTCGCCGCCGCAGCGTAGTCCACCCGCAGCAGCAGGCCGCGAGGCTTGTCTGGCTCCGTCCGGCTCAGCACGACCCGCAAGCCAACCGGCCCATCCGCTATGACCTCGCTCGCCGCGGGCGGGCCCCCGCTCTCGCTGCGCCGTGAACCACTGGGCACGGCGCGGACATCGGATTTGTCGTCGATGACCGAGATCGCCGTCGGCGGGAGTTCGGTTCCAGGCCGCGTATGCGTCGAGCTTGCCGCATGCTGGTTACCGGCGCAGCCGGCCAGCGCCAGGAGAAGTGCGACACCCGGCATGCGCAGGGTATTGATCGCTATCATTCGGCTTACCCGATTGCCCGGCAGCCTACGGGCCGCTCGCGTGTTCAGGCGCCGGCAGGCCGATACCAACCCGCGCCGCCTCGGGCAGGCTTTCCGGCGCATCCGAACTGGACAGCGGCGGCGCGCGCACCACGAACACGTCCAGGCTGGAGGGTGTCAAGCCGCTGCCCGGGCCATACGGGTAAGGCACCGAAGGAGCGTCATAGTCGGGGTAGTACCTGCGGCAGCGAGCAAGATCGTAGTAGGGGGAGTTGGAGGAGCAGAAGTCGCGGTAGTACGGACCCGGATACCAGCCACCGATGCCTAATCCGGCGAATCCGTGACCGTGGTGAACGAAACCGTGACCACCGACATGCCCGCCGTGGTGGACGGCACCGTGACCACCCCGATGCCCGCTACCGTGGTGGCCGCCGCCATGCCCTCCCGCCCCGGCGATGGCTGCGGCAGTGAACAAGAGCAACAGCGCCGAGGCAAGACCCCGAAACACCATCCGCGCTCGATGACCGACAGCGGCAAAGGTAAGTAAAGCCTTCATGGTTGCCACCCCCAGTGCGTTGGACGATGGAACGAACACCGGGTTCCGTCGCCAGACGAAGCTTGGCTTGCAGGGCCGAGGGTACTCGCCGCAATCCACGCCGCAAGTTCACCGGCAGCCGGGCGCCGAAGGACCCCGAGAGGCAAACGCGTCTACGCCTCGACCTCGAGGATCATCGTCAGGCCTCCGCCACCGTGATGCTCGACGTTGTTGTTGGTCGTGTGATGCGGGATGTGGCAGTGCACGAGCCACTTGCCCGGGCGACGCGCCTTCCAGATCACGTCGTAGCGCTGACGCGGGCCGACGTTGACGGTGTCGGCCTCGAATCGTGCGGCATCGGCGAGCGTGTAACCGTCACGCGCGACCACCGTGAACGGCCCCGCCGTGCACGTGCATGGGGTGGATGAAGTTGGTGTTCGTCCCGATGAAACGCAGCTTGATCGTCTCTCCCACCTTCATTTTCACGGTGTCGGTGGAGGGGTAGGCCTTGCCGTTGATCGTGAAGTAGTTCGGCAGCCCTCCTTCCATGAGCATCGCGGGGTACGTGAGCGCCTGCCGCTCGAGCCACTCCTGGAGCTGAATCAAAAGACGGCATGCGTGTACACCAGTTCGCCTCCCAGCCAGGCCCGAAATGCGGCCAGCATGACGGCCAGGAATGACGCGTCGAGATACAGCATTGGAAGCGCCTGGCCGGGATGGACATAGTAGGTCCAGCGCCAGCCTGCCAGGGTGACGATGACACCGAGCAGCGTGATGCCCACCCACATATGACGATGCACTCGCTCGTGAACATCCGCTTTCAGCAGGGCCCGGCGCATGTCGAACAGGCCGGCCAGAACGGTGGGAACGCCCGACGCGGCCGAAGCCGCGAGCATCCACCAGCCTGCGTCACGCAAGGTCTCCATCGAAGTGAAGAAGTAGGCGGCATCCGCGACGAACGACGTCAACAGCAGGGCAATGGGAAAGTGCACCAGGATCGGATGAATGGGCTTTGCCATCGAGGCGGCTCTCGAAGCGGGGTTGCAGGATCGGCCGCTGGCCGGGCCGACAGTCGTACTCGAACTCCGCGCGCCCCGGCAGGCTGCGCCGGTCGGCGAGGGCTCGGACGTCAGTGGGCGCGCGCCCCGGCGCCCGGTGAGGCCTTCGTGCCGGCCCCGCTCGACATCCGTCGGCACTCATCAGCGCACCGGTGGCAGGCGTCAGCGCAGTGCCGGCAGTGATCCATCGGGTGCTTGGCGCATTCGTCGCCGCACACTTGGCAGATGTCGGCGCAGAGGGCACAGATCTGCTGCGCGTTCTCGCTGTTGCGCGCCATCGCCCCGGAGGCCAAGTCGCAGATCGCGGCGCAGTCGATATCCAGCGCGATGCATCGCGCCATCGCCTTCACGTCCTGCTCCTGCAGGCAGGCCGCCGCGCAATGGTTGCAGGCGGCCGCACATTGATTGCAAGACTCGATGCACGAGGAATACTGTTGATGAGCCATCTGGATCTCCATCGATCGAGCCGAACATCGGCACAGAGTCGAGGGCAAACGACAAACCCGCCATCGAACAGGTGGTTCTCGCTCCAAACAGGCGCGTTCTTCCTGCCGCGCCCGCCGCGCGCAGCATGGCAGGTGAACATGAAACTCGTGCAGCAACCTTGGCGCTTCTGACCAACTGCGCTATTGCTTGCGCAATTCGATCGCGACCGTCATGTCACCCGGGCCCTTGTTGCTCCACATCCAGCAGTAGTCTTGCGCAGCGGCCACCGACAACGTTCCATCGGACTGCCGGACGCCGTCCTCCTTGGCCGGGAACCGGACCTCCTTGCCCTCGTGGTAGTGGATGTTGAAGTTCGTTGGCGCGCTGCCGACGAATTTCCAATCCACCTTGAGACCGGGCTTCAAGCTGCCGCAGACCTCGAGAAACTTGCCAACCGGGATCGACGTCTTGTGTTCGAAGCGGCCTGCGGCGTCCCAGTGCACTTCTACGAGTTGGGCCTTGGCGAGTGGTGCAACGAGAGCGAGCGCGCATACAAGTGACTTGGGCATATTCATCGGCTTCCTTTCCGTTTCTTCGAGGCTGCGGGCCGCCCCCCCGCGCGGGCGGGTTTGCAGGCCGTCCTTACTTTGCCGGCTCGATGTGCGTCACTACGATGGCCCCGCCCTGCTTCTCCGCCATGAAGCGGACCTTGTCGCCGACCTTGAGCGACCCCAAGGCCGCCGGATCCTTGACCTGGAACACCATCGTCATGCCGGGCATGCCGAGGTTCTTGATCTCGCCGTGCTTGAGGGTGATCTTCTTGCCTTCGGTGTCGACCTTGCGAACCTCGCCGTCGACCATGGCCATTGCATCGCCGGCCTGGGCGCTGGTGGTGGTGGAGGTGGCGGCGCTGTGCTCATCGGCGCCGGCGGCCCATACGGTGGCGCTGAAGGCAGTGGCAGCAAGAGCGATGACAAACGACTTCTTCATTTCACGGGTTCCTTTCAAAGAGTGGTTCAGTGCTTGTGCTCGGTGTGGCCGTCCGCCTTCGGCGCGGCGGTGCCCTTGACGGCGGCTACGGTCACCGCGCCCTTCATGCCGGCGTCGTAGTGACCCGGCTGGAGGCACGCAAATTCCACCCTCCCGGACTTGGTGAATTGCCAGATCACCTGGCCCGTCTTTCCCGGCGCGACAGTGACCTGGTTCGGATCGGCATGTTCCATCTCCGGGAACTTCTTCATCAGCTCGTAGTGCTCCTTCAGTTCCTTCTCGGTGCCGAGCACGAACTCGTGCTTCACGGCGCCCGAGTTCTTGACGACGAAGCGGATGGTTTCGCCTTGCTTGACCGAGATGCTGGCGGGCGTGAAGCGCATGTTGTCGGTCATGTCGACGGCAACGGTGCGCGTGACCTTGCCCGGCTCGCCGGCGACGCCGATGGCTGCCGAGTCGCCGTGCCCGTGGCCCTCGGCATGGCTGTGCCCGCCCTTTGCGCCCGCAGCCTTGGGGGCAGCGTGGTCTTCGCCGTCGTGGGCGAGCACCGGCGCAGCGGCGAACAAACCCGCGATCAGCGACACGAGGAGGAGATTGCGTTTCATCGTTGGTTCCTTCTGAAGAGATGCCGACTCAGTGTCCCGAGTGGCCGTTGGGTTTGCGGATCTGCACTTCGATCTCGCGCTTCGGTTGTCGCCGGGACGGCGGCATCGACTGCCCGCCTTCGGAGGCGAAGCGCGCCGGTTCGGCGAGGGCGCCGGAGAACTCCCATGCGTTGGTGCCGGCCGGGTGCTTGTACCAACCGGGGTCGGCGTAGTCGCCGCGCTTCAGGTCGGCGCGCACCTTCACGACGCTGAACATGCCGCCCATCTCGACCGAGCCGAACGGGCCTTCGCCGCCCATCATCCGAGCGGTGTTGTCCGGGATCGGCATCTCCATCTCGGACATGTCGCCCATGCCGCGCTCGCCCATCACCATGTAGTCGGGGATCAGCTTGTTGATCTCGCGCACCACACCACGGTGCTCGACGCCGATCATGGTCGGCACGTCGTGCCCCATCGCGTTCATCGTGTGGTGGCTCTTGTGGCAATGGAACGCCCAGTCGCCCTCTTCGTCGGCAACGAATTCGATCTGGCGCATCTGGCCCACCGCCACGTCCGTCGTCACCTCGGGCCAGCGGGCGGGCTTCGGCGTAGGCCCGCCGTCGGTGCCGGTGACGAGGAACTCGTGCCCGTGCAGATGGATCGGGTGGTTCGTCATCGTCAGGTTGCCCATGCGGATGCGGACCTTGTCGCCCTTGCGGACGTTCAGCGAGTCGATGCCGGGGAAGATGCGGCTGTTCCAAGACCAGAGGTTGAAGTCCAGCATCGTCATGATCTTGGGCGTGTACGCGCCCGGCTCGATGTCGTAGGCATTGAGCAGGAAGACGAAGTCGCGGTCGACCTCGTCGATGAGCGGATGCCTGGCCTTGGGATGGGTGATCCAGAAGCCCATCATGCCCATCGCCATCTGCGTCATCTCGTCGGCGTGCGGGTGGTACATGAACGTGCCGGGGCGGCGCGCGACGAACTCGTAGACGAAGGTCTTCCCGGGCTCGATGGGGTGCTGAGTCAAGCCGACGACGCCATCCATGCCGTTCGGCAAGCGCTGGCCGTGCCAGTGGATCGACGTGCGTTCGGGCAGCTTGTTGGTGACGAATACGCGCACGCGGTCGCCCTCGATGACCTCGATCGTCGGACCCGGCGATTGGCCGTTGTAGCCCCACAGGTGGGCCTTGAAGCCGGGGGCCATCTCGCGCACGACGGGCTCCGCCACGAGGTGGAATTCCTTGACACCGCCGTTCATGCGCCATGGCAAGGTCCAGCCATTGAGCGTGACCACGGGGTTGTAAGGCCGCCCGGTGTTGGGCACGAGCGGCGGCATGGTGTTCGGCTTGTCCTGCAGTACGGGCTCGGGCAAGGCGGCCATCGCCACCTTGCTCACGGCGGCGGTCGCGACCGCGGCGCTGCCGAGCAGGAAGTTGCGTCGATTGTTTGTCATGGTGTGGAAGGGAATCAGTGGCGCTCGCTTACGTTGCCGCCGGAGCGGCTGCGCGGCTGTACGCTGCCGAAGGTGTTGGAGGGACTGCCGATCAAGGCGGCCTGCAATCCGGCATCGGCCAGCCAGAAGTCGCGCTGCGTCTCGATGGCCTGCACGACACTGGTGATCTGCTCGCGCGCATCGGCCAGCAGATCGAACACGCCGATCAGCATCCCGTTGTAGCGAAGCACGTTCTCCTCGGCGATCGTCTTGCGCAGGGGCACGATCTCGTCGCGGTAGTGGGCGGCCAGATCGTAGGCGGTGCGGTAGGCGCTGTACTGCTCGCGCACCCGCGAATTCGCCTCCACGGCGACCTGCGCCGTCCGGTGAAGCGCGGCCATGTAGGCGGCTTGCGCCCCGGCGCGCCGCGCATCGCCGAAATCGAAGATCGGCAGCGGCAGGGAGACTTCGTAGCCCTTCTGCGGTGCCAGGCCGGTCTCACTGTTGCGGGCCACACCGACTTCGAAGGCGTTGACCACGCTGGTGACACGAGTCAGGCCTTGCTCCCCGGCAAGGAAGTCGAGGCTGGCGCGGGCCAGTTGCACGTCCAGGCGCTGCGCGACCGCGGCTTGTGCCATGCTCGATTCGTCGCGGGGTGTCTTCGGCAGGTCGGGAAGCCGCTCGGGGAGCTTGAGAGCGGCGGCCTGCGCATCGTTCAGGCCCAGCACGCGCACCAGCGCTTCGCGCGTGCTGCGCGCAGCGTGTTGCGCGCGCGCCAGCTGTGCCACGGCATCTGCCGCAAACGCCTGTTCGCGGGCCCGCTGCAGCTTGCTGAAGTTGCCGGCCGATTGCATGCGCCGCGCCAATTCGGCGCTCGCGTCAGCGGCGTTCTTCACCTGTTGGAAGTACGCCAGCGATTGCTGAGCGGCCACGGCGTGAACCCACGCTGCCCGGGCCTCGTTGCCCGCCTGCACGACATTGGTGGCCAGGGTCACGCGGGCCGCCTGCTGCTGATAGTCGGCCAGGCGCATGCGCGAGGGCAGCAGAAGGAGATCGAGCACGGAAAAGCTGAGCACCCGGTTGATCTCGAGGTCACGAGTACCGGCCTGGCCGCGCACGAGGCGCTCGAACGCGAACACCGGGTTCGGCAGGCGGGCGCCTTGGGCTGCGCTCGCAGCGCTGCTCGCACTTTCGAACAGCAGTGCCTGCAGCGCCGGGCTGTAGGCAAGGGCGATCTGCACTGCGTCGGCGGCGCTCAACGGCCTGGACAGACGCTCGTCCACGTCGGCCTGCGCCTGACGGCTCGCTTCATCGCTCGTGAGCCAGCGCACGTCGGCGCCGAACTGGTCCCGGCCGAACTGCCGGGCGCTCTCGAAGTTGCTTTCGATCGACGTGCCGGCGCAGCCGCTCACGACGAGGACGGCCGCGACCATTGCGGCGGTCCAGCGGGCAGTTCGCGGGTGTGCCATCGGGGTGTTGTGGATGGTGGATCGCATGTTCAATGGTGGCCGGAGTGACTGCCCGCGGCGGCCGGTGCCGGCCGGCTCGCTGACGATGAAGGCGGCTGCGCCTTGAGGGGTGCTGGTTTGACAGGCGCTGGCGAAGGTGCGGGGCTGCTGGCCGCTGGCGGTAGCGCTGCAGGCGTCCCGGTACCCGGCGACCCCTGGTGGCCTGCGTGACCCGGCTGCGCGACGGCTGCGCCGGAAGTTGCAGAGGCCGGCGGCTCGCCCTGGCCTTCGCGTGCGTAGGCCTGCCAGCCGCCAATCTGACGCACTAAGTCGTTGGCTTGCCGCCATGAGCCGACAGGCTGTTCGCTGAAGCCTTTGTAGCCCTCGAAGGCGGAACGATAGCGGCCGCTCGCAGGTGTGCTCGCCGGAGCGGACGCGGCCGCCGCGCCGGCAGGCATCGGCTGCGCCATCAAGGTCGGCGCGGCGACGCCGATGACTACCGCGGCAACGGCCGCGCAGTAAGTGAATGACATGAACGTCCTTGCATGAAAGGAGACGCGCTCCCCGACCGCGATGCGCGGTCCACTGGACTCGTGGGCGCGAGCCGGTGCTGCGCACGCGCCGACGCAACGTCGCCGAAGCGACGCTTCAGGCGGCGCTGGGTTTGGGTGGGCGCTCGGGCCCTGTCGTCAGGAAGAAGACGACGGCATCCGGCAGCACGGGAGGAACGAACGACGCGCTCGGCACGGAAGCGAGAGAAACGATCGTCGTCGGCAGAGCGAACGCGCTGCAGCACGCGGAGCAGGCACTGCACTTGGACGCACCGACCTTGACGAGTTCGTTGTGACCGTGGCCTGTCGGTTCATCGGCGTGGTCATGGCTGCCTTGGACAGCCGTTGCGTGGTGGCCCGCCCCGTGGCCCATGTCGGTTGAACGGTCGATTGTCCCGAACGTAGTCCCATCCACTGCTGCGGTGTGCGCCATGCGGTGATGGCTTGGCCCGCAGTTGATCATGGCCGCCGCGGCCCAACCGTGCAAAGGCAGGGCGAACAGCAACAGCCATGTCAGCACGAATCGAAGCTTGGCCCGCATTTGGCGAAGTCTAGTCCACGACCCGAGCGGGACGCGTCGCCCCGGCATGAGCAATCCACGTACCCGCCAAGGTCTTCAGCGTCCGACTGATCCAGTTGATCCCCATCGTTTCATGCTAAACCTTGCCACTGTGGCAAAGTCAAGCGGCGGGGAGCTTCGCTCCCCGACCGGAACGCAAACCGTTGGTCTTCCCGTGCTCGCAGGCCGCCGGCGTTACCGGCGCGGCATCCTGCGCCAACGTCTCGATGATCGGACAGTCAGGACGGTCGTCGCCATGACAGCAGTGCACCAGGTGCTCCAGCGTCGCCTTCATCGCCTGCAGTTCCTTCAGCTTCCCGTCGAGCTCGTCGAGGTGCGCCTGTGCCAGCGCGCGTACCTGGCGGCTCGGCCGCTTGCGGTTCTGCCACAGCGCAAGGAGGTCGCGGATCCGCTCGATCGAGAAGCCCAGGTCGCGCGACTGGCGAATGAAGCGCAGCGTGCTGACCTCCTTGTCGGTGTACTGCCGGTACCCCGAGTCGGTCCGCGCCGCCTCGGGAAACAGCCGGACCCGTTCATAGTGGCGAATCATCTTCGCCGAGACACCCGAGGCCTTGGCGGCCTCGCCGATGTTCATGGTCGTGTTCATGACGCCTCCTTCAGAGAGTTCGCGGTTGGAGCTGGCTGCGAAGGCCGTTCGGGTGCCGCGTCGGCGGCACCGCGCCAGCGACTCAGTGTCAGCGCGTTGAGCACGACGCTCACGCTGCTGAACGCCATCGCTGCGCCGGCGATGACAGGATTGAGCATGCCCAGCGCAGCCAACGGGATTCCCAGCACGTTGTAGGCGAAGGCCCAGAACAGCCCCTGCTTGATCTTCGAGTAGGTGCGGCGCGACACGTCGAAGGAGTCGGCCACGAGCCGCGGATCGCCGCGCATCAACGTGACGCCCGCCGTCTCGGTGGCCACGTCCGCGCCACCAGCCATTGCGAAGCCCACCGATGCTGCCGCCAGCGCCGGACCGTCGTTGAGCCCATCACCGACGAACGCGACAACCTCCCCGCTGCGGCGCAAGTCCTGCACGACGGCCGCCTTGTCGCCCGGCAGCACCTCCGCACGAACCTCGTCGATGCGCAGCGCCTTGGCGACTGCTTCGGCCGCTCCGCGGTTGTCGCCCGTCAGCATGACAGTCCGGATGCCGAGTTCACGCAGGCGCGACACGGCGGCGGCGGCCGTGCTCTTGACCGTGTCGCCGAACGCCAGCAGCCCGAGCAACTGCTTCCCGGCACCATCCGTGCGGATCAGCCATGAGACGGTCTTGCCCTCGCCTTCCAGACGCTGGGCCTCCTCCCGCAGGTCGCCAGGTTCGACAGCCAGCTCGCGCAACAGGCGGGTGCTGCCCAGCACCAGCGACTGGTCGCCCACGACACCCTCGACGCCGCGCCCGGGCAAGGCCTTCGCAAGCTGCGCGGCCGGAACCGCCACGCACTTCTGGCGCGCCTGCTGCAGCACCGCCATGGCCAGCGGGTGGCTGCTCGACTGCTGCAGCGCTGCCGCGAGAAGCAGCACATCGTCCTGGCTGGCACCTGCCGCAGCACGCACGGCTACGAGCGATGGCTTGCCCTCGGTCAGCGTGCCGGTCTTGTCGAAGGCGACCACCGTCACCGCATGTGCGACCTCGAGCGCTTGCGCGTCCTTGATGAGGATGCCGTGGCGCGCCGCGACGCCAGTGCCGGCCATGATAGCCGTCGGTGTCGCCAAGCCGAGCGCACACGGGCAGGCGATCACGAGCACCGCCACCGCGTTGATCAGCGCCTGCTCCCAGTCGCCGCTGACACCGACCCAGCCGAGGAACGTCAGCAGCGCAATGCCCAGCACCACCGGCACGAACACCGCGCTGACCCGGTCGACGATGCGCTGGATCGGCGC
>CAZXLI010000052.1:0-29938 GCA_964641795.1 uncultured Bordetella sp. | reverse complement strand
CCAGCAGGACGTGGGCTTGCAGTCGATCACCGACGGCGAGTTCCGCCGCACCTACTTCCACATCGACTTCCTCGAGCAGCTGGGCGGCGTGAAGACCGATGCGCCCGGCGTCGTGAAGATGCCCGACGGCACCGAGCAGCTGGTGCCGCCGGTGATCCGCGTCGTCGACAAAGTGCGCCACGCGAAGAACATCCAGCTCGCGGACTTCCAGTACCTGAAGTCGCAGCTCGCGCCCGGCATGACGCCCAAGGTCACGATCCCGAGCCCGACGATGCTGCATTTCCGCGGCGGCCGCGGCGGCATCAGCAAGGAGGCCTATCCCGAGCTCGAGCCCGACTTCTACGACGACGTGGCCAAGGCCTATGGCGACGAGCTGCGTTCGTTGGCAGCGGCCGGCTGCACCTACGTGCAGATGGACGACACCAACATGGCCTACCTGTGCGACGAGAAGATGCGCGAGGCGGCGCGCCAGCGCGGCGACGACCCGAACGAGCTGCCGCACCGCTACGCAGCGTTCATCAACAAGGTGGTGGCACAGAAGCCGGCCGGCATGACCTTGGCCATGCACCTGTGCCGCGGCAACTTCAAGAGTACCCATGCCGCGGCCGGCAACTACGAGCCGGTGGCCGAGGCACTGCTGGCCGAGATGAACCTGGACGCGTACTTCATGGAGTATGACGACGACCGTTCGGGCGACTTCCGGCCGTTGCGCTTCCTGCCCAAGGGCAAGATCGTCGTGCTGGGCCTGGTGACCACCAAGTTCGGCGAGATGGAGAGCAAGGACACGCTCAAGCGCCGCATCGACGAGGCGGCGAAGTACGCCCCGCTCGAGCAACTGGCCCTGAGCCCGCAGTGCGGCTTCTCCAGCACCGTGCACGGCAACAACATCGCGGTGGAGGCGCAGCGGGCGAAGCTGCGGCTCGTGGTGGAGACCGCCGCCGAGGTCTGGGGGTGAGCGTGGACGAGCGCCAGCCCCTGCGGGCTGGCGATCGCCTCGCGAACCGGCCGGGCATGCCAAGCCCGGCCGTGGGAGAGCCCGGCTATCGCAGCGCGTCGACGATCCCGGCCACCAGCTTGTCGGTGTCCCACGCGATGTGCTTCGCGCTGCGCTCCTGAGACAGGTCGAAGCGCACGATCACCAGCCGCTGTGACGGGATCACGATGACGAACTGGCCGAAGAAGCCGCGCGCGAAGTAGGTGTCGCGCGGCGCGCTCGGCAGGCCCCAGGCCACGTGCACCTCGCCGCGGCCCCAGCCCGGCACGTTGCCGTCCACGCTGTTGAGGTACCAGCCGGCGCCGTAGCCGGTGTCCAGCGTCGGCGTGGTCGAGTAGCGCACCCAGTCCTCGGGCAGCAGGCGACGGTTGCCGGCCATGCCCTGGTCGAGGAACAGCTGGCCGAAGCGGGCCCAGTCGCGCGCCGTGGCATAGGCATGCACCGCACCGATCGGCGAGCCGCTGGGGTCGATCTCCATCACTGCGCTGCGCATGCCCAGCGGGCCGAAGAAATCCTCGCGCAGGAAGCGGCGCACCGCCAGCGCGTCGGCATCGCCGTCCACGGTGGTCTGGTGGCCGGTGACGGCATCGCGGATCACGCGGCCCACCAGCAGGTAGTTCGGATCGGTGTAGTTCCACTGCGTGCCGGGCGGCACGGCCAGCGGCGTGGTGGCGATGGCGGCGGCCTTGTCCTGCGCGCTGTACAGGATCTGCGTGCTGCGATCGAAGCCCGAGGTGTCGTAGTCCAGCGCCAGCCCCGAGGCCTGGCGCAGCAGGTGGTCCAGCGTGATCGCATGGCGCGGATCCTGCGGGTTCTGCCAGGCGGGAATCGGCGCCGGCTGGTGCACGTCGAGCTTGCGCTGCTGCACCAGCACGCCCACCAGCGCGCTGCTCAGCGACTTGGTGGCCGAGAAGCCGTGCAGCGGCGTCTGCGCCGTGATGCCCGCCGCGTAGCGTTCGGCGACCAGCCGGCCGTCCTGCAGCACCGCCACGGCCAGTGTGTGGTGGTCGGGCTCGCCGGCCGGTGGCGAGAAGACGCGCTCGATCGCCGCGTCCAGGCGCGGATTCGGCGCCCGCGCCGGGCTGCCCGGCGCGGGCAGGATGTCGGGCTGGCTGGGCACCGGCCAGGCCTCGGTGTCGGGCACGCTCGCCGGGCTGGGCGCCTGACCGGGCTCGACCAGCGAACAGCCGAGCCGGTCGCGGTAGACCGCGCGACTCTGGAACCCGCCGGCGATGGCGCTGCGCACCTCGCGGTGTTCGCGGTCCACCTCGTAGTGCATCGCCCAGTTCACCAGGCCCATGCCGGGCAGCGGGCGCAGCAGTTCCTCGTGGCTGCGCTCCGGCTCGCGCCCGGAGATGAACACGCTGGCGCACAGCCAGTGGCTGGTGGTGTTGGACGCCACCTGGGCCGCCTTGTCCACGCGCATCGAGGCGCAGCCGGACAGCAAGGCGGCAGCGGCCAGCGCGAGGGTGGTGAGCTTGGCAACTGTGATCGAACGGTACAAGGCGAATCTCCGCAGCGCGGTGGCGATGGCCGGCACGATGCCGGGCGCCGCAGGCCCCGTCGCGCCGCCTTCGAATCGGGCTCGCCGAATCCGAAATCGGCGAAGATCGGCGCTGAATTCCAGAGGAGACCGTGATGTCCGAACCCCTCGTGCTGGTGGCCGGCAGCGGCCCGGTGCGCACGCTGACCCTGAACCGCCCGGCGGCACTGAACAGCTTCACCGCGGCGATGCATGCCGAACTGCGCACCGCGCTGGATGCCGCGGCGGCCGATGCAGCCGTGCGCTGCGTGGTGCTGACCGGTGCCGGCCGCGGTTTCTGCGCCGGCCAGGACCTGAACGACGAGGCGCTGGCCGGCGACGTCGGCGGCGTGGTCGAGCGGCTGTACAAACCGCTGGCGCTGCAGATCCGCAGCTTCCCGGTGCCGGTGCTGGCGATGGTCAACGGGGTGGCTGCCGGGGCCGGCGCGAACCTGGCGCTGGGCTGCGACATGGTGATCGCCGCCCGCTCGGCCAGCTTCATCCAGGCCTTCAGCAAGATCGCGCTGGTGCCCGATTGCGGCGGCACCTGGCTGCTGCCGCGGCTGGTGGGCCGGGCCCGTGCGATCGGCCTGGCGATGACCGGCGACAAGCTCGGCGCCGAGGAGGCCGAACGCATCGGCCTGATCTGGCGCTGCGTGGACGACGCCGCGCTGCTGGACAGCACGATGGCGCTGGCCAACAAGCTGGCCGCGATGCCCGCGCGCGCGCTGGCGCAGACGCGCCAGATCATCGACGCCGCGATGCCGATGGACTACGCCGCGGCACTCGGCCAGGAGGCGGTGGTGCAGGGCGAGATGGCGCGCGGCGCCGATTTCGCCGAGGGCGTGCAGGCCTTCCTGGAGAAGCGCGCGCCGGTGTTCAAGGACCGCTGACGCGCGCGGATGACGTTCAGCCTTCGGGCAGCGGCAGCTTCAGCGCGGGCCCGATCTTGAAAATGCCGCTCACGCGCAGGCACGGCACGCCATCGGCGGCGGCCGTGCCTTGCGCGAACACCAGGCTGCGGGTGACGCGCAGCACCTCGGCCTCGCCCTGCACCCAGCTGCCCAGCGGCGCCGGCGCCAGTAGTCGATCTGCAGGCTGATCGTCGGCAGGAAGCGCAGGCCGACCTCGGCGCTCTTGCGGTGCACGCTGATCGGCAGCAGCATGTCCGCGAAGCTCGCTAGCATGCCGCCGTGGCAGATTTCCAGCGGGTTGGTGTGGCGCAGTTCGACCCGGAAGCCCACCTGCACCAGCGGACCTTCATGCCGCAGGTACAGCGGGCCGACGCCGTTCATGAACGGGCCGCCCATCGGCAGCGGGCTGAAGCCGGCGGGAACGTTCGGTGGCGTGGCGGGGGTCATGAGCGCGAGGTCTCGCGCAGCACGTCGGCCTGGAAGTCGGCCTGTTCGAGGCTGTGCCGATCGGTCAGCCCGGGCGGGTACAGGCGCTGGAAGTCTTCGGCCATCTGCTGCAGCGGCATCTCGTTGAAGCTGCCGCGCTGGTGCATGTATTCCATGTGCCGGTTGCCCGCGCGATCGAACGGGTGGTAGATCGAATCGTCGCGGCCGTTGAACTCCAGCGGCAGCAGGCCGAAGCGTTCGCACAGCGAGAGGTTGAAGGCCGGCGTGGCCTTGCGCCAGGCGCCGTCGAGCCACAGCTCGGTGTAGCCGTGCCAGTAGAACAGGTCGGTCTGCATGGTCTCGCGCATGCGGGCGGTGCTCAGGTGGTTGCGCACGTCGGCAAAGCCCAGCCGCGCCGGGATGCCGAGGCTGCGTGCGGCCGCGGCCAGCAGCGCGGCCTTGGTCACGCACCAGCCATGGCCCTTGGCCAGCACACTGCTGGCGCGCATGCCCTCGGGCCGCAGGTCCAGCCGGTAGGGGTCGTAGCGGAAGCCGTCGCGTACCGCGTAGTACAGCGCCACGGCGCGTGCGGTGTCGTCGGCGCCCTGGCCGTGTTCGGCGGCGAAGGCCTGCACGGCAGGGTGGTCGCTGTCGACCAGCGGGGTCGGCTGCCGCGTGGCGGCCTCGGGAATGTCCAGTCTCATCGGCGACTCCAGGCCGCTGAGTTTGCGGCTACCCTCGAATCATCGCTGTCACCGGGGCGCCACCTTGATCGACTTGTACTACTGGCCCACGCCGAATGGCTGGAAGCTCACGATCGCACTGGAAGAGCTGGGCCTGCCGTACACGGTCAAGCCGGTGAACATCGGCCGCGGCGAGCAGTTCACGCCCGAGTTCCTGGCCATCAGCCCGAACAATCGCATCCCGGCGCTGGTGGACCACGACCCGCCGGGTGGCGGCGCGCCGCTGGTCAGCTTCGAGAGTGGCGCGATGCTGGTCTACCTGGCCGAGAAGACCGGCCGCCTGATGCCCGCCGACCTGCAGGGCCGGCACCGCGTGCTGTCGTGGCTGATGTGGCAGATGGGCGGCCTCGGGCCGATGCTCGGGCAGCACGGCCACTTCAAGCTCTATGCGGCCGAGAAGATTCCGTATGCGATCGAGCGCTACGAGCAGGAGACCCGGCGCCTGTACGGCGTGCTCGATGCGCAGCTGGCGAACAACGCCTTCGTCGCCGGCGCCGACTACAGCATCGCCGACATTGCGATCTTCCCGTGGACCATGACGCACAAGGCGCAGGGGCTGACGCTGGACGACTGGCCGCATGTGAAGCGCTGGTATGCCGAGCTGCGCGCGCGGGAGGCCTTGCAGCGCGGACTGGCGGTGGGCAAGGAGTGGCGCCGCAGCGGCGCGATGGACGATGAGGCACGGCGTTCGCTGTTCGGCGGCCGCGCCGCGGTGCAGGCCGCAACACAGGAGGGCGCGCAGCCATGATCGAGTTCTTCTTCGACTGCTCGAGCCCCTGGACCTGGCTCGCCTTCCACAACATCCAGCCGATGATCGCCGAGCTGCAGGTGCCGGTGCAGTGGAAGCCGGTGCTGGTGGGCGGCATCTTCAATGCGGTGAACCCCAGCGTCTACGAGTTCCGCGAGAAAGGCGTGCCGGCCAAGCAGGCCTACCTGCGCAAGGACCTGCAGGACTGGGCGCGCCACTGCGGGCTGCACATCGTGTTCCCGCCGCGGGTGTTCCCGGTCAACAGCGTGAAGGCCATGCGCGGCTGCCTGTGGCTGGCGCCGCAGGGCCTGCTGGTGCCGTTTGCGAGCGCGGTGTTCGAGGCCTACTGGAGTCGCGAGCAGGACATCTCGCAGGACGAGGTGCTGGCGCCGCTGGTGCGGGCGCTCGGTGTCGACGAGGCAGCCTTCTTCGCCGGCATCGCGCAGCCCGACATCAAGGCGCAGCTGAAGGCCAACACCGACGAGGTGATCGCGCGCGGCGGCTTCGGCTCGCCGACCATCTTCGTCGGCGGCGACGACATGTACTTCGGCAACGACCGCCTGCCGCTGGTGCGCGAGGCGGTGCTGCGCGCGCGACCGTCCTAGGGGGAACCCTGCCGGCGTCCTTCGCATTGCTGATCTCCTGCAGGGCCCTAGCGCCCAAGATCGCGGCCATCGTGTAGCGGAACCCGAAGCGATGTCTTGCGAATCCTCCTTGAACCTGTCGCTGTTCGGCCCGGTGTCCCTGCACCGCGTCGAGCCGATGGCTGCGCCCCAGCCGATTGCCTTGTGCGGACAGTCGCGCAACCTGCTGGCGTACCTGGCCTTGTCGCGCGGCAACCGGCGCAGCCGGGCCGAGCTGGCCCAGGCGCTGTGGGACGACGCTGGCGAGCCCGCGCGGCCCGGCAGCGTGAACACGGCGCTCTATCGCCTGCGCCAGGCCATCGAGCAGCCGCCGTTTGCCTGCGGCGCACTGATCAGCACCCGGCGCGACGGCCAGGTCGCCCTGCGGGCCGATGCGCCGCTGCGCATCGATGTCGAAGACTACCTGGGCCATGTGCTGCCGGTGCTGGCCTTGCCGGTCGAGTCGATGTCCGAGACCGATGCGCAGCGCCTGCGCCAGGGCGTGGCGCTGTACTCGGCCGAGCTGCTGGAAGGCCTGCACGATGACTGGGCCCTGCGCGAGCGCGAACGCCTGCGCCGCCACCAGCTCAATGCCCTGGGCCGGCTGATGCAATGGTGCGCCCGCCATGGGGATGCGGTCGGCGGCATCCGCCATGCGCAGGCCATCCTCGAGATCGACGCGTTGCGCGAGGACGTGCACCGCGACCTGATGCGCCTGTACCTGCTGGCCGGCCAGCGCGCGCTGGCCCTGCGCCAGTACGAATGCTGCCGCGCGGCGCTCAAGCGCGAGCTCTCGATCGTGCCCATGCCCGAAACGCAGCAGCTCTACCAGCAGATCGTGGGCGGCGCCATCGCCCGCCATGGTGGCGTGCCGGACATGGCCGATGCCGCGCTGCTGCTGTCCGCACCGCCCGCGCTGGCCGAGCTGCTCGCATCGGCACGCCGACACCTGGCTTTGGCCGACGCGCAATTGCTGCGGGCACTGCCGGTGGGACTGCAGCGGCCGCCGGACTGAAGGCGCGCCCAGACCCTGCGGGCCCCCGGATGTGCGCCGGCCCGCGACGCCAAACCGCCTGCCGGTATCCCACCGCAGGCGGTTTTTCTTTGCCTGGCGCGGCGCCGTGCATGGCGCGGCGAAGGTGATGCTGCGGTGATGTCCGCGTGCGATACCGGTGATCTTGCGGTGATGTCCACCGACGAGACTGGTTTCCATGCACACCACCCTTGTCCCGGGGCCGATGCCATGGCACTGCTCGAAGACCGCTCGGCCGCCTTCATCCTGCGCGTCTGGTGCGAGCCGGATCGATCGTCGCGGCCATCGCCGGTCTGGCGCGGATCCATCGAGCACGTGCCCAGCGGCCGCCGGGTGTTCTTCAACGAGTGTGGCGCCATCGTCGCGTTCGTTCGGCCCTACATCGACTCGCTGCTCGACGGCGAGGCGCCGCCCGCGCACTGACGCGCCCCTCCACCCGACCACGAGGTGACCATGTACCCACGCACGATGGCGTCCGAGGACGCCTATCCCTACCTCCGACAATGCCTCGCGCCGGAGTACGCCGAGCTGGACGCCGAGTCGCTCGAGGCCTTCATGGACGAGCGCTTCGGCGAAGGCGCGGCCGAGCACTATGACGAATATCTCGAGGGCTTCTTCGACGACCTCGGCCGCACCTTCAAGAAGGTGGCGCCGGTGGTCGCCAACGTGGCCGGCGGCGTGGCGCGCGGCGCGATGTCGGGTGCGTCACTGGGGCTGCCCGGCATCATCGGCGGTGCGCTCGTCGGTGGCGCCGGCACCGCGCTCAGCAGCTATGCGAAGGGGCCGCTGCGCAATGTCGGCAATGTGCTGAACACGGGTACGCAGATCGCCAGCCAGTTCTCGCCGATGGGCCGCATCGGCAACCAGGTCGGCTCGATGGTCAGCGGCCTCGGGCAGGGAAAGCTCACGCCGCAGCGTCTGCTGCAGCAGGGCGGCCAGCTGCTGTCGGCCACCGGCGTCGGCGGCCCGGCGATGGCCGGCCTGGGCAGCCTGCTCGGCGGCGGCCGCGGGGCCGGTGCCGGCGGCGCGGCGGCTGGGCTGCTCGGGCTGCTGGGCGGCGGTGGCGGCGGTGCCGCCGGACAACTGTCCAGCCTGCTCGGCCGGCCCGAGGTGCAGCAGGCCATGATGGCGTTGAACCTGGGCCCGGCCGGGCGACGCAGCGTGCCCGTGGGCAGCGCGCAGACTCCGGTGCCCACCACCGCGATCGCCGGGCTGCTGCAGCGGCTGACCGCCCAGGCGATCGACGAAGCCGCGGCACTGCACGAAGGGGCCGAGACCGGCCTGGGTTACATGGCCGATGCCAATGGCGAGTTCGTCGGCGATCCGGCTGAGGAAGACGATCGCGCGGCACGGGTCTGGGACCTGCTGAACCAGGCGCAGGTCGAACGCCTGGCGCTGGTGGCCCGGCAGCGGCCCCGGCCCGAGCCGCGCGCGACCGCCGGGCCCCGTGCCGAAGACTGGCACGCCCTGCTGACCGAGGATCTCGTGGCCGGCATCGGCGAGGGCCTGGACGAGTACGACGGCGAGGACTGGGCCGACAGCGCCGAGGACAGTGGCCTCGTCGAGGAGGCCGAAGACGCGGGGTTTGCCGCCGAGGACTGGGCCGACGACATCGGCGAGGACCTTGCCGAAGACGCCGGCGAAGGCAGCGGCGAATGGCAGGACGAGGCTGATCATGTCTACGGCTGAAGCCACCACCGCGCCGAACCCCGAGCTGCAGGCGCTGGCGGGCGACCCGCTGGCCGCGCTGCGGGCCCAGCTGGCCGGCCAGGCGCAGGACAACCCCGGCATCGCGCTGCTGATGCAGTGGCTCGACCAGCGCGGGCAGACCCCGCCGGCGGCGGCGGCCGAGGACGACGCGGCGCCCGGCGCGGACGCAGCCGCCGCGGCCCCGGCCCCGGCCATGGACGAGGCCATCCGCACCGACCTGCAGACCCTGCTGGCCCACAGCAGCGCCCAGGCCGCCGAACTGGAGGCCCTGCGCCAGCGCAACGATGCGCTCGCCGCCGCGCTGGGTGCCTGCCACCTGTGCTTCGGCGAGGACGCCTGGTGCCCGCACTGCGGCGGCCGCGGCCTGCCCGGCTCGCGCCGGCCGGACGCCGTGTCCTTCAAACGTTATCTGCGTCCGTTGCTGCTGCGGCTGCAGCGCACGCTGCCGGTGGTGGGCGACCCGGCGGCCCCTGTCCCGAACCGCCCGCCGACCCGCACGCCAACCCGCGACCCCACCCCGGCGGGGCCGATCCGCGGCGCGGGCGATTCCGTTCCCACCCTCTGACCCCCTTGAAAGGCAGGCCAATACCATGTACGCCACGACCGAAGACTACGAAGCCGCTTACGACGAAAGCTTCGATGAAGACTACAGCGAGGCGCGCCCCCTGCGCCGCCCGGCGCGCCCCGCGCCGCGCGTGTCCACCGCGCGCCCCAGCAGCTACCGCCCGCCGGTGCCGGCCGCGCTGGCCGGCAGCCCGGTCACCCAGGCCCAGCTGAAGGAAGTGACCGAGCGCATCAACGCCGCGCTCAAGACCAACGGGCAGGCCATCACCCAGGTGGACGGCCGCACCCGCGCGCTGGCCGGCGAGCAGCAGCGCCTGGGCGATGGGCTGCGCAAGGAACTGGTCACCCGCAAGAAGGAGATCAGCGCGGTACGCCGCGACCTGCAGAGCACGCGCGAGATGAGCGCGATCCTGCCCATCCTCACCAGCCTCGCGCCCGGCAATCCGCTGATGACGATGGCCCCGCTGCTGCTGCTGGGCAACGATGTGAGCGGCGAGAACGCCTCCGCCGGCAGCGGCGGCATGCTCGGCGGCCTGGGCGGCAACAACAGCATGGGGCTGATCGCGCTGGTGGCGCTGTCCGGCGCGCTCAAGCCGTGACGGCCCGCAGTCGGCCCCGGCCCACCTTCAGGAGAAAGCCATGACCATCAACGTGATGCAGGGCGCGCTCGCCGCGGCCTTGATGCAGAGCGCCAAGCAGCCGCCGAACAAGGTGCTGTCGATTGCCGCGCTGGCGGCACTGACGCCGGGCATCCTGGGCCTGGCGCTGCCGCTGGCGGTGCTCGGGGCCCGCAAGGCTGCACCGGCAGAGCCCGCGCAACCGGCGCCGGTGCCGGTGCCGCTGGTGCAGGTGCCCGACCTCAGCGGCAACGACGAGGCCACGGCCACCCAACGGCTGAAAGACGCGGGACTGCTGGCCACGGTCCATGTCCGCGCGGTCAAGGGCATCGACGGCGTGCCCGGCGAAGTCATCGCGCAAGCGCCGCCGGCCGGTGTGGCGGTCGAGCCGGGCAGCAGTGTCGTGCTGTACCTGCAGCCCGAGCCCGAACCGATCGGCGGCTGCGCCGACGAGATCTGATCGCGCCGACCGCCCGCGACACGACGCCTCGGAGGCCATCGGATGGACCCCGCGCTGCAAGAGCTGATGGCCGAGGGCGCCCCGGAAGACGAGGTGGCGGTGGTGATGCGCCTGACACCCGATGCCGAGGCGCCCGTCGGCGTGCGCCTGGTGGCACGCTTCGGCGACATCGCCACCTGCCGCGTGCAGCGGGGCGATGTGCTGCGCGTGCGCGCGCAGGCCACCGTGGCCAGCATGAAGGCGCCACGCCGCTATGCACCGGAGATCGAGGCCGGGCCCAGGCTGCCGCGCGCCGACGCTGGGGCCGAGTCCGCCGAGGGCGGCGATGATGAAGACGCCGAGAGCCTCGACACCGAGCCTCGGCCCGGCGATGGGCGCCGCCCGCCCGAACTGGCCAGCACCGGCCGCGAGGTGCTGGTGGCCCACATCGACTGGGGTGCGGACATCGCGCACCCGGACTTCCGCCATCCCGACGGCCGCACCCGCTTCGCGGCCATCTGGGACCAGGGCGCGCCCTACGACCCCGCATGCCCCAACCGCTACGGTTATGGCCGCATTCACCTGGCCGACGAGATCGACCGCGCTCTGCAGGCCGACGACCCGTATGCCGCGCTGGGCTACCACCCGGCGCGCGGCAAACCCGCCGGCGGCAGCCATGGCAGCCACACGCTGGGCATCTCGGCCGGCAACGGGCGTTCCGGCGGGCCGATGGGCCTCGCCCCCGAGGCGGTGCTGGCCTTTGTCGATCTGTCCACGCACCAGCAGGCGGGGGATGCCGGCCTGGGGGACTCGGCAGCACTGATCGAAGCGCTCGACTACCTGGCCGAGCTGGCCGCGCAATGCGGTGCCCGGCGCCCAGGCGGGCAAGCGCTGCCGCTGGTGGTCAACGCCAGCCTGGGCCGCCAGGCCGGCCAGCACGACGGCAAGACCCTGACCGAGCAGGCGATGGACGCCTTCCTGCAGGCCGCGCCCGGCCGCGCCATCGTGCAAAGCACCGGCAACTACTTCAACCGCCGCATCCATGCCAGCGGCCTGCTGCGACCCGGCGAGACCGAGGTTCTGGGCCTGCAGGTGCCACCGCCGCCGCACCCGGTGCACGAGGTCGACCTGTGGTACCCCGGCGCCGATCGCATCGCGGTGAGCGTGCAGGGACCGCACGGCATGCCCGCCTTGCCGGTGTCGCCCGGGCCGGCCCAGGTGCTGCTGTACCAGGGGCGGGCGGTGGGCCGCGCCTACCACCGTCTGGCCGACCCGAACAACGGCGACAACCAGGTCGCACTGTACCTCGATGCCGATGCGCCTGACGGCCGGTGGACGCTGCGTTTGGAAGGTAGCGATGTGGTCGACGGCCGCTTCCACGCGTGGGTCGAGCGCGGTCCCGGCAGCGGCGCGGCGCAGGCGCATTTCGTGGCCGACGACGACAGCCCCTGCTGCACGCTGGGCACCATCTGCAACGGGTTGCGCACGCTGGCGGTCGGCGCAATCGACGCCCACCAGCCGGCGCATCCGCTGGCACCGTTCTCCAGCGGGGGGCCGACCCGCGACGGCCGCGGCAAGCCCGACCTGGTGGCGCCCGGCCACCATGTGCTGTCGGCCCGCTCGGCCGCGGCGGATGGCGGCGCCGGGCCGCTGCTCAAGCGGATGTCGGGCACCAGCATGGCGGCGCCGCATGTCACCGGCACCATCGCGCTGATGTTCGCGGCGGCCCGGCGCCCGCTGGCCATCCATGAAACCCGCCGGCTCCTGCTGGCGAATACCCGCGCGCAGCCCCCGGAGGCCGACGCCGTGCAGCGCTGGCGCCGCGGCTGCGGCGAGCTCGACACCCGGGCCGCCGTCCAGGCGGCAGCAGCGCTCGACACCCCCTTGCCCGCACCCGACATCGATGACGCCCACCTTCGGAGCCCTGTCATGAACACGCCCACCCGTCTGGAACTCGAAGCCGCCGAGGCCGCGGCCGGCCTGGCCTATGCCGAGGCGCTGGCCCCGCTGCGCGCACCGCGGCATTGCGGCTGTGGCGAATGTGCCGAATGTGCTGCCGCCACCGCCGAGGCCGCCGAGCTTGCCGAGCCTGCCGCAGCGGCAGCGGCCCCGGCCGCCACGGCCCCGCACGAAGCGGCCGAACCTGCCGCGTGCGCCAACTGTGGCGCGGCGGCCGCCCTGGCCGCGCCGCCGCCCGGGCGCAGCGGGTCCGCGGCCGAGTTTGTCGAAGCCACGCGGGCCGATGACCGTTGGCGCCACCGCCTGCTGATGCGGCGCGACCCCGCGGCGATGCCGTTCCAGTTCCAGATCCCGCTGGGGGGCGGTGCCCCGGCGCTGGCCATGCCGATCGGCGGTGCCGGCTCGCCACTGGCGGTGACGCTGCCGCTGGGCGGCCCGCCCGCCGCGCCGGCCGCCGCTGCGCCGGCCGCGGCACCAGCCGCCCCGCCCAGCCTGCCAAACGCGGGTGCCGGTGCCGCGGCGCCGACGGCCACCGTCGGCGGCGATGCGCCGGTGGTGGTGGCCACGTCGATCGACGTGCAGGCACCGGCGCCCGCGCAGGCCGCCGCCGGGCCCGCCGCGGCGCCCGCCACCGAGGCCGCCGCCAACGAAGCCGAGCCTTGGCTACCGAGTGAGACAACGCGTGATGGCAGCGGCGATGCCGGCGTGGCCATGCTGCGTGCCGCGGAAGCCGCCTGTGCCGAGACGATCGCGCCGCGCAGCAGCGCGCAACTGGTCGGCCGTCTGCTCGATGCCGCCGATGCCGGCGGTGCGCTGCTGGCGCGCCTGGGCCGCGGCGCGGCTCCGTCGGCCACGGCGCTGTTCAACACCTTTGTCCACCCTGACGCGCACCCGATGCGGCGGCGCTTGCTTGAGCACTACCAGCGCCACCTGCAGCGCCTGGCCGGCCCGGGCGATGCGCTGGACGCGGTGGACCTGCGCGCCGGCGACTGGCTGCTGCGCGTGGCGCTGGGCCAGGGCTTCGGGCAGCTCGCGGTGGTGGCCTCACCGATGGCGTGCCGCCGTGACGAACTGGCAGCCTGGGGCTGGCGCACCGGGGGGCAGCGCGTGCCCGCCGAGGGTCGCTACCTGCAGGTGGTGGAAGTGCTGCCGCTGCGCCACCCCGCGAGCGAGCGCTGGGCCCGCCGCGTGGCCGATGCGCGGGGCCGCCTGCTGGCCGACAGCCTGCTGCTGCGGCCGCAGCCATCCGCGCAGCCGCTGACCCTGCTTGCGCCGGCCGAGGACTTCGTCGAGGCCATCGCCGAAGACGCCGCGGCCGACATGCGCTGGCTGCAGCACGCACTGAACCAGGTGCTGGGCACCCAGCTGGCGGTGGACGGCGTGGCCGGCCCACAGACGCGCAGCGCGATCCGCCAGTTCCAGGCCAGCCGCGGCCTCGCGGTGGACGGCATCGCCGGCCCGCGCACGCAGGCCGCCTTGCGTTCCGCGCTGCAGGGCGATGGCGGCGGCGCCGGGCAGCGCGTGTCACCGCCTGCGGGCCCGCCATCGGCGCCGGGCCTGGGGCCGGACTGCAGCATGCTGACCCACTTTCCGCAGGGGCGTGACGATCTCTCGCCGGCCCACCAGATGCTGCTGATCGCGGCGGCCACGCGCATCCTGGCCGAGCGCATCCGCACCGTGATGATCACCGGCTTCGCCAGCAGCGAAGGCGGCGATGCCGACAACTTCGTGCTCGGCATGCGCCGTGCCGACCGGGTGGCCCGCGAACTGCGCGCCACGCTCGACCGCATGCGCCCGGGCTTCAGCGCCGGCGTGGCGATGATCACCAGCAGCCGCGGCGAATCCGAGCAGATTGCCGGCGGCGACTTCGGCCTGAACCGGCGCGTCACGCTGTGCCTGCAGGTGCCGCGGCCGGTGCCGCCCCGGCCGCGGCCGGTGCCCGAGCCCGACCCGGTCGAGACCCAGGTCTTCCGCGTCACCGCCAAGAGCTTCATCGGGCCGATCGGCTCGAACGTCGGATCGCTCGACTGCGGCATCGACATCGGCCCGGTGCGCATTCCCGGCGCATCGAACCTAGCGCTGCGGGCGCTGGCGCTGGCCACCGACCAGGCTTTCAGCGAAGACCCGACCAGCGACGCGATCTTCAGCAGCCCGCCGCCGGAGAACAAGGGCTACCGCCTGTTCTCGCGCGGCGAACTCAACGTGCAGCGCCGCGGCGGCGAGGCGGTGAGCGTCACGCTGGCCGGTGGCGGGCTGACCACCGATTCCGGCAAGGAATGCGTGCCTGGCACCGGCGTGTGCCTGCAGGCTCCGCCGCTGATCGTCGACCAGGCCTTCAGCACCCGCCGCGTCGATGCCTCGCGCATCGCCTTCCGCTGGGGCGTGAAGGGCCGCCCGCCGACCACGGTGGAGCCCGGCTTCAACGCCATCTGCCACCGCGATTCGGTGTTCATCTGGCACCAGGTGAAGGGCACCATCGATTGCAGCAGCGGCAGCGCGGTGGTGACGCACCTGGTCGTCGAGGGCAGCCGCTTCCCCACGCACCGCGTCTGGCTGGACGGCACCATGACCCACGAAGTGCTGCAGGGTCCCTTCTCCAACCTCTGGGACAGCGCCGCCGGCGACCCCACGCGGGTGCGTTGACGGGCGCTGCCCGCGATCCGCCCCTGCCGATTCAACCACCCCGATCTGCCCAGGAGACCGCCGATGAGCACGCTCACCGCCCAGCCGCCGGCCCGCGCGGCCGCCGAGCCCGCCTTCGCCGACCACGCAGGCGCCGCCGAAAGCACGCCGCCGCCGATCCAGGGCTCGGCCTGCGCCTACTTCTTCAAGGGCCGCGACTACGTGCGCTACAACCTGCTGGCCGATGCGGCCGACTTCGGCCCGCAGCCGGTGGCCACCTACTGGCCGCGCCTGCCGGCCTTCTTTCAGGGCGGGCTCGACGCGGTGCTGAACTGGGGCAACGGCCGCGTCTACTTCTTCAAGCGCGACCGCTACCTGCGCTACAACCTGGCCACCGACCGGCCCGACTTCGACGACGCCAGCATCGCCGTGAACTGGCCTGCGCTGCCCAGCGCCTTCCACCGCGACATCGACGCCGCGGTGAACTGGGGCAACGGCAAGGCCTACTTTTTCAAGGGCGCTCAGTATGTGCGTTATGACATCGCCAGCGACGCGGTGGACGTGGGCCCGACCGACATTGCGCGCTTCTGGCCCGCGCTGCCAGAGGCGTTCCAGCGCGACCTCGACGCGGTGGTGCACTGGGGCAACGAGCGCGCCTACTTCTTCAAGGGCCGCCGCTACCTGCGCTACGACACGCGCAATGACCTGGTCGACGTCGGGCCGACCGAGATCTCGCGCTTCTGGCCCAGCCTGCCGCCGGATTTCCAGCACGGGTTGGATGCGGTGGTCAACTGGACGGAGCCGTGCAACCTGGCCGGGCTGATGGAAGCGGCCGGCCTCACCGTGCGTGAAGTGCCCGGCTGGCAGACCAACGGCCGGCCTGGCGGCATCGCGCCCGAGGGCATCGTGATCCACCACACCGGCGGCAACAATGACCTGAACGTGGTGGTCCGGGGCCGCTCCGATCTGCCGGGCCCGCTGGCCAACTTCTACGTGGCGCGCAATGCCGAGATCCACATCGTCACCGCCGGCCGAGCCAACCATGCCGGCGGGGGCGCGCAGGTGGTGCTGGACGATCTGCGCCGCGGCGTCGCACCGCCGGACACCGCCGCGCGCCGCGGCCTGCAGGACGGGCCGGTGGGCAACCGCTTCTTCTACGGCTTCGAGAACGAGAACCTGGGCAACGGCCAGGCCTGGCCGGCCGACCAGCTCGACACCATCGCCCGGGCCTGCGCCGCGCTGTGCCAGCGGCACTGCTGGAACGCCAACCGGGTGATCTCGCATGCCGAATGGACGCGCCGCAAACCCGATCCACGCGGCATCGACATGAACGACTTCCGCGCCCGTGTGACGAGCTTCTTCTGACCGGCCGCTGCGGGCCGTGTCGCGCTTCAGCGCATGGTGCGCAGGCCCGGCGGGATCGTCAGCTTGACGGTCGGCGCGTCCGGCGGCGTGATGCTGGCGTACAGCCGCAGCTGGTCGGACATCGCGCGCAGCCGCTCGGACATGCGGTTGGACAGCGAGACCATCAGCTTGGCGCCGGCCTTCGGGTGCTTCTCGATCAGCATCTCGAGCGCCTTGCGGGTCAGGCCGGCGGCCTGGATGGGCGTGGCGGCGGTGCAGGTGCTCGAGCGCGGCGAGCCGTCGAGCAGGCCCATCTCGCCGATCATGTTGCCCGGGCCCAGCACCGAGAGCGGCACGCCGTCCAGGACACCGGCCTCGACCACCACCTCGCCGGTCAGCAGCAGCAGCATGTGGGCGTTGTCGGCCTGGTCGCCGTCGCGGAACACGATGGTGCCCTGCGGCATGTTCACCAGCTGCATGTAGCTGACGACGGTGCGCGTCTCGGCCTCGTCCATCGCCATCGGCGCATTGGGCGTGCGCAGCAGCTTGCAGGCCAGATCGGCCAGCGCCGGGTTCTCGATGAGTGGTCGGATGTTCATGCCTACACGCTACGCGCTGCCGGGCCCCAGGGCAAGTGGGAAAAGTGGTCTTGCGCGGCGGCGCCGCCCAGCCGAGGGGGTGGCGGGAACCGGCGCGGCGGTTTCGTTACGCCACCCCGTGGAAGCGGGCGAACTGCTCCAGCGGCGCGCGGCGCGAGCGCAGGCCGTTGACCGGGTGCGCGGGGTTGCGCAGCCCGATCGCCATGCCGCAGAACAGCATGCGCTCGGGCGGCAGGGCCAGCACTTCGCCAATCGTGCGCGGCATCGTCGCCCAGCATTCCTGCGCGCAGGAGTCGTAGCCTTCTTCCTGCAGCAGCAGCATCACGGTCTGCAGGAACATGCCCAGGTCGCTCCACTGCGGCGGGCCCATGCGCCGGTCGACCGAGCAGAACAGCGCCATCGGTGCACCGAAGAACTGGTAGTTGCGCGCGAACCAGCGCAGCCGCGCCGGCTTGTCCTCGCGCACGATGCCCATCGTCGCGTACATGTCCTCGCCGACCTGGAAGCGCCAGTCGCGGTAGGGGGCCACCAGCTCCTTCGGGTAGATGTCGTAGTCGATCGGTTCGCGCTCGCGCTCGCCGCGGGCCTGCGCGGCCTGGCGCTCGGCCACCAGCGCCTTCAAGGCCTGCAGCGGCTCGCCGGCCAGCACGTCGATGTGCCAGGGCTGCAGGTTGCCGCCGGAGGGCGCGCGCGAAGCGGTGGCCAGCACGCGGCGGATCACCTCGCCGGGCACCGGCGTGGGCAGGAAATCGCGGATCGACGATCGGCGCTCGACGGCCTCGGCCACGTTCATCGGGCAGCTCCAGGGGCAACAGGGATCGCTGCACGATAACCGCGAAGCGAAAGCCCGAGGCGGATCGTCGGATTGCAAGTCCGCGTGGGGATCTGCATGGCCGCGCTCAATTGGTGTTAGAGGCGGCAGCGCGTATCCTGCGCTGCCCGACAACACGAGGAGACCCCAGACATGACCCCGACGCTCAAAGCCGTGGCCCTGATGGCCATCGTGACCTGGCTCGCGATCCTGCTGGCCAGCCTGATCCGGGCCAAGGCCTGGACGCCGTCCGGCCTGATGGTGGCGTTCGGCAACCGCGAGGGCCTGCCCGAGGCCACCGGCTTCGCCGGACGCGCGCAGCGGGCAGCCCACAACACGCTGGAGAACTTCGTGCTGTTCACGGCCGTGGCGCTGGTGGCGCAGGCCAGCGGCAACACCAGCCCGAAGATCGCGGCCGGGGCCGAGCTGTTCCTGTGGGCGCGGCTGGCCTACATCCCGATCTACTGGATCGGCATCCCGTTCCTGCGCACGGCCAGCTGGGCCGTGGGCATCGTCGGCATGGCGATGATGCTGCTGCCGCTGTTCTGAAAGCGGCCCGCATGAGTTCCGGACAGCCGCTGTTCGAAGTCGCCGGTTGCGTGGCGCGCGAACTGCTCGAAGCGGACATCCCGGCACTGCAGGCCTTCTTCGACGCCAACCCGCTGTACTTCGAGAAGGTCAACGGACGCCCACCGCGGCCCGACGAAGCCCGCGAGGAGTTCCACGACCTGCCGCCGCCGGGGCTGCGCTTCGAGCGGCGCTGGCTGGTTGGTTTCGACGACGCGGCCAGTGGCGAGCTGCTCGGCATGGCCTCGCTGCTGGGCGACTTTCTCGCGCCGCGGGTGTTCCACATCGGCCTGTTCATCGTCGCCAGCCAGCGCCACGGCACGGGGCTGGCCGCGGCGCTGTACCAGGCGATGGAAGGCTGGATGCGGCGCGAAGGCGCTGCGTGGATCCGGCTTGGCGCCGTGGTGGGCAACGAGCGGGCCGAGGCCTTCTGGCCGAAGATGGGCTACCGCGACGTGCGGCTGCGCCACGACGTGGAAACCGGCCTGCGCCGCAGCACGCTGCACGTGATGGTCAAGTGCCTGGGGGAGGAGGGCATCGCGCCCTACCTGGCCTTGGTGGCGCGCGACCGGCCCGATTCGGCGTTGCCCTGACCTTCTGCGCGACGTCCTGCCTGCAGAGGATGCCGGCGCAGTCCGCTCTGCCGATACTCGCCGCGGCATGGGAGCCGCAGGGAGATCGGGATGAAGCTGCCTCAATCGCTTGGGTCATGGGTGGGCGTGCTGCTGGGCGCAGTGCTGCTCGGCGCGTGCGTGACCCCGTCGAAGATCGCTTCGAACAAGGCCGATTCGTACAGCAAGGAGCCGCGCCGGCTGTTCATCATCACCGACATCGGCAGCGAGTTCGGCAACGACTTCTTCGGCAGCTTCGAGCGGCGCATCACCAGCATTGCGCAGGACTGTGGCGCCGTGCTGCAGATCAGCCGGCTGTCGAACCTGGAGCTGGACCAGAACGTCCATGCCAACCGCCTGAAGACCTTCGGTGCCGACACCCTGCTGACCATTCGTCGCAACGGCGGCACGCGCAACGAGTACGGCCTGTACCACGTGGTCTACGACGCCCGCCTGGTCGATGTGCAGAGCAACAAACTGGTCTGGCGCGCCGACACCAACTTCTACCGGGGCTCGATGCTGAC
Source organism: uncultured Bordetella sp. (assembly GCA_964641795.1). Classification (GTDB taxonomy): domain Bacteria; phylum Pseudomonadota; class Gammaproteobacteria; order Burkholderiales; family Burkholderiaceae_C; genus Pseudaquabacterium. The sequence goes on along the minus strand of CAZXLI010000052.1, from coordinate 10,568 downwards.
CCCGATCGCCGAGCGCGGCGAGGCGCTGGCGGTCGACCTGACCAACCGGCTGAAGGAAGACCAGGTCTTCCGCGGCTGCGCGGTGATCAAGCCCAAGGCCTGAGCACGGACGCCCCGGCCCGGGCAGAGGGCAATCGATCCCGTGTAGGCTCTCCGGCCTGCGGCACACGCGCTGCGCGGGGAGGCAGGGCGATGTGGACGGACGCGTCGATGCAGCATCTGCTTGAGCCGGACGCCGAACGCCCTTTCACCTCATCGACATGCCCATGCTGACGCTCTACTACGCTCCCAACACCTGCGCCCTGGCCTCGCACATCGCGCTCGAACAGGCCGGTGCCGACTACCGCGCGCAGCGCCTCGACTTCGCGCGCAACGAGCAGCGTTCGCCCGAGTACCTGAAGCTCAACCCCAAGGGCCGCGTGCCCGCGCTGCTGACCGACCAGGGCATCCTCACCGAGACACCGGCGATCCTGCAGTACGTGGCGCAGACGCATCCGGCCGCGGCGCTGGCGCCGCTGGACGATGCGTTCGCGCTGGCGCGGCTGAACGCCATCAACAGCTACCTGTGCTCGACCGTGCACGTGGCGCACGCGCACATGCGCCGCGGCTACCGCTGGGCGGATGACGAAGCCGCGATCGCGGCGATGAAGCAGAAGGTGCCGCAGAACATGGCCGACTGCTTCACGCTGATCGAGCACGAGTACCTGCAGGGCCCGTGGGTGCTGGGCGAGCGCTACAGCGTGGCCGATCCGTACCTGTTCACCATCGCCCAGTGGCTGGCCGGCGATGGCGTGGACATCGAGCGCTTCCCGAAGGTGGCCGCTCATCATCGGCGCATGCTGGCCGATGCCGCGGTGCAGCGCGTGCTGGCCGCCACGCAGGCGCCGGCGTGAAGCGGCGCGCGTTCGGTGCCGGCCTGGCCGCAGCGGCAGCGCTGCCGGCGCTGGCCCAGGGCCACGGCGAAGCGCGGGCCGAGACCGGCTTCATCGACCGCAGCCTGGCGATGGGAGGCCAGACCTACCGCTACCAGGTGTACGTGCCGGCCGATTACGCCAGCCGGAAGGACTGGCCGGTCACGCTGTTCCTGCACGGCTCGGGCGAGCGCGGCATTGCCGCGGTGCTGCCGGTGTGCGGCTGGCTGCTGCCGATGGAGGAATGGACCGCGCCGCGAGATGGACGATGCGGTATCGCCGGCTGACGAGCGGGCGGCCGCCGCGGCCCTGCAGGCTGCCGGTGCGCCGACCCGCTACACCGAGTACCTGGGCCTGGGCCACAACTGCTGGGACGCCACCTACGGCTCCGAGACCGTGATGCGCTGGATGTTCGCGCAGCGGCGCGCAGGCTGACGGCGCGTCACTGGCCGGCGTCGAGCGCCAGCGGCAGCCAGGTGCTCGCCAGCCCGAGGTCGGTGATCTGGTTGTTGAAGGCCGGGCCCAGCACGTAGAGCCGGCCCTCGGCCGTGCCGATGTAGTGCTGCGTGGCCGGGTAGTAGCGGTAGTAGTAGCCCTGGTAGGTGCCGCTCACCGCATGGCCCGCGAACAGCTGCGGGTAGTAGCGCTCGGCGTAGTTGAAGAGCCGATCGCTCGCCGCATTGACACCGATGAGTGCGCCCGTGGTGCCCCCGGTGGCCGCGCGCGGCGCACCCAGGCGGTCTTCGGCAGGCGGCGTGCCCAGGGGCACCGCCAGCCCGGCCAGCGGACTGCCCGCGCGCGGCAACAGCGCGGTGACGATGCTGCTGGCGGCACGCGCCAGACTGGTGATGTCGACCTCGCCACCGGCGATCGGCGACGCGCTGGCACCGCTGCCGGGCAGGCGCGAACCGCTGCCTTCGTTCAGCGTGCTGCAGCCGCTGGCGGGCAGCGGGCTGCCGCCGTTCCACCAGAAGTTGCCGTTGAGCACCAGCGCGCCGGCACCGTCGGCCGCGTTCAGCGGGCAGGGCACCACGCCGCCCGCGCCGCGCCCGAAGCTGCCGCCCTCGGCACTGAACAGGTTGTTGATCACCGTGAGGTTGGCGCTGCGCAGCACCTTGTTCACCGGGGCCGGCGCCGTGGCGCCCACGCCCCAGCAGGGGTCGACCGTCACGTAGTCCTGTGCGGCGGGGTCCCACCACTGGCAGTCGCCACCGGCGCCATCGGCGGCGCCGAGCACCCGGCTGTCGTGCACGCGCAGGGCATCGCCACCGTAGATCACGCTGCCTTCGCTGGGCGCCTGGTAGCTGGCGGTGAACACGATGCTGTTGTGCACCGCCACGCAGTCCTGGCAGCCGGAGAATTCGAGTGCCGCCTCGCGCGGGTCGACGATCAGGTTGTTGCGCGCCACGGTGCGCAGGGCCTCGTAGTCCCAGCGACCGTCGAGCGAGAAGTAGTAGGTGGCGTCGGTGTCCTCGCCGCCGAGCTCGACGCGGCGCACGCGCCAGAAGGTGTTGCTGTCGTACAGCACGTCGACCGAGCCGCCCTTGGCCTCCAGACCCAGGCCGCCGCCGATCTGCGCGATGACGTTGCGGCAGAACGCGGCGCGGTGCACGCCGACGTTGTCGATGCCGTGGCGCGTGGTCTGGCGCACCCGGCTGTCCAGCACCCACAGGTCCTCGACCTGGTTGAACTTCATGCCGTCCATGCTCTGGCTGTCGCTGCCCTCGGCGTCGCGCTCGAGCGGGTCGAACAGGTTCTGCACGGTGACCCGGCGCACGACAATGTGGTGCGAGGGCTCATAACGACCATAGACGCTGGTGTCGAGCAGACCGTTCTTGACCCCGCTGGCGCGCGCGTTGATCGCGGCGCCCGCCACGTGGATGCCTGCAGCGGCCTGCAGCGGCTGCGGGTCGGCATGGCGCTGGCCATTCCAGGCGCCGACCGTCTCGGGCCCGATCGTCACGCCCTCGATCGCGACGTAGGACACGCCAAGCAGGTTGATGCCCTGGTCCAGCACCGTGGCATTGGGCCGGCCGTCGCTGGCCACCAGCCAGATCGGATTGGCGGCGCCGCGCTGCAGGCGCTGCGCGAAGATCTCGCTGCCCAGGGTGTCCGCGTAGTGGCCCGGGGCGAGGCGGATGCGCACCGGCTGGTTCGCATGCGCGCTCTGCGCCAGCCGCAGCGCGTCGCGGATGCCGCCGGTGCCCTGGCCCGGCTGCAGATCGATCGTGAACCACGCGGCTTCGGCGATCTGGTCAACGAACAGCGTGTCGTTGCAGCCGGCCGCGCGCACCGTCGACAGGGCCGACAAGGCCATCGCGCCGGCGAAGGCGGTCATCCATCGGGCAGGGCGCATCGTTGTCTCCTCTTGCGTGACGACCTACAGTGATTGCAAGTGTGTGTTGTCGCACGGAAGCATCGCCGCCGACAGGTAAGCTCGCCCTTGGCGGCCTGCTCGGCGCCTGCCCATTGTCCCGGAAGGAGATCCCCTCATGTCAGCCCTCGATAACTACAGTCCCGCCGCCGTTTCGGTGGTGAAGATCTTTGCCTACTCCTTCCACGCCGCGCCCACGGCCGACATCGTGACCTGGGGCCTGGACAACTACAACGCCGGCCTGTCGCAGGCGCAGTTGCTGAACACGCTTTACAACATCGCGGTGCCGCAGTCGCCGTTCACGGTGTACGCCAACAGCAGCACCAACACCGCGTTCATGACCGCGCTGGTCGACAACTTCGCTTATGGCACCGACATCAGCGCCGCCACCAAGGCTGCCTGGGTGGCCGAACTGGTGCCCTCGCTGGCCGGCTTCGCGACGCGCGGCGAGTTCACGCTGATGATCGCCGGTGCGATCGAGCGCTATGCCGGCACCGATGCCGACATCCTGAAACTGCAGGCCGCGCTGGCCACGCGGGCCGAGGCGGCGGCCGCCTTCGCCCAATCGCCCGCCGGCGCGGTGTGGGACGGCAAGGGCTGGGCCCAGCTCAACGCACCGCTCGTACCGCCGCCCGAGGCGACCTACACGCTCACGACGAACGTCAGCGCCGTCGACGAGGGCAGCAGCGTCACCTTCACGCTGCAGACCACCCACGTGGCAGCCGGCACGCAGTTCGCCTACACGCTCAGCGGCACCGGCCTCACCGGCACCGATGTGCTGGACCTGACCGGCAACCCGCTGTCCGGCGTGATGACGGTCAATGCCCAGGGCGTGGCCACGGCCATCGTCACACTGCGCTCTGACCTGACCACGGAGGGCGCCGAGACGCTGCGGATGGACCTGGCCAACAACCTGGCCCATGCGCAGGTGACCATCAACGACACCAGCATCACGCCGCCGCCGCAGGCCACCTATGCGCTGTCGGCCGATGCCGCCAGCCACAACGAAGGCACGACGATCACCTACACGCTGACCACCACCAACCTGGCGGCGGGCACCCTGGTGAACTACACGCTCTCGGGCGCCGGCATCACCACCGCCGACGTGGCCAGCGGCACGCTCAGCGGCACCTTCATCACCAATGCCCAGGGCATTGCCACTGTCACCGTCGCCCTGGTGGCCGACACGCTGACGGAGGGCAACGAGGTGCTGCGCCTGGCGCTGGCCGGCAACCTGGGCCAGCTGGACGTCACGATCAACGACACCAGCACCACGCCGCCCCCGGTGGGTTCGCCCGACACGGTGCTGATCTCTGACACGATGAGCAACAGCAACGCCCATGCGCCGGGTTCGCCGGCCGAGGGCGAGATTCCGTTCGACACCTACCTGACCTACGACTTCCTGAACCAGGCCGGCGCCGACGACGTGCGCATGTCGGTGGCCGCGCTGAAGGCGACCAAGCCCACCGCCGGCGGCGTGCCCGACGACACCAACCAGAGCGCCGACCGCGCGAACATCCCGCAGGTCAGCAACCAGACGCTGTTCACCTTCGACCTCGGGCTGCAGACCGACCGCGTGGACTACAGCGCCGAGTCCGGCAAGATCATCGCGGTGGTCAGCAACCAGGTGCCTGCCGATACGCAGTACGTGCTGGTCAACGACAACGCCACCGACAATGTCTTCAACAACGGCACCGACCGCATCGACCGGCTGATCAGCGTCGAGGAGGTCGTGGCCTCGGCCGGCGGCGGCGTGCTGGACCTGACCCAATCGGCCCAGGACTGGGTGGTCACCTTCAGCCGCAACTTCAATCCGGCCACCGACATCGGCGCGAGCACCGACCGGGCGGTGCACCGCATCGAGCTGACCGATCCGGCCAGCGGCGCGCCTTACGGCCGCAGCTACTACGAGGTGCGCGACGGCGGCCAGGTGCCCGGCGTCACGCAGGTCACCGCGGCCTGGAACAGCATCCAGGGCAGCGACCATGGCGAGACCCTGGTCTACACGAGCTATGAATCGATGGACGCGCGCACCAACGTCCTGCGCGGCGGCACCAACGCGGTCAAGTTCAACGAGCTCACGCGCAGCATCCTGGTCGATGTCTCGATGACGGTCTGGGTGCCCAGCACCAACCTGGCGGACAACACCAACAGCACCGGCCAGGTCGTGGCCACCACCACGTTCACCAATGGCGACGGCATCACGCCGCTGTCGGGCAACACCAACGTCACCAGTTCGCACACGCCTGACAACGGCGTGGCGGCCGGCATGCTGAAGTTCGCGGCCACCCAGGACGCGGAGGACACGGTCAGCTTCAACAGCACGACGACGCCCAAGATCTTCGTGATCGGGCAGAGCGTCAACGGCAGCGACTATGTCAGCGTGCGGCTGCCCGGCATGCCGAGCACCGATGCGATGCAGCTCAGCGGCTTCGAGTACCTCAAGGACAACGGCGCGACCGATGACCTGTACATCGCCGACAACATCTTCAAGGCGACGCAGGGCAGCCCGCGGCTGGTGGACGGCGGCGGCAACGACCATGACGCGATCCGTGTCGGCCCGGAGGCGCAGGGTTCGGCGGCGGTGGGCGGCGCGATCGGCGCGATGAGCCTGGCGGCGCTGAACACGGCCGCGCAGGCCTTCGCGTTCGACTTCGACGTGCTCGATGTCAGCACCATCGACATCAACTCCACGCTGCAGTTCAGCGGCACCGCGGGCACCGACGACGAACTGGTGCTGGGGCGCATGGGCGTCGTCGGCCAGGTCACCGGTTTCGAATCGCTGGTGCTGACCAATGCCTCGACCGACAAGGGCAGCGCCTTCACGCTCGACCTCGACGCCGGCGTCCTGAAAGCCGGCTCGACCACGCTGTTCGCGTATGCCGGATCGGTCATCAGCGGCGGCGGCCTGGTGTTCAACACGCCGGGGCAGGCCAGCGTCATCGCGCCGATGACCAGCGGCCTGAACATCACCGTGGTCGACTCCACCGCCGGCGCCGGTGCCACGCTGTGGGGCGGCAGCGCGGCCGACCTGTTCACCGGCGGCGCCGGCAACGACGTGCTCCGCGGCGGTGGCGGCAACGACACGCTGGACGGCGGCCGGCCCGCCACCGGGGGCTTTGCCGAGACCTGGACCTTCACGCTCAGCGGCGCGCTGGACAACGGGGCGATCGCTGCCAACCGCGTGAGCATCGCGATGACGATCGACGGCAAGGCGCTGACCCTGACCGAGGCGTCGACGCCCGACACCGACTACAGCGACGGCAACGGCGCGGTGGCAGACGGCGCGCCGCTGGCCACGGTGGGCTCGGCGATGGCCGCGCTGATCACCGCCAACATTGCCGGCATCAATGCGGGGCCCGGCACCGGCGTGCTCACCAGCGCCACCTACAACACCACCAGCAACCAGCTGACGCTGAACTTCGGCGCCGGCATCGATGCCAACGATGTCGTCACCTTCGTGCTGACGAGCAATGCCGATGCCGGCAACTTCGCGCTGTCGGCAGGCGTCAACGTCAATGGCGGCAGCGGCGGCAGCGACACCTTCGTGTTCGAGAAGAGCGGGGCGCTCAACGGCACCGACACGATCCTGAACTTCACGCCGGCCTCGGACAAGCTGGACGTCAAGGCCTTTGCCGGCGCGGCGATCTCGGCGGCATCGCCTTCGATCAACGGCGCGGTCGGCGGCAACCTGGCTGGCGTCTCGACGACGGCCGAGTTCATCTACAACAAGACGCAGGGCAGCCTGTCGCCGAGCGACTTCGCCACCAGTGCCGGCCCCGGCAAGCTGGTGCTGGCCGACGGTGCGCGCTGCGTGGTGGCGGTCACGGCCGATCCCACCGGGGCGCGTGGCGATGCCGCGAACACCGTGGTGACGCTGTACTTCGTCGAGAACGGCGCAACGCCCGGGCTGGGCGATCTGAGCGTCTCGCTGGTCGGCATCATCAGCGGTCCGGTCGAGCTGACGATGAGCGACATCTACACCGCGCTGAGCTGAGCGCCGCCGCCCCGGGCCGGCCTGCCGCCAGCCCGGGGATGGGCATCATCAGGCTGCAGGGTGTGCAGGGCGGCGGCTTGGTGCACACTGGGTGCGCTCGTGGCCTGCAGGGCCGCATCCCTCAACACGCCGATGCGCCAGGAACAGACACTGTCGCCAGCCAGCTGGCTGACCCGCGGACCGATCGCCGTCAACCCGGGCGAGGTGCTGCCCAACTTCCGCGCGGGCACCGCGAAGGTGGTGCGCTTCATCGGTCCGCACCGTTTCTATCGCGCGGCCGGCTGGGACACCAAGCGCTCGCGCATGGCCTCGGCCTATGGCAGCTGGTGGGCCGACGAGCAGGCGCTGGTGGCCATTGCCAACCGCATCGAGCGCTTCGAGGACTTCCTGCCACCCGAGCTGCTCAAGCGCGCCTGGCCGGCGCAGTACCGCGGCGCGGCCGCGCTGTGCGAAGACTGGAACGACATGCGGGAGATGTTCCGCCTCGAACTGCCGCCGCGCGAGGAACTGACCGGCGTGGTGGGCCTCGCATCGGAGCAGCCGCTGCACTCGACGATGGACCGGCTTGATCGCCGCACGCCGATGCTGCCCGGCGGCCTGGAGCAGGTGTACTTCAAGCGCACGCCGACCCTCAGCGCGATCAATCCGCTGTGGGTGCACGCCGAACCCTTGTGGTGAGCCGCGGCTGGCGCATCGCGGCACGCGTGCTGCTCGGCCTGCTGGCGCTGCTGCTGGCGGCCGCCGGCTGGGTGGCCTGGCGGGCCCACGACCGCCCGAGCCTGGCGCCCTACGCGGCGCAGCAGCTGCCGGCCTTGCCGGCCGAGGCAGTGGCGCAGGTGCCGGTGCGCATGATGTTCCTGGGCGTGGCCACCGTGCTGCTGGACGATGGCCGGACGCCGATCCTGATCGACGGCTTCTTCACGCGACCGGCGCTGCGCAGCGTGATGTTCAGCCGCATCGCCCCCGACCCTGCGCTGATCCGCCAATCGCTGGCGCGCGCCGGCGTCACGCGGCTGGCCGCGGTGGTCACGGTGCATTCGCACTACGACCATGCAATGGACACGCCCGAGGTCGCGCGCCAGACCGGCGCGCTGGTGGTCGGGTCTGCATCCACCGCCAACATCGCCCGCGGCTGGGGCCTGGCCGAGGACCGCATCCGCACCGTGACCGATGGCGACATGCTGCAGTTCGGCGAGTGGCGGCTCACGGTGATCGGCTCGCAGCATGCGCCGACCGCGGTGACCGGCGGCACCATCGACGCGCCGCTGAAGCCGCCGGTGCGCGCGCCGCAGTACGCCGAGGGCGGCAGCTTCTCGCTGCTGTTCCAGCATGGGCCGCGCTCGCTGCTGGTGCAGGGCTCGGCCGGCTTCGTGCCCGGCAAGCTGGCCGGGCGCCGGGCCGAGGTGGTGCTGCTGGGCATCGGCGCGCTCGGCCAGCAGAACGATGCCTACTTCGCCGACTACTGGCGCGAGCTGGTCAGCGGCACCGGCGCACGCCGGGTCGTCCCGATCCACTGGGACGACTTCACGCTGCCGCTGGCCGAGCCCTTGCAACCTGCGCCGGCCCTGATCGATGATTTCGACCATTCGATGCGCTGGCTGCTGGCCAAGGGGCAGGCCACGCAGGTCGATGTCAAGCTGGCGCCCGCCTGGGGCTGGGTCGATCCTTTCGCTGGTCTATGAACACCTGGTCCCTGTCCACGGCCTTCTTCGCCGCCACCGCGGTCGTCATCGGCCTGGTGGCCCTGCGGCTGCGGGCCGAGGCGCTGCGCGCACGGCGCGAGCAGGCCATCCGCGGCCACGTGTTCAGCGGCAGCCTGTTCGACAAGCTCTGCGCCAAGCATCCGCAGCTGACGCTGAAAGACTGCCACCTGGTGGCCCGGGCGCTGCGCACCTTCTTCATCGCCTACCTGAAGAGCGGGCGGCGTGGCAGCGTGGGCATGCCTTCACGGGTGGTCGACGACCTGTGGCACGAGTTCATCCTCGACACCCGTGGCTATGCCCGCTTCTGCGACCAGGCCTTCGGCCGCTACTTCCACCATGTGCCGGCGGTGAAGGGCGGGCGCGGCGGCATCGACGACGGCCTGCGCACCACCTGGCGCTGGGCCTGCCTGGAAGAGAACATCAATCCGCAGCGGCCGACGCGCATGCCGCTGCTGTTCGCGCTGGACGACAAGCTGCGCATTGCCGGCGGCCAGCACTTCAGCCTGCCGCAGCAGGCGGCGCTGGCCGCTGGCGGCTCCCGCCACAGCGAGAGCGGCAGCAGCAGCAGCAGCAGCGACACGATCGTCGCCTGCTCGGGCGGCGGCCTGATCAGCGAAGCGGCCGGCAGCGGTCATGGCGGTCACGGCGGCCATGGCGGCCATGACGGCGGGCATTCCAGCAGCGACAGCAGCAGCAGCGACGGCGGTGGCAGTTCGTGCAGCGGCGGCAGCAGCTGCGGCGGCGGTTGTGGCGGCGGCGGCGGGGACTGACCGCCCCACCTGAATCAGTGCCCCTCAGCTGCGTGGCGCCTCGGGGCTTTCCCCTGTCCACAGCTTGGCGATAAACCCGCAGCATCAGGGATCGAAGCGGCCTTCTGCTGCAAGGGTGACCCTTTGGCCTTGGTGCAATTGCTGATCTCCGGCGTCGCGCTGGGCTGCATCTATGCCCTGATCGCGCTCGGCTTCGTGCTGATCTACAAGGCCACCGAGACGGTGAACTTCGCGCAGGGCGAGCTGATGATGCTGGGCGCCTTCGGTGGCCTGGTGCTGATGCAGCTGGTGGGGCTGTCGTTCTGGCTGGCCGCGCCGCTGGCGGTGATCGGCATGATGGCGCTGGGCATCGCGCTGGAGCGGCTGGTGATCCGCCCGATCCTGGGCCAGCCGCAGTTCACGATCGTGATGCTCACCATCGGCGTCGGCTACATGGCGCGCGGGCTGATCGCGATGGTGCCGGACATCGGCTCCACCACCTCGACCTTGCCGGTGCCCTACAAGGACCAGGTGTGGCAGCTGGGCGGCGCGGTCATCAGCGTCGAGCAGGTGGCGGTGATCGGCATGACCGCGGTGCTGTGCGGCGGGCTGTACCTGATGTTCCGCTACAGCAAGCTCGGCATCGCGATGCAGGCCGCGTCGCAGAACCAGCTGGCGGCCTACTACATGGGCATCCCGGTGCGGCGGCTGAACGGGCTGGTGTGGGGGCTGTCCGCCGGCGTGGCGGCGGTGGCCGGGCTGCTGCTGGCGCCCATCACCTTCGTGCACGCGAACATGGGCTTCATCGGCTTGAAGGCCTTTCCGGCCGCGGTG
>CAZXLI010000051.1:0-30496 GCA_964641795.1 uncultured Bordetella sp. | reverse complement strand
GGCTGCGCGCCCAGTAGATGTCGGTGCCGTCCTCGAAGATCACGTACACGAAGGACGCGCCGAAGTACGAGAAGCCGCGCACGACGCGCGACTTCGGCACGCCCAGCAGCGCCGTGGTGAGCGGGTAGGTGACCTGGTCCTCGACGACCTGCGGCGATTGGCCCGGCACCTCGGTGTAGACGATGACCTGCACGTCCGACAGGTCGGGCAGGGCGTCCAACGGCGTTCTCAGCAGTGCGAACACACCGGCCAGCGTGAGTGCCAGCGTGGCCAGCAGCACCGGCCAGCGGTGGCGGCCGGACCAGCGGATGACATGGTTGAGCATCGCGCGCTCCTTCAGCGGCTGGCCGGCGCGCTGGCCGCAGGCGCAGCGCCTGCCGTGCCGGCACTGCCCATCGCGCCGAGGGCCGCCTTCAGGTTGCTTTCGGCATCGATCAGGAAGTTCGCGGCCACGACCACTTCCTCGCCGGCACGCAGCCCTTCCAGCACCTCGACCAGGCTGTCGCCACGCTGGCCGAGCGTCACCTCGCGCGGCTCGAAGCGGCCTTCGCCGCGGCGCACCAGCACCACGCGGCGCGTGCCGCTGTCGATGACCGCCGAGTCCGGCACCGTCAGCACCACGGCGCCGCTGCCGGCGGCCAGCTCGACCTGCGCGAACATCGCCGGCTTCAGCAGCAGGCCGGGGTTGGCCAGCTCGATGCGCACCGGCACGCTGCGGGTCTCGGACTTCAGCGTCGGGTAGACGTAGCCGACGCGGCCCTCGAAGCGCCGACCCGGGAAGGCGCTGAAGCTCAGCCGCGCACGCCCACCGGGCTGCACCAGCGCCAGGTCCTGCTCGGGTACCTCGGCGAGGACCCAGACCATCGACAGGTCGCTCACCTGGTACAGCGCCTCGCCGGCCATGAAGCGCATGCCCTGGAAGGCCTTCTTCTCGGTGATGATGCCGGCCACCGGCGAGCGCCAGGTCACGGTGCGACGCGGTTCGCCGGTCCTCACCAGCGTCGCCAGGTCGTCGGCCGACAGGTCCCAGTGGCGCAGGCGGGCCAGCGCAGACTCGGCCAGCTGGCGCATGCCGGCCGCGGCGGGCTCGCCGGCCGGCTGCATCGCCTGCAGGCCCTGCAGGGCGATCACGTATTCGCGCTGGGCCGCCAGCAGGTCGGGGCTGTAGACCTCGAACAGCGGCTGCCCGCGGACCACGGCCTGGCCCGTGGCGTTGACATGCAGGCGCTCGATGTAGCCCTCGAACTTCGGCGCGATGAGGCTCACGCGCCGCTCGTCCGCCTCGACCCGGCCGGCCGCGCGCAGCTGGCGGTCCAGCGGCCGGCGTTCGGCGGGCTCGGTGCGCACGCCCAGCAGCTGGATCTTCTCGGCACGCAGTCGCACCGCGGGCAGGCCACCGGGGCTGGCGGGGGCCGGTTCCTCGCCTTCGTAGACCGGGATGTAGTCCATGCCCATCGGGTCCTTCTTCGGCGTCGGCGAGGTGTCGGCCAGCCCCATCGGGTTGCGGTAGTACAGCAGCTTGCGGGCGGGGGCTGCCGGCACGGCGGAGGCTGCCGCCTGGGCCGCGCCGGGCGCGGCAGGTGCTAGCGTGTCATGTGAGCGGGCGCCGAGCCAGTAGCTGCCGCCGGCAACGCCGAGCAGCAGCAGGATGGGCAGCAGCAGACGGGCGGGCGTGGGTGTCACAGGTCTTCTCCGACGATGCGTTCGATCTCGGCCAGCCGCAGCTGCGCCTCGACCTGGGTCTTCAGGAGGTCGAGCCGCGCCTTGCGGATCTGGCGCCGGGCTTCCAGCAGCGGCGCGAAATCGGCCCTGCCGGCTTCATAGGCCACCAGGGCCGAGCGCAGGTTCAGCTCGGCGCGCGGCAGCAGCTCGTGCTCGAGCAGCGCCCCGTTGCGGCGTGCGGCGTCCAGCAGCGCCAGCTGCGCGGCGAGCTCGCCTTGCAGTTGCACCAGCGCGGCCTGCGCACGCGCCCGCTGCGCGGCCAGCATGGCTTCGGCCTCGCGCTCTTGCGCGGCGCGGGCCTCGCGCTGCAGCGGCAGGCCCACTTCCAGCATCAGCCCCCAGGCGCTGATGCGCGAGCCGGTCTGCGTCGGCGACAGGCCCAGCTGCACGGTTGGCACCCGCTGGCGCAGCACCAGGTCGCGGTTCGCCTCGGCACTTTGCAGCCGGGCCTGCTCGGCCGCCAGCGCGGGGTTGCGGGCCAGCGCGCGCTGCGCGAGCGTGGCCGGGTCCAGCGCAGCGGCGGGCGGCAGCGGCGGCAGCGCCCCGGGGTCGTCGGCTGCTGGCGCCGCCTGCGGCTCGCGCCCGATCAGCGCGTCGAGCCGGGCGTCGGACTGGCGGCGCTCGCTCTCGAGGGTGATGAGTTCGCCGCGCAGCGACGCCTGCTCGAGCTGGGCGCGCAGCACGTCCTGCTGCATGGCCAGGCCGACGGCGTAGCGCGCCTGCGCCAGCTGCTCCAGCTGCTGCAGCAAGCGGGCTTCCTCGCCGGCCAGTCGTGCCGTGCCGGCCGCAAGGTGGCGCTGCAGGTAGGCGCTCTTGATGCGCGCCGCCAGCTCCAGCCAGGTGGCCGCGCTGCGGGATTCAGCGGCGCGGGCATCGGCCTGCGCGCCATCGCGGCGCAGCGCGCGCTGGCCCCAGGGGGCAGCGGCTGCAGCAGCGTGTAGCGGGTTTCGGCCGCACGCCAGGGCAGCCGGGCGAGCCCCGGGCTGCCGCTGCGGCGCGCGATGTCTTCCATCTCCACGCGCAGCATCGGCTCGGGCCAGGCGTCGGCGGCCGACGCGCGCTGGCGCAGCGCGTCGGCTTCCAGCCGCATCGCGGCCAGTTCGGGGCTTTGGGCTCGGGCCTGCGCCAGCAGGCTGGCGAGCTCCGCGGCCGGCGAATCGGCGCGGGCCGGCAAGGCCTGCAGCGCCAGCGCCAGCAGCGCCAGGGCCAGCCGGCACGGGAAGGGACGGAGAGGACTCGATGGCATGGCAGGGGGGAGCTCGCTGAGGCGGACGGGGATGCCGCAAGGCCTGCGCAGCCTGGCGCAGGAACCGGCGCCGGACCCTGGGTCCGACACCTGGACGCGCAGATGGCGCGCTAGGGCGTGAGGTGCCGGAAGGCGATGCGGGCCGGCACGCGCGCCAAGGGCGGCGGCGCCAGCGCAGGGCGCTCGATGGGTGCCGCGGCCTCGGTGGCCAGCACCAGGGCCAGCGTCGGCCAGGGGGCCATGCCCAATGCCGCGCCAGCGTCGAAGGCCGGTTGGGCGGCCTGCACGGCGCCGGCGCCGTCGGCACAGTACTTTGCGCAGGCCGACCCGGCCGCGGGCTGGTCCTCGCCCGTGGGGCAGTGCGCGCAGTCGATGGTGGCCATTGCCATCGCGCGCGGGTTGCTGCCGGGGGTCAGCACGCAGGCATTCACCAGGCCGCTGGCCAGCACCAGCAGCCACACCAGCAGCAGCCGGGCGGTCAGGCGGTACAGGGCAGGGTGTCGATGGCGCATGGTGGCTGGGCGTGGAGCCGGCTGCCGTGGTGCCACGGGCCGGGCCGGCGGTGCTTGCTCCGGCGCAAGTCCGGCCCATCGGGCGGGTCGGCGATGGTCCGGATCTTGCGATCGGGTGCGACCGTGGTGGCTGCGGAGAGCGGCGATGCGAGTCTTTGCAAGGCCCCTGACCCGAACGGTGCGCCAGGCTGCCCCGTTGTTGGGCTGGCTTGCGCTGCCACCCTTCGCGGCCGTGACGCTGGACAAGGCGCGCAGTCTGGTCTGGGAGCACCATCCCGCGACGACGGGGCCCGAATCCGTGTTCGCGACCTTCCAGCTGAGCTTCGCGATCATCGCGCTGGCGCCAACTGCCGGCGCCTTCGCCGAACGCATGAAGTTCATCTCGCGGCGGGTCTGGCGAGCGCCTCGAATGACGATCTCGATGACCACGACAACCGGAGGATGAGATGCCCGACCACGAGAAGATCGCGATTGCCGCGCGGCTGCATGTGCTGCTGCGCCGCCGGCTCGGCCGCGTGACCGATGTCGAATGGATGGTGAAGAGCGCCGACTATGCGCGCGAGGTGGTGCGTGTCTCGCGTGCCGCGCCGTATGCCGAGCTGCACGAGTGGGCCAGCCGCCTGGAAGCCGCGGTGGTCACGCAGCCCGACGTGCCGCTGCGCCGCCCGGTGCTGGCGCCGGCCGGCGTGGCGCCCTCGGCCGCACCGCGGCGCCACGCCAGCAGCATCCGCTGAGGCGAGGCTTCACTCCAGCCAGGGCTTGAGCGCCGCCGGCAGCCCGTAGCGGCCGCTGGCGGCATCGAAGTTCAGGGTGTGCTGCTGGCGGCGCAGCTTGCGCGAGGCGCCCAGCTGCTGCGTCTCGTCGATGCGCAGCGGGTAGGCGGCCGCCGCGGGTTGCGAGGCATCCAGGCTCCAGCGGCGCTCGATCTGGCGGCAGGTCGCGGCGCGCGGCTTGCCGTCCTCGCATTCGGGCAGGCCGCTGTTCTCGTAGCCGGTGTTCAGCGCCAGCACTTCGGCCAGGCCGCGCGGCGTCGGGGCGTAGACGTGCAGGCTGTCGAGGGTCTGGCCCTGGCCCGTGTAGCCGTCGAGCATCGCGAAGCCGTACCAGTGGGCGCCCAGCTGCAGCGTGCGCACCTCGCCGGGTTCGCCGAAGTTGCCGCTGTCCAGGCCGGTCAGCTGCTGTTCGGGCTGCCATTGGCCGTCCTGCCGCTTCAGCAGGTACAGGTCGAGCTTGGCCGAGTCCACATGCGCCGCGGCGCCTTCGATGGCGCCGCACACCGCCAGCAGGCGCTGGGTGCCGCCGGGTAGCAGCCGGTCGGCGCAGACGGTGTAGCGCCGCGGCGGGCCGGCCTCGGCACTGCGCCCTGGCCAGGCCTGGCGGCGCGGGTCGTACACGCCGTAGTGCTGCTGCAGGAAGGGCTGCAGCTCGGCCGCCGGCGCCAGTGCGGCCGATGCGGCGGGCGCGGCCTCGGCGCGCACCAACAGCGTGGCGGCGGCGCAGCTGAGCAGGCTGGCCGTGGCCAGCAGGTGGAACAGGAAACGCAGGCGGCAGGGGCGGCGTGATGACATGCCGGCATGCTGCCGCGCAGGTGTTTCAGCGCTGCTGGGATCGTGCTGCAATTGTTGCAGGCGGGCCTCAGGGCACCTCGTGCCCGGCGCCCGCGCGCCACAGCCGGTACCACTGCTGCGCATCGAGCCGCACGGCCAGCGCGGCCACCGCCTCGCGCGCGGCCTCGATGCGGCGCGAGCCCAGGATGGGCAGCGGGCGGCTCGGGTGGCGCAGCACCCACGCAAAGGCCAGCGTCGTCGGGCTGACGCTCAGTTCGGACGATAGGCGCTGTAGCTCGGCCTGCACGCGGCGCGCGGCCTCGTCCTCGCCGGTGAACAGGCGGCCGCCGGCCAGCGGCGACCAGATCATCGGCCGCAGGCCCAGTTGCTGGCACTGGTCCAGCGTGCCGTCGTGCAGGGGCGTCCGGTGCAGCGGCGACAGCTCGATCTGGTTGGTCGCCAGCGGGATTCGGCTGTGCAGCAGCGCGAACTGCGCGGGCGTGAAGTTCGAGACACCGAAGTGCAGCACCTTGCCTTCGCGACGCAGCGACGAGAAGCAGTCGGCCAGTTCGTCGGCCTCGAGCAGCGCATCGGGGCGGTGGATCAGCAGCAGGTCGAGCCGGTCGGTGCGCAGCGCGGCGAGCGAGTTCTCCACCGAGGCGCGCACATGCGCTGCCGAGGTGTCGTAGTGGTGGATGGCGTTGCCCGGCCGCGCCGGCACGGCCAGCCGGATGCCGCACTTGCTGACCAGTTGCAGCCGCTCGCGCAGCCCTGGCGCGAGCGCCAGCGCCTCGCCGAACAGCGCCTCGACGGTGTAGGCGCCGTAGATGTCGGCATGGTCGAAGCTGCTGATGCCCAGCGCCAGGTTCTCTTCGATCCAGCGCAGCCGCTGCTGCGGCGTCCACTGCCAGTGATCCAGCCGCCAGGCGCCGGCGATGATGCGAGACAGCGCCAGCGTCATGGCGTGCTCTTCTTCTCGCGCGGCACGCGGCCCATCAGGTAGAACTCGTCGTTCGGGCGCATGCCGGTGAGGTTGGCCATGCGGTTGGACAGGCCGAAGAAGGCGCTGATCGCGCCAATGTCCCAGATGTCCTCGTCGTCGAAGCCGTGGCTGCGCAGCATGGCGAAATCGGCCTCGTCGACCTCGTGCGAGCGCTGGCTGACCTTCATGGCGAAATCGAGCATCGCCTTCTGGCGCGGCGTGATGTCGGCCTTGCGGTAGTTCACGGCGACCTGGTCGGCCACCAGCGGCTTCTTCTCGTAGATGCGCAGGATCGCGCCGTGCGCCACCACGCAGTACAGGCACTGGTTGGCCGCCGAGGTGGCGACGATGATCATCTCGCGCTCGCCCTTGCTCAGGCTGCCGCTGTCTTTGAGCAATAGCGCGTCGTGGTAGGCGACGAAGGCGCGCCACTCGGCGGGCCGGTGCGCGAGCGCAAGGAACACGTTGGGCACGAAGCCGGCCTTCTCCTGCACCTCGAGGATGCGCTGGCGCATGTCCTCGGGCAGGTCGGCAAGCTCGGGCACGGGGTAGCGGCTGATGCTGGGCATGGGGATGTCCGCAGGGTCGGTCAGGGAAGGGGCAGCATACCGTGGCGGGCCTGCGCCCGGGCTCACAGCAGGCGCTCTTCGACGAACAGCGATTGCAGCCAGATCTTGAAGCGCAGCCAGGCGCTGCTGTCGGGCTCCTCGGTCGTCACGGTGGTCTTGCCGTCGGCGTCGGTGCTCACCCACTCGATGCGCTGCCGGTCGGCGGTCAGCCGCAGCCGGTAGAGGTTCGCGCCGCTGCGGCTCTCGAGCATGTGGATCAGCCCTTCGGTGAGCGCCGGGCTGTCGATGACGACGCCCATCTCGGTGTTGCCGATGGCCGAGCGCGCGTCGAAGTTGACCGAGCCGACCAGCACCCGGTGGCGGTCGACGATCGCCACCTTGGCATGCAGCCGCGGCGTCGATTGGCCGAAGGTGCCGAAGGTGCGGCTGCGCCGGGCCTGGGTCGGGTTGAACTCGTAGATCACCACGCCCAGGCGCAGCATCTCGAGGCGATAACGGCTGTAGTGCTCGTGCACCAGCGGTTCGTCGGTGGAGGCGATCGAGTTGGTGAACAGCACCGTCTGGATGCCATGCTGGGCGCCCAGCCGCATCATCGACATGCCGACCTCGCTGGGCACGAAGTAGGGCGAGATGATCGTCAGCCGCACGCGGGCGGTGGTGAAGGCCTGCAGCAGGCCCTGCATCGCTTCGGTCGGGCGCCCGTCCGACGGGCCGCTGGCCTTGTCGGGCGGATCGGCGAACACCTGGGCCCGGCCGGGAATCAGCGCGAGCCGGCCGGCAGCGAGCAGCTGCTCCACCGGCGGCTGCCCCATCGGGTCGATGGCGTAGTCGGGCACCACGGCAGGGACGTCGCGCACCGCGGCGTCGAACCGGTCGCGGGCGGCGGCCGCGTCGTCCGGCGGCGGCAGCACGCTGTGCAGCGGCCACACCACCGGGCTGTTCCAGTAGCGGTCGAACACCGCGGACATGTCGCGCACCACCTGGCCCGTGGACAGCACGTCGAAGTCGACGAAGTTCGCGTCGCGCGAGCCCATGAAGTATTCGTCGCCGATGTTGCGGCCGCCGTAGACCGCCATCGCGTTGTCGGCGACGAACAGCTTGTTGTGCATGCGGTGGTTGTGCTGCTCGAAATCCCCGCGCGAGAGCAGCAGCCGCAGCACCGGCGGGCCGCGGCGCAGGGGCAGCGGGTTGAACAGCCGCACTTCGACGTGCTCGTGCGCCGCCAGCCCGAGCAGCAGCTCGTCGACCTCGGCGGCGTAGAAGTCGTCGACCAGCAGCCGCACGCGCACGCCGCGCCGCGCCGCGTCGCGCAGCTCGCGCAGCAGCAGGCGCCCGGCGCGGTCGTTGTGCAGGTGGTAGTACTGCACGTCCAGCGAGCGCTCGGCCCGCTGCGCCAGCGCCAGCCGCGCGTTCAGCGCGTATTCGCCGGCCGGCAGCATGCGAAAGGCCGAGGGCGCAGTCTCGCCCGGTGCGCGGCTGGCCTCGGCCACGCGGGCGAGCGCGGTGTGCTCGGTGTCGGTGAGGGCGTACGAAGGCGCCGGCGTGCCGCGCGGCGGCAGCCCGGCGCAACCGGCGAGGCCCAGCAGGGCCAGCACCAGCAGCAGGGTCCGCAGGTGACGGTCGATCATGGCTTGGGGTGGCGAGGGCTCGGGTTCAGCTGCGGAACTGCATCGCATGCAGCCGCGCATAGACGCCGCCGCGCGCCAGCAGTTCGGCATGCGGGCCCAGCTCGACCAGGCGGCCGGCTTCGAGCACCGCGATGCGGTCGGCATGCTCGATGGTCGACAGCCGGTGCGCGATGACGATGGTGGTGCGATCGCGCATCAGCTCGTCCAGCGCCTCCTGCACCGCGCGCTCGCTCTCGCTGTCCAGCGCCGAGGTGGCTTCGTCGAGGATCAGGATCGGCGCGTCCTTGTACAGCGCGCGGGCGATGGCCAGGCGCTGGCGCTGGCCGCCGGAGAGCTGGCTGCCGTTGTGGCCCACCAGGCTCAGCAGGCCCTGCGGCAGGCTGTTGACGAAATCGAGCAGGTGCGCGCCCTTCAGCGCGGCACGGGCGCGCCTGGGGTCGGGCTCGGCGCCGAGGCAGATGTTGGCCAGCACCGTGTCGTTGAACAGCACCACGTCCTGGCTCACCAGCGCGAACTGGCGCCGCAGCGCATCGACGTTCCACTCGGCCAGCGGCACGCCGTCCAGGCGGATGCGGCCGGTGGTGGGCTCGGCGAAGCGCGGCAGCAGGTTGATCAGCGAGGACTTGCCGGCGCCCGAGGGGCCGACCAGCGCGAGTGTCTCGCCGCGGCGGATCGTCAGGCTCAGTTCTTCCAGCGCATCGGAGGCGCTGTCGCGGTAGCGCAGCGAGACGCCTTCCAGTGCTATCTCGCCCTGTGCGCGGCCCGGATCGTGGCTGCCGCCGCGTTCCTGCGGGCTCTGGTCGATCAGCTCGAGCCCGCGCTCGATGGCGGCCAGGCCGCGGGTGATGGGCGCCATCACGTCCGACAGGTGCTTGACCGGTGCCACCAGCATCAGCATCGCCGTGATGAAGGCGACGAAGCCGCCGACGGTGGCGCCCTCGGTGTGGCTCTGCCACAAGGCGACGACGATCACCGCCGACAAGGCGAGCGCGGTGAACACCTGCGTCAGCGGCGTCAGCGCGCCACTGGCGGCGACGATCTTCATCAGCACGCGGCGCATCTTCTGCGCATGGGTGTCGAAGCGGCTGGCCTGTGCCGGCGCGGCGCCGTGCATGCGCACGATGCGCCAGGCCAGCACGTTTTCTTCCACCACGTAGGCCAGCGCGTCGGTGGCGTCCTGGCCTTCGCGCGTCAGCCGGTGCAGCCGGGTGCCCACCGTGCGCATCACCCAGGCCACCGCCGGGAACAGCACCGCGACGAACAGTGTCAACTGCCAGTTCAGCCACAGCAGCCAGACCAGCAGCGCCAGCAGCGTGAGCGAATCGCGCACCAGCGTCAGCAGCGAGTTGATGAGCTGCTGCGCGCCCGACTGCACCTCGTAGACCAGTGTGTTCGTCAGTCCGCTGGCCGAGCGCTGGCTGAACATCGCCGGCTCGGCGGTGAGGATGCGCTCGAACAGTTCGTGCCGCAGGTCCTGCACGCCGCGGTGCGCGGCCCAGGACAGCGCGTACTGCGCGACGAAGCCGGCAATGCCGCGAACCAGGAAGATGCCGACGATGGCCAGCGGCACCAGCCACAGCGGCAGCGCGCGGGCCGAGAAGCCCTGGTCGAGCAGCGGCTTCATCATCGCCGGGATCAGCGGTTCGGTGGCCGCGCCGATCAGCGAGCCCACCATCGCGACGACCAGCGCCCACCGGCTGTGGCGAAAGTACGGTGCGATGCGGGAGAAGCGCTGCAGCAGGGACGGCATGGGGCGCCGATTATCAGCGCAGGGGTGTGGCGCCACGCCGACGCGGGCGGCGGGGCTTGCCACGAATACTGTATGAAACTACAGTATGTTCGTGAACCTCTCGCTGCCATTCGACGACCAGGCCGTTTCGGCCAATGCGGCGCTGTGGGCAACGGTGCCGGAAGCAGCCGCAGAAGCGGCTACTGAAGCCGTCGCAGAAGCAGTTACTGAAGCAGCCGCAGAAGCAGCCGTAGCCGCTGAGCCTGAAACCCCAGGTCTCTTGCGAGCGCCGGAAGCCCTGCATCCAGCGCTGTGGCGGGCCGATCAACTTGGCGGCGGCCTGCAGGTGGTCACCGCCAGTGGTTTTGCCGTGCTGGATGCCGAGTTGCCGGGGGGCGGCTGGCCGCACCGCATGCTCACCGAGCTGTTGCTGCCGCATGCCGGGCTGGGCGAGATGCGACTGCTGGCACCGGCGCTGGCCGCGGTGGCGCGCGCCGCGCGCAGCGCCCGTGGCGAAGACGGCGAAGGGGCCGGCCGGTGCGTGATGCTGTTCGATCCGCCGGCGGGGCTGCATGCCGGCGCCCTGGCCGCGCTGGGGCTGGACGCCCGGCAGTGGCTGATCGTGCGCGGCCGCAGCCCGCATGGCCGCTGCGTTCAGACGCTAGCGCGCCGTGGTCCGCTGCAGCACCTGCTGCCCAGTGCCGATGTGCTGTGGGCGCTGGAGCAGGCGCTCAAGAGCGGTCATGTCGGCGCCATCCTGGCCTGGCTGGCTGCGCCGCTGAAGGCCGATGCGCTGCGCCGGTTGCAGCTGGCAGCGCAGGCCCATGACGGGCCGGTGTTCGTGTTCCGCGAGATGGCGGCCAGCCACCGGCCCAGCCCCGCGCCGCTGCGCCTGCTGCTGCAGTCGGCGGGTGTCGACCGGCTGCAGCTGCGGCTGCTCAAGCGCCGCGGCCCACCGCTGCTGCGGCCGCTGTCGCTGCGCTTGGTGCCGGTGCTGGGGCCGGAGGAAGAAGACCGCCTGCAGCAGCAGCAAGGCGCCGAATCCGCGCTGGCCTGGCGCCTGCAGCATTCGCCGCAGGCGGCCGCCACTGCGCAGTCCCGGCTGGCGGCCTTGACGGCGATGACCGAGCAGATGGCGCGTCTGCCGGCCGATCCTTCGCAGCCGTGATCACCATGGGCCGCCGCTGCGATGCTGTGGATAGCGATTCATCTGCCTGCGCTGTCGCTGGAAACCTTTGCCAGCACGCTCGATCCCGCGCTGGCCGGGCTGCCGGTGGTGCTGATCGAGGAACATCGCGTCGTGCAGGTCGATGCAGCGGCGCGTGCGCTGGGCGTGAAACCCGGCTTCAAGCGCGCCACCGCGCTGGCGCTGGCGCCCAACGCGCTGCTGGGCCAGGCCGATGCCCACCGCGATGCGCAGGCGCTGCAGGCGCTGGCGCATGCCGCTCTGGCCTTCACGCCCTCGGTCGTGCTGGGCGACGAGCCCGGCCGCGCCGGCCTGCAGCTCGAGGTGCGCGCCAGCCTGCGCTACTTCGGCGGCCTGCCGCGGCTGATCGACCTGCTGCAGCAGGCCTTGCAGCCGCTGGGTCACCAGCTGCAGATCGCCACCGCGCCCACCGCGCTGGGCGCGGCGCTGCTGGCACGCTGGCGCGCCGACCTCACGCTCGGTCCGCACAGCGACAACCTGATGGTGCTGCGCCGCTGGCTCGACGCCGCACCGGTGTGGCTGCTGGGCCCGGGCCGCGAGCACTGGGAGGCGTTGCAGGGCATGGGCCTGCGCACGCTGGGCGACCTGCGCAGCCTGCCGCGCAGCGGCCTGGCGCGCCGCTTCAGCCCTGAACTGCTGAACGAGCTCGACCGCGCGCGCGGCGATGCTCCGGAGCCGCAGCGCTGGGTGACCGCGCCGCCGCGCTTCGACAGCCGGCTCGAGCTGTTTGCCCGCGCCGACACCAGCGCGCAGCTGCTGGCGGGTGCGCGCGTGCTGCTGGCGCGGCTGGTGGCCTGGGCGCAGGCACTGCATGGCCGCATCGCGGCCTTCACGCTGCGCGCCCACCACGAGCCGCGCCATCGCGGCGACAGCCAGGTGCCGCCGCACAGCACGCTGGAGATCGCACTGGCCGAGCCGGCGGTCGATGTCGGCCACCTGCAGCAGTTGCTGGCCGAGCGCCTGGCACGGCTGCCGCTGCCCGCGCCGGCGCTCGAGCTCAGCCTGCACAGCGATGCGCTGGTGCCCGGCGCGGTGCCGAACGCCGAGCTGTTTCCCACCCGCGCCACCGAGCGCGAGGGACTGACGCGCCTGGTCGAGCGCCTGCAGGCGCGCCTGGGTCGCGAGCAGGTCTGCAGCCTGAGGGCGGTGGCCGACCATCGGCCCGAACGCAGCACGGTCACCGAGCCGGCGAACGCCGCCGCAGTGCTGGCGGCCGCCGCATCAGCACAAGTCAAACCCGTGGGTCGCGACCGCACGCTGTTGCGCCCGGTGTGGCTGCTGCCCGAGCCGCTGCCCTTGCAGGAGCGGCACGGCCAGCCACTGTACGAAGGCCGGCCGCTGCAACTGCTGGCCGGGCCCGAGCGCATCGAGTCCGGCTGGTGGGACGAAGGCCTGGTCACGCGCGACTACTACATCGCCGGACGGCCGGATGGTTCGCTGCTGTGGATCTTCTGCGAGCGGCTGCCGCTGCCGCCGGGGCAGGGCCAGGGCTGGTGCCTGCAGGGCCGCTTCGGCTGAGCCTTGCTCGACCTCTGCCTCAATCAGCCGGTTTCGAGGCTGCAGCCGAAGCGGCCGGGGCCGAGCCGACCACCTTGTGCGCCACCGAATCGACCGCGCTCGCCGCGGCACGCGCACCACGCTGCACGCCACTGGCGGCCGCCTTCGCGCCGCGCTGCACGCCGCTGGCTGCGGCTTTCACACCGCGCTCGACACCGCTGGCCGCCACCTTGGCACCGTGCGCTACCGCGCTGGCCGTGGCTTTCGCGCCGTGTTCGATGGCTTTCTCCACCTTCTCGACCACGCCTACGCCCGCGGCCGGCGCCGAGGCCGCACCTTGTGCCAGCACCAGCGGCGTTGCCAATGCCAGCAGCAGGCCGCTCCATCGGATGGATCGACTCATCTTCTTCACTCCCGGATCATGAGGGTCCATGCGTATCGCTCAGGGCAAGCCGTATGCCCAGCGCGACGAACAAGGCGCCGGCGCCGCGCGTCAACCACAGCCCGAGCCGGCCGCTGCCACCGCGCCAGCGCTGGCGCAGCGCGGCCAGCAGCCAGGCCAGGCCCACGTTCACCAGCGTGCCGTTGATGTTGAACACCAGCCCCAGCAGCAGGAACGCGATGGCCTTGCTCGGGGCCTGCGGCTCGATGAACTGCGGCACGAAGGCGAGGAAGAACAAGGCGACCTTCGGGTTCAGCGCATTGGTCAGGAAGCCTTGTGCGAAGACGCGGCCGAAGCTCGCACTGGCCACCGGCGGCACCGAGCTGCCTGCGACAGGCGCCGCTTGCGCACGCGTCCTCAGCATCGACACCCCCAGCCACACCAGGTACGCCGCGCCGACCCAGCGGATCACCGTGAACGCGGTGGCCGAGCCGGCCAGCAGTGCCGAGAGCCCCAGCGCCGCGGCCGCCGCATGCAGCATGCAGCCGGCGCCCACGCCCAGCGCCGCCGCCGCGCCGCCGCGGAAGCCCAGCGCCGCGGTGCGCGCGGCGATCAGCGCGATGTCGGCACCGGGCGTGATGTTGAGTAGCAACCCGGCGCCGATGAACAGCGGCAGGTCGTGGATGCCATCGAACAGTCCGACCATGCGGCTACCCCGTCAGTCCCAGCATGCCGGCCACCGCGCCGGCGGCGATCAGCCACAGCGGGCTGAGCTTGGTGCGCACCATCGCCAGCACCGTTGTCGCCACCACGAGCCAGGTGCCCCAGTGCATGCGCGAGGGCGCCAGCAGCACCCAGCCGGTGGACAGCAGAAGGCCCAGCGTCAGCGGTGTCAGCCCGGCAGTGAAGGCCTTCAGCAGCAGCGAATCGCGGTGCTGGCGGCGCAGCCGGCCCACGCCCCAGGCCAGCAGCGAGGACGGCAGCATGATGCCGATCATCGTGGCCAGCAGTCCGGCCAGGCCGGCGACATTCAGGCCCACCAGCGCGACGAACAAGATGTTCGGGCCGGGCGCGGCCTGGGCGATCGCCACCGACGAGGTGAAGTCCGCGTCGCCGAGCCAGCCGCGTTCGTGCACGAGGTAGCGCTGCATGTCCGGCGCGGTGGTGATGGCGCCGCCCACGGCCAGCATCGACAGCAGCATGAAGTGGCCTGTCAGCTGCAGCAGCTCGCGCCAGCCCAAGCCGTGCAGGCCCAGCTGGGTCCAGACCTCCGTCATCCCCGCGTCCTCGTCAGCGTGTCGCCGCGCCTGCACGCAGGCGCTGCCAGGCCAGGGCCATGCCGAACCCGCCGAGGCCGAGCACCACATAGACCATCGGCCAGCGCAGCACGCCCACCAGCAGCAGCGTCGCGCCGGCGATGGCGTGGCCCAGCGGCTTGCCCAGCGGGTTGCCGTCCAGCGTGCGCACCAGCTTCACCGCAGTGGAAATCACCAGCCCGGCGGCCACCACGCCCATGCCGCGCAGCGCGGAGGCCACGAGCGGCTGGTCGGCGAACTGCCGGTACAGCAGGCTCAGGGCGAGCACGATCGCCATCGGCGCCAGCAGCAGCCCGCCGATGGCCGCGCAGGCACCGCGCAGCCCGAAGTGCCTATCACCGAAAATGAGCGCCAGGTTGATGATGTTCGGACCCGGCAGCACCTGGCCCAGCGCCAGCAGCTCGATGAAGCCCTGCGGGCTGAGCCACTGCTCGCGCTCGACCAGCTCGCGGTGTGCGATCGGCAGCACGCCGCCGAAGCCCTGCAGCGCGAGGCGGTTGAACACCCGGAACAGCTCCATCGGCGATTGCGGCCTGCGCAGCACCGGCGGCGCCGCAGGCGTCGTCTCAGCCACGCGCCGCCTCCAGCGGGCGGCTGCCGCGGTTGCGCCGCGCTGCCCATTGGCTCAAGGCCAGCGCGGCCAGCATCCAGGCCAGGCCCACCCAATGCAGCGGCCCGAAACCCTGCTGCGCCATGATCGCGCCGCCGCTGGAGGCGCCCAGCGCCTGCCCGACATAGATGGCCGAGCTGTTCAGGGCCACCAGCGCCGGGGCCAGCGACGGGGCAGCCAGGCTCAGGCGCGCCTGCTGCGCCGAGTTCGACGAGAAGCAGCCCAGCGCCCAGGGGGCGATCGCCAGCACCATCAGCGGCAGGCTGCTGCCCAGCGGCCACACCAGCAGCGACAGCGCCATGCAGCTGATCAGCAGCGCCACCGCACGGTCGCCGCCGAAGCGGTCGATGTGGCGCGACAGCAGCACGTTGCCCAGCACCCCGACGCCGCCGAACCAGAAGAACATCAGGCTGATCTCGGCCGCGCTCGCGCCCAGCACCTGGCGGTAGTACGGCGCCAGGAACGAGAACAGCGTGAACTGCCCGGCGCCACTGAGCGCGGTGACCGCGACGATGGCCATCAGCACCGGGTGCGTGAACACCTGGCGCCAGTGCGCCAGCGACAGCGCCGCCGGCCGCACGCCGTCGGGCATCGCACGCCAGACCCAGGCGGCGCCCACCAGCGCCAGCAAGGCCACCAGGCCGAAGGCATAGCGCCAGCCGAAGGCCTCGCCGATGTAGGCGTGCAGCGGCATGCCGAGCACCGACGAGACCGACCAGCCGAGGAACACGAAGGTGATGGCGCGGCCGCGCTGCTCGGCCGGCACCATCACGCCGATGGCGGCGGCCGCCTGCGGGGTGAACACCGCCGCACCCAGCACCGACAGCGCCCGCACCGGCAGCAGCGCGGCATAGTTCGGCATCAGGGCCGACAGGCCATGGCCGAGCGCGAACCACAGCAGCGAGAGGGTGAGCAGCCGGCGTCGGTCGATGCCGGCGACCAGGGCCGCCATCACCGGTGCGCCCACCGCCATCATCACCGCGGCCACCGCGATCAGCTGGCCGCCGAGCGCCACGCTCACCTGCAGCGAGCGCACCAGGTCGTTCAGCGCACCGGCCACGACCATCACGCCGCAGCCGATGGTGAAGTTGCCGTACAGCAGCGCCCAGCGTGCGCCGCGGTGGGCCTCGGTCACCGGATCACCTTCAGGGCTTCCGGGTTCACCAGGTTGGTCGGCTCGTTGCGGATGAAGTTGATGACGTTGTCGAACGCGGCGCCGAAGTACAGCTCGTAGCTGTCCTGCTCGACATAGCCAATGTGCGGCGTGCACACCGCGTTCTCCAGCCGCAGCAGCGGGTGGCCCTGCAGGATGGGCTCGGTCTCGAACACGTCGACCGCGGCCATGCCGGGGCGGCCCTTGTTCAGCGCCGAGACCAGCGCGTTTTCTTCCACCAGCTCGGCGCGCGAGGTGTTGACGAACAGCGCGGTGGGCTTCATGCGCGACAGGTCGTCCAGCGTCACCAGGCCGCGGGTGGCATCGGTCAGCCGCAGGTGCAGCGTCAGCACGTCGGCCGCCTCGAAGAAGGCCTCGCGCGATTCGGCGGCTTCATGGCCATCGGCCGCGGCCTTCAGGCGCGAGGCCTCGCTGCCCCACACCAGCACCTGCATGCCGAAGGCGCGGCCGTAGCCGGCCAGCAACTGGCCGATCTTGCCGTAGCCCCACACGCCCAGCGTCTTGCCGCGCAGCACCATGCCGATGCCGAAGTTCGGCGGCATCGAGGCCGACTTCAGCCCCGACTGCTGCCAGGCACCGTGCTTGAGCGTGCCGATGTACTGCGGCAGCCGGCGCATGGCCGCCATGATCAGCGCCCAGGTCAGCTCGGCCGGCGCCACCGGCGAGCCCACGCCTTCGGCCACCGCGATGCCCATGCGGGTGCAGGTGGCCACGTCAATGTGCGGGCCGACGCGGCCGGTCTGCGAGATGAGCTTGAGCTTGGGCAGCTTCTCGAGCAGCGCGCGGGGGAAGTGCGTGCGTTCGCGGATCAGCACCAGGATGTCCGCGTCGCGCAGCCGCACCGAGAGCTGGCCGATGCCCTTGACGGTGTTGGTGAAGACCTTGGCGTTCAGGTGTTCCAGGCGTGCGGCGCAGCGCAGCTTGCGCACCGCGTCCTGGTAGTCGTCGAGGATGATGATGTTCATGTCAATGCCCGCCCGGCCGCCCGAAGGGCAGGGCGCGCCCCTTGGGGGCAGCGAGCGAAGTGAGCTTGGGGTTGGTCATCCGGCTGCGTTGATTCTGCCGCCTTCTGCAAGGCAATCGTGACGGCGCTAGCATCGCCCGCTCGAACACCCGGATGAACCGGCGAGGAGACTTGAATGACGATCTCGATGCACTCGGCCAGCGTGCCGGTCTTCGTGCGCCAGCTGGGCGCGATGCTGAAATGGCTGGACAAGGCCGAGGCCCATGCGACGGCGAAGAAGTTCGACACGGCGGTCTATCTGCAAGCCCGCCTGGCGCCGGACATGTTGCCTTTCATTGCACAGATCCGCATCGCCAGTGACGCGGCCAAGGGCTGCATCGCGCGGCTGGCCGGCGTCGAGCCGCCGAAGTTCGAGGACAACGAGACCAACTTCGCCGAGCTGCGCCAGCGCATCCAGAAGACGATCGACTACCTGCAGTCGGTGCCGGCCGATGCGGTGGATGGCAGCGAAGAGCGCGAAATCGTGCTGCCGATGCGCAACCGCGACCCGCTGCACTTCAAGGGCGAGTTCTACCTGAAGCACTGGGCGCTGCCGAACTTCTTCTTCCACTGCACGACGACCTACGCGCTGCTGCGCCACAACGGCGTGGACCTGGGCAAGCAGGACTATCTGAACGTCGGCTGACGGATCGCCACTCTCGGGGCCGGCCGACGAAGTCGGCCAGGGGGCACTGCCGAACGAAGGGCCCGGCCCGATCCGGGCTGCCCGGTCGGGTCAGCCCCTCGGGGCGTGAGGAGTGCGGACGCGGGCAGTCCAGTGGACTGGCCGCGCCAACGAACGCCAGGCGGCCGGGGCCGACATCAAGTCAATGGCATGAAGGGCGTCAGCTCGCCCGCGTCAGGAAAGACGCTGTCGAGCGCGCGGTGCAGGTCCAGGCGCACGCGGTGCGCCTGCTCGTCGACGCCGCGCAGCGCCGCGAACACCGCGCCGCGCAGCAGCCACAGGTCGACCGGCTCCTGGGTCTGTCGCACCTGGTGGCGCAGCCATTCGCCGCGGCTGCCTTGCACGTCGGCCACCGCGTCGATGAAGCGCTGCTTCATCTCGACGAAGCAGCGGCGTGCTGCCATGCGGGCCAGCCGCTCCTGCGGCATGCCGATGTCCGCCATCGGCGCAGTGCCCGCACGTGCCGACGAAGCGACACGCAGGAAATGGCGAGGCGGCGGGGTGTGCATCGGGTGCCGGCGCGGTGCGGGGTTCAGAGGCCGGCGGGCACGTTGCGCGGCGCGCGCACCGGGAAGTGCCGATTGAGCCGGTCCATGCAACGTTCGGCTTCCCCTTGCGTGAAGGCGGTGGCCAGCAAGGTGTAGAGGCTGGAGCGCAGGTGCCACAGCTCGCGCAGCGAACGGGCACGCTCGATGCGTTCACCCAGCTGGGTGGCCTCGGGCGAACGCAGGTCGTTCAGGCTCACGCGGAACTCCTGTTTGACCAGCGCGAGGCGGTTCACCGGGCGCTTGGCCTGCGGCATCCACGGCGAACGGTCCAGCCAGCGCTTGGCGCGGCCCCAGAAGGTCAGCGAGGAAGGCCACAGGGCAGGCGGACACACCTCGACGCGCGTCATCAGGCTGCTGGGCGCGCCGCTGTCGCGGTGGGCCTGGCGTGAAGACCGATGGAGAAAGAGGTGGTGCAGCGTGTTCATGGATCTGATATCGACCGCAAAACCGCACGGCTGTAGCCAATTGTTCGATCCGGGGCCTTGACCGAATCACGGAACAGCCCAGGGTTTTGCCGCCAGTTCATGGCCGCGCCGGCCTGCTACCCTGGCCGGACACGGGCAAGGAGATGGATGCGATGCGTTGGGTGAAGCGCTTGGCGCAGCTGTTGGTGCTGCTGCTGGTAGGGGCCGCGATGGCCGCCTGGATCTACAGCCGACGCGTGCTGCCGCAGACCGAAGGCACGCTGGCACTGCCTGGCGTGCAAGCCGAGTTGCGCATCGAGCGCGACGGCGACGGCATCCCCACCATCAAGGCCGGCAACCTGCATGACCTGATGTTCGGCCTGGGCGTGGCCCATGTGCAGGACCGGCTGTGGCAGATGGAGACGCACCGCCGCATCGGCGCCGGCCAGCTGGCCGAGGCCTTCGGCCCGGCGGCAGTGGACACCGACAAGTTCCTGCGCGCGCTGGGCGTGCGCCGCGCCGCGGAGGCGCAATGGGCCCAGACGAAGGGCGAGACCCGAGACGCGCTGCTGGCCTACACCGAAGGCGTGAACGCCGCCATCCGCCACACGGTGGCCGCACGGCCGCCGGAGTTCGTGGTCCTGGGGCTGCAGCCGCCGGAGTGGTCGCCGGTCGACAGCCTGGCCTGGTCGATCATGATGGCCTGGGACCTCGGCGCCAACTGGTCGACCGAGCTGCTGCGCCTGCGCCTGGCGCTGAAGATGGACAAGGCCCGCATCGACCAGCTGCTGCCGCCGTACCCCGGCGAGCAGCCGCTGCCGACCCAGGACTACACGGCGTTGTACCGGGGGCTGAAGCTCGATGCCAACGTGGCCACCAGCGCCAGCGGCATCGACCGCCTGCTGGCGGCCGCGCCCGAATCGGGCATCGAGGGCGTGGGCTCGAACAACTGGGTGCTGTCGGGCGCCCGCACCAGCACCGGGAAGCCCTTGCTGGCCAACGACCCGCACCTGAAGCTGTCCGCGCCCGCGCTGTGGTACTTCGCGCGGCTGGAGGCTCCGGGCTACAAGGTGGCCGGGGCCACACTGCCCGGCGTGCCCGGCGTGGTGCTGGGGCAGAACGAGCACATCGCCTGGGGCTTCACGAACACCGGCCCCGACGTGCAGGACCTGTACCTCGAGCGCATCAAGCCCGACGACCCGGCGCAGTACCAGACGCCCGACGGCTGGGCGAAGTTCGACTCGCGCCAGGAAGTGATCCACGTGCGCGGCAAGCCCGACGTGACACTGACGGTCCGCCAGAGCCGCCACGGCCCGGTGATCTCGGATGCCGGCATCGCGGACGACGTCCTGGGGGCCAAGGGTCAGCCGGGCTATGTGCTGGCGATGCGCTGGACCGCCCTGGATGCCAACACCGACCAGCTGGGCGCGGGCTACCGCATGAGCCGTGCGCGCAGCGTGTCCGAGTTCATCGAGGCGGCACGCGGTTGGGTGGCGCCGATGCAGAACATGGTGGTGGCCGACGACCAGGGCCACATCGGCCTGGTGCTGCCGGGCCGCGTGCCGCTGCGCAAGCCCGAGAACGACCTGTGGGGGCTGGCACCCGCGCCGGGCTGGGATGCGCGCTACGACTGGGCCGGCTGGCTGCCCTTCGAGGACCTGCCGAAGTGGACCGATCCGGACAAGGGCTACTTCGCCACCGCCAACCAGCGCACCGTGCCGCAGGACTACCCGCACTTCCTGACCAGCAGCTGGGCCCAGCCCTACCGCCAGCAGCGCATCGAGCAACTGCTCGATGCGAAGCCGAAGCACACGGGCGCCGATCTCAAGGCGATGCATGCCGACCTCACGTCACTCGCCGTGCCGAACACCTTGCCGTGGCTGAAGAAGGCGAAGTCCTCGCATCCGCTGGCGGCGGCCGCGCAACAGCAGCTGGCCGGCTTCGAAGGCCGCATGGCGGCCGACAGCGCGGCGCCGCTGATCTTCTGGGCCTGGCAGCGCCAGCTGATCCGCACCATCCTCGGCGACGACCTGGCGGTGCTGAACGAGCGCGCCTACGGCGGCCGCAGTTTCATGGACGCGATCGAAGGCATCCTGGCACGCGACGATGGCCGCTGGTGCGACGACCAGCGCACCCCGGCGGTCGAAACCTGCGCCCAGCAGGCCGATGTCGCATTCACCGCGGCGCTGGACGAACTCCAGCAGTTGCAAGGACCCGACGTGGCGGCCTGGCGCTGGGGTCGCGCGCACCAGATGCGCGCCGAACACCGTCCGTTCTCGAGCGTCAAGCCGCTGGCCCGGTTCTTTGAACTGCGAGCGCCGATGGGTGGCGACACCAACTCGATCAACGTGTCGCGCGTCAGCGTCAAGGCCGATGGCGTGACGGGCGAGTACTACCTGGACGAACACGGCCCCAGCCTGCGCGCGGTGTACGACCTGGCCGATCCGAAGCAGTCGGGCTTCATGCACAGCACCGGGCAGAGCGGCATTCCGTGGTCGCCGCAGTACCGCAGTTTTCTGGCGCGCTGGCTGGCGGTGGACTACACGCCGGTGTGGGCCCAGGGCGCGCCCGTGGCGGTGCTGACGATCAGCCCCGCGGCGCGATAACGTTCATCGGGTGCGGCCAGGCGGGGCGGATTCAGACCTGTCCGTAGAGGAGCTTGCGCTGCGCGGTGTAGGCCCACCACGGCGCGGGTGCGGCGCCGCGCATGAAGTCGGTGGCGGCCATGAAGGTGTCCAGCACGCAGGGATCCTGCCGCTTGCCGGTGTGGGCGCACAGCGATTGGTACAGCACGAAGGCGTCGCGGTGCGCCAGCTCGCGCGGGTGCACGATGCCCAGCGCACGCAGGTCGGCCGCCATGGCCGGGCCGATGTTGGGCAGTTGCTCGAGCCGCTCGCACTCGGCGGACGAGGCGGCCTTCGGTGACTTCACGATCGTCTTCATGCGCGGCCTACATCAGCATGGTGTTGCGGATCAATCCGACGGCAATGCCTTCCAGCTCGAAGTCGACATCGCCGAAGGGCACGACGATGGTCTCGAAATCGGGGTTCTCGGGGATCAGCTCGATGCTGTTGCGGGTGCGGCGCAGGCGCTTGACAGTGACCTCGTCGCCCAGCCGCGCGACGACGATCTGGCCGTTCTTGGCCTCGCGGGTCTTCTGCACCGCGAGCAGGTCGCCATCGAGGATGCCGGCATCGCGCATGCTCATGCCGCGCACCTTCAGCAGGTAGTCGGGCCGGCGCGGGAACATGCTGGCTTCCATCAGGTAGGTCTGGTCGATGTGTTCCTGCGCCAGGATCGGGCTGCCGGCGGCCACGCGGCCGACCAGCGGCAGCGTCAGCTGCGCCAGGCTGGGCAAGGGCAGCGAGAACTGCTTGCCGCGGGCCTCGTTCAGTGCACGCAAGGTGTCCGAGCGCAGGCGGATGCCGCGGGAAGTGCCGCCCACCAGCTCGATCACGCCCTTGCGGGCCAGCGCCTGCAGATGCTCTTCGGCTGCGTTGGCCGAGCGGAAACCGAGCTCGGCGGCAATCTCGGCGCGGGTGGGCGGCGCGCCGCTGCGTTCGATGGCGCTTTGCACCAGATCGAGAATCTGCTGTTGGCGGGCGGTGAGCTTGGGGCTTTCTTCCACGGGTCAGTCCCTCCGCTGACATGCCGGCAGGCACAATGCCTGCGTTTGCATCCAGTATCTGTATTTTTATCCAGATGAGTTCGAAATGCCAAGCACTGTTGTGATCCTCGGCACCGGCGGCACCATCGCCGGCACGGCCACGAATCCTTCGGACAACGTCGGCTACACCGCTGCACAGCGCGGCGTGGCCGATCTGGTGGCGGCGGTGCCGGCGTTGCAGGGCCAGGCGCTCGAGACCGAGCAGGTGGCCCAGCTCGACAGCAAGGACATGGACCACGCCACCTGGCAGAAGCTGGCGCAGCGTGCCGCCCACCACCTGGCGCGACCCGAGGTCTGCGGCGTGGTGGTGACCCATGGCACCGACACGATGGAAGAGACCGCCTGGTTCCTGCAGCGCGTGCTGGGACCGGCCAAGCCGCTGGTGCTGACCGGTGCGATGCGCCCGGCCACCGCGCTGCAGACCGACGGTCCGCAGAACATCCTGGACGCCATCACCGTTGCCCGCGAACCGGCGGCGTGCGGCGTGGTGGTCGTGTTCGCGGGTCAGGTGCATGCGGCGCAGGACGTGCGCAAGCTGCACACCTACCGGCTCGATGCCTTCGGTTCAGGCGACGCCGGGCCGATCGCCCGGGTCGAGGAAGGCAAGCTGCGCCGGCACCGCACCTGGCCGGTGGGCAGTGGGCTCGGGCTGGCGCGCATCGCGTTCGAGCCCGCCTCGTGGCCGCGGGTCGAGGTGGTCACCAGCCATGCCGGCGCCAGCGGCCGGCTGGTCGATGCGCTGGTGGCCGACGGGGTCGACGGGCTGGTGGTCGCGGCCACTGGCAATGGCAGCCTGCACCAGGGGCTGGAGCCGGCGCTGCGGCGTGCGGTGACCGCCGGCATTCCGGTGATGCGCTGCACGCGCTGCGCCAGCGGGGCGCTGATCGGTGCCTTCGATGCGGCGCTGCCGGCGGCCGCGACCCTGTCGCCCTGGCAGGCGCGCGTCGAGCTGATGCTCAGCCTGCTGGCCGGCAGCGTCTGACGGTGGGTCAGCCGCGCGGCCGCCGGCGGCCGATCAGGCCCACGACGCCGAGCCCGGCCAGCAGCATCGCCCAGATGCCGGGTTCGGGCACAACCGCCACGGCCTGGTTCTGGAACACCGAGCCGGCGAGGTCGGCGTCGGTGAACGCGAACACGTAGACGTTGTTGCCGCCGGCCGTGCCGGGCACGAAGTCATTGTCGTTGGCGACGTACAGCGTGTGGTGCAGCGTGCCGCCGATCATCACGTCGCTGCCGAAGGCCATGCCCTCGAGCTTGGCCGGCACGCTGGCAGCGCCGATGCCATGGCTGCCCAGGTTGGCCTTCAGGTCCACGAACAGCGTCTTGCTGACGGCGTGGCTCAGCAGGTTGGCTTCGCCGGTCAGGCCGGCGACATCGAAGGCGCCGGCCAGGTCGACCTTGTAGATGCGCTTGACGACGGCGTTGCTGCCGTCGCCCAGGCCCTTGCCGTCGCGCTCGAGCACCAGGAACTCGTGGTCGTTCAGCGCCAGGATCTCGCTGGCGTTGTAGGCCTTGCCGGTGTCGCTGAGGAAGTTGTCGTAGGCGTACTGGTGCGTGGTGCCTGAATTCACGTCGATCGTCACGATGCGGTTCGCGCGGCCGCCATCGCCCCCGTCCTGGATCAGCGGGCTCTGCATGAAGCCGACCAGCGTGCCGCCATCCGGCGTGATCGCCAGGCCTTCCATGCCCTTGTTGGCCACGCGGCCGCTGCTGTTGCCGCTGATCTCCGTGGCGCCTTTCGGGCTGAGCGTGTTGGCGGCGAACGTCGAGGGCAGCGTGTAGGTGGCGGTGCGGCTGCCGGTGAAGCGGTCGAAGCGGTAGACGTAGGGGCCGTACTCGTCGCTGATGAAGACGCTGCGGCCATCGTTCGAGACGCGGATCGCCTCGGGGTCGAGGCGGGCGTTGTCGGGGTTGGTCGAACCACTGCCGAGGAAGTTGTCCGAGCGGCCGCTGAAGTAGAACTTGCCCGCCGTGTTGTTGGCCGGCGTGAGGCCGCCGTAGTTCAGCGCGCTGGGGCTGGACAGCAGCGTGGTGGCCGAGAGCGTGGGCGTCAGCGTGAACGGCAGGCTGCCGCCCGCAGCCGGCGTCAGCTGCAGGTTGACGGTCTGGAAGCGCGACAGGTACGAGGTGGTGTTGTCCAGCCCGGCGTTCCAGCTGGTGGCGTTCGGGCCACGATCGGGCAGCGCGAGAAAGGTGCCGCCGCCGGCCCAGGCCAGGCCCGAGCCCAGGCCGCCGAGCACGTTGCCATGATCGACGCCGTTTTCCAGCAGGCCGGTGAGGCTCGAGAGGTCGGTGCTGCCGCCCAGGCTGCCGATGGCGATCAGGTCGACCGCCGCATGGGCCCTGGGGCCCAGGGCCGTCATGGTCGCCAGGACCAAGGCTGTGACGGCCGTGCTCGACAGCATCTTCGCGCGCGTTTGCATGGGGGGTGCTCCTCGAATCAGCCGCGGAGCATCGCCAGCCATGACGACAGCAGCGTGACAGGGCACGCCGCTGTCGTGCGAATGCGGGGTGTGAGGGCGGGCCGGGTGGCCCGCCGTGCATCACACCACCGTCAGCGTGACATCGATGTTGCCGCGGGTGGCATTGGAGTACGGGCACACCTTGTGGGCGGCGGCGACCAGCGCCTCGGCCGCGGCGCGCTCGAAGCCGGGCAAGGTGATGCGCATCGCGACCTGGATGCCGAAGCCGCCGGGGATCGGGCCGATGCCGACGTCCGACGTGATCGACACATCGTCCGGCACCTTGATCTTCTGCGCCGCGCCGACGGCCTTCATCGCGCCGATGAAGCAGGCCGAGTAGCCGGCTGCGAACAACTGCTCGGGGTTGGTGCCGTCGCCGCCGGCGCCGCCGAGTTCGCGCGGGGTGGACAGGCTGACCACGAGCTTGTTGTCCGACGAGGCGGCGGTGCCGGTGCGGCCGCCGGTGGCGGTGGCGGTGGCGGTGTAGAGGACTTTGTCGAGGGCCATGGTGATTTCCTTGGGTGGTGGAACGGGACGGGGAGTGCCGACGCCATCAGGCAGCGCGCGGCGCGGGGGAATCGGTGGACAGCAGCTGCTCGCGCAACTGGCTGAGCTGGCGCACCAGCGTGGCGATCTCGCTGATGTCGCAGGCCGCGGCGCAGGCGATGGCCTGCGGCACCGCGACGGCCCGCGCCTTCAGCGCGCGACCTTCGGTCGTGAGTCGCAGCAGCACACGGCGTTCGTCGGCGCTGTCGCGCAGGCGCTGGACCAGGCCCTGGGCCTCCAGGCGCTTGAGCAGCGGGGTCAGCGTGCCGGAATCGAGCTTCAGACGCTCGCCGATCTGGCCGACCGTCACGCCATCGCCTTCCCACAGCACCAGCATCACCAGGTACTGCGGATAGGTGAGGCCCAGCGGTTCGAGCAGCGGCTTGTAGACCTTGGTCATTGCCAGCGAGGCGGAATACAGCGCGAAGCACAGCTGGTGATCCAGCGCGAGCCAGTGCTCGGCGGCGTTGGCGGTGGCAGTGCGGGTACGGCGCGACATGGGTTGAACTATAGCGCGCAATTAAATTGCACACAATTTAAAAGGTCTTTCGACGCAGCCCGGGACGGGCGATGGGTCGAAGCAGGGAGTTCAGGGCAGGCCGCCGACCGTCACCACCACCGCGGCGCTCTTGGGCAGGCCGTTGGCGCCGACACAGCGCAGGCGGTAGGTGTAGATGCCACCACGGGTGGGTGTCACATCGAGCTTGCCGCCGCCGGGCTGCGGCCCTGACCAGGCGCCGCTGGCCATGCAGTTGCGCAGGTTGGCCGAGGCCCAACTGACGGTGTAGCGCTGGCCGACCCAGGTGTTGATCGGCGTGAAGCACATGTTGAACTCGTTGTAGCAGGTCTTCTTCATCAGCAACTCGGCCGGCTGCTGCGCCAGCGGGTCGAACTGGAACACCGAGCCCGCCGCGCCGGTGCCGCCGCCGTATTGGGTGGTCGCCGCGTACAGCAAGCCATCGGCGCCGAGCGTCGGGCCGACCACCGGCTTGGTGCCGCCTTGCGGTTTCAGCAACGACAGTGTCATGAAGCTGCCGCTCGGGCTGATGCGAAAGATGGTCCCGCCTTGCGAATCGCCGCCGCCGAAGCTCAGGCCCACGAGGTTGCCATCAGCGGTGGCCACCAGCGGTCCCACCGGGCTGTAGCCGTCGACGCCATTGAAGGCATGCAGCGTGGTGATGTCGCCGGCCGGCGACATGCGGAACACCGTGCCGTAGTTGTAGGCGCCACCGCCGCCGGCCACGCCGTAGAACTGACCGTTGAGCTCCAGCAGCGCGCCCGAGGGGCTGGCGCCGTCGCTGCCATCGAAGGTGTGCAGCAGCGTGAAGCCGCCGCCGCCGGTGTCGATGCGAAAGATCGCACCCTTGTCGTTGCTGCCCGGGCCATAGCGCAGGCTGCCGTAGAGCTTGCCGTCGCTGCCGCGGGTCAGCAGGCCGCCGGGGTAGGCGCCATTGCTGCCATCGAAGCTGACCAGCGTGGCGACCGAGCCATCGGCCGACAGCTTGAAGACCGTGCCTGCGCCGCCACTGCCGCCGCTGCGCTGCGTACCGTAGAAGAAGCCGTCGCCACCGTCGAGCAAGGTGCCGGGCTGCGCACCGTCGGGCAGGCCGTTGGCGTTGAACTTGCGCAGGCTCGCGAAACTGCTGCCATCGGCATTGAGCTGGAACACGGAACCGCCGAAACCCGAGCACACGCTGCCGACGCAGAACGAGCCCTGCGGCGTGCTGCCCATCAGCACGCCATCGGCGCGCTGGATCAGGCCGCTGTCGAGCGAATTGCCGTCGGTGCCGTCGAAGTGGTGCAGGATGGTGTGCTGCTTGTCGGTCGTCACCGCGAACACGGTGCCCAGGCCGGTGGCGCCGCCGGCGTAGGTGGTGCCGTAGATTCGGCCATCACTGCCGTACAGCAGGCGCCCTTGCGGGTACATGCCGTCGGCGTAGTTGAAGCTGTGCAGCACCGTGACGCCCGGGCCGGCGAGGGCGGTCACCCCGCCCAGGCCCACGACCGCTGCGGCTGCGATGCGCCTGCCGATGAGCGCGCTGAAGAATCCCGCCTTGCGCTGTGCCATGTCCGATCCTCCTGGCCCTGGCCCTCGACCGCCCGTGCCGGGAGCATAGGCACTGCGCACGCGCTCGCCAAGCCCCGCGTGCCGGGTGCTCAGGCGGGTGCATTGAGGGCCGCGATGGCCCTGGCCCTGGCCGCCAGGCCCCGGCGCAGCGCGATGGGCGCCAGCACTTCGGCTTCCGAGCCGAGGCGAAGCATCTCCTGTGCCGCATGGTCCACCGATTCGATCGGCACCTGCAGTTCGACCCAGCCCTCGCGCTCGGAAGGCCGCGCGCTGGCCAGCGCCGCCTCGGCCACCTGCGGGCTGAACCCCAGCAGCCGCTGCAGCCCGCGTTCGGTGACCCGCAGCCGCGCCTGGGCACGGTAGACACCGGCCTCGAAGTGGCGCGTGGCCTCGGCCCACCATGCCGCGAGGTCGAAGCGCGCCGGCCGCTCGAAGGTCTCGGGCAAGGCGCTGAGCGACTCGATCGCCGCGAGCCGGTAGACCCGTGCCTCGCCGGGTCGCTCACCGGCACGCTGCGGCGCACGGCGCGCGGCCATGTACCAGGTGCCGGCCTTGAGCACCAGTCCCAGCGGTTCGACGATGCGCTCGCTGGTGCGCTGCCAGCTTTCATAGCGCAGCGCCAGCCGCCGCGACAGCCACACCGCCTCGGCCACCGTCTTCAGTTGCGGCGGTGGCGTGGCGCTGCGGAACCAGTCCACGGCATCGAGGTGGAAGCGGTTCGCCACCTGCTGCGCGTCGGCCTGCCAGTCGCTGGGCAGCGCGGCCAGCAGTTTCAGCTGGGCGGTGGCCATCGCCTCGCCCAGGCCGAGCTCGGCCGCCGGGCCCGGCAGGCCCGCCATGAAGATCGCGCGCGCCTCCGGCACGGTCAGGCCGGTGAGCTGCGTGCGCCAGCCTTCGCGCAGCTGGAAGCCACCGCTGCGGCCACGATCGCCCCAGACCGGCACGCCCGCCGCGCTGAGCTGGTCGATGTCCCGGTACACCGTGCGCACCGACACCTCGAGCGCGCGCGCCAGCGCCGGCGCGCTCTGCCGACCGCGGGTCTGCAGCAGCATCAGCAGTGACAACAGGCGACTTGCACGCATGCCATCGAGTGTCGCCGCAAATCCTGACATGCATTGGCAGGTTTGGCGGCGCAGCATCCCGCCATCGATTCCTGTGGAGCCATTCCGCCATGGTTCAAGAGCACGCGCTGCCGGCCGTCGTCGAACTGCGCCAGTACACACTGCACCCTGGAAGGCGCGACGAACTGATCGCGCTGTTCGAGCGCGAGTTCATCGAGCCGCAGCAGGCTTGCGGCATCTCATTGCTCGGGCTCTTCCGCGACCTGGCGGATGCCGATCGCTTCGTCTGGCTGCGCGGTTTTGCCGGCATGCCGGCGCGCGCCCAGGCCTTGGCCGATTTCTACGGTGGCCCGGTCTGGCGCGCGCACCGCGAGGCGGCCAACGCGACGATGGTCGATTCGGACAACGTGCTGCTGCTGCGCCCCGGTGCCGGCTTGCCCGGAGCCGTCGGCGCCAGCGGCGCGGGCCGCGTGTTGGCCTGGGTCTGGCCCTTGCAAGCGCCTGCGGACGCCGCGTTGCGCGCCTGCGTGTCCGACCGTGTGCTGCCGATGCTGGCGGCTGCCGGTGCCACGCCGCTGGCCTGCCTGGAGACCGAACCCGCGTCGAACAACTTCCCACGCCTGCCGGTGCGCGAAGGCGAGCAGGTGCTGGTGCTGCTGGCCACGCTGCCGCGCGACCGGCCGGCGCCAGAGGCCGATGCGTTGAGCGCGCCGCTGAATTGCTGGCTGCGTGGCGAAGCGCAGGTCCTGCAGCTCGAAGCCACGGCCCGCTCGGCCTGGCGCTGATTCCCCCCAACACCCCGCACCTGGAGACGGGCATGAACGACACCCTTCCGCATGGCGACCCCGCCGACTTCGACTTCCTGCATGGCCGATGGCAGGTCGATAACCGGCGCCTGGCCACGCGCCTGCTGGGCGTCACCGACTGGCTGGACTTTCCGTCCCGCTCGGTCTGCGAGCCGCGCCTGGGCGGCGCCGCCAACATCGAGCAGATCGACTTTCCAACGCTCGGCTTCTCGGGCCTGACGCTGCGCAGCTTCGACGTGCAGCGCAGGCGCTGGTCGATCTGGTGGATCAACAGCCGCGACGGGCTGCTGACGCCACCGGTGCACGGCGGCTTCGCCGGCGGCGATGTCGGCCTGTTCTACGGCGAAGACGAAGACGGCGGCCAGCCCGTGGAGGTGCGCTTCACCTGGACCCGCCTCGGCCCGCAACAGGCGCGCTGGGAGCAGGCCTTCCGCGTGAAGGGAGCGGCCGATGAAGCCTGGGAATCGAACTGGGTGATGGACTTCAACCGCCAGCGCTAGCGGCAGCGGTCAGCGCTTCGATCTCGGACTGCAGTTCCAGCCAGCGTTCCTCGAGCATCGAGGTCTCTGCGGCGATGTGGTTCAGCCGCCGGCCGGCCTCGGCAATCTCGGCGCCCGGCATCGTGCCGGTGGCCAGCGCGGCTTCGAGCTCGCCACGCTCGGCGGCCAGCTTCTCCAGGCGCTGGTCGATCTTCTGGATCTCGTTGCGCATCGGGCGGGTCTTGTTGGCCAGTTCGGCGCGCGCCTGCGCGGCCTGCTTGCGGTCGTCGCGGCGGTTGCCTGCGGCCTCTGCGGCGGCCGGTGCCGGGCCGGGTGAAGGCGTGTTGGCTCGCGCCGGCGCCGGCGAACTGCTATCGCCAGAAATGAGCGTCGGCCCAGGCACCGGTGGTGGCGGGAGGCCGCGCGCGATGGCGCGCGACACCTCGAGCAGCCAGCGCTGGTAGTCGTCCAGGTCGCCGTCGAAGGGCTTCACGCCGCCGGCGGTGACCAGCCAGAACTCGTCGCACACCGTGCGCAGCAGCGCCCGGTCGTGGCTGACCAGCATCACCGTGCCTTCGAACTCGTTCAGCGCCACGCTCAGCGCCTCGCGCGTGGCCAGGTCCAGGTGGTTGGTGGGCTCGTCCAT
>CAZXLI010000050.1:0-31276 GCA_964641795.1 uncultured Bordetella sp. | reverse complement strand
AAGTTCGCGAGATGACGGATGCGGTCTTCGGCCACGCGCCGGTCGGTCACGTCCTGCACGATGCCGGTGTAGCCGACGGAATGGCCATGCTCGTTGAACTCGGGCTCGGCCTCGACGTGCACGATGCGCTGCCGCCCGTCGAGCAAGGTGACCGGCACGTCGATCGCCAGCACCGAGGCATAGGTCAGCACCTCGTGCAGAACGCGCGCCATGCCGCGCCGCTCGGGCGCGGGCACCATGCGCAGCAGGCGGCGCAGCGAGACGCGCTCGTTGGGCATGAAGCCGAATACGCGCAGGCCCTCGGGCGCCAGCACCAGGCCGCCTTGCGAGCCGCCGCTTGGGCGCCGCCAGTCGAAGCTGCCCATGCGCGCCAGGTCCTGCGCGCGGGCCAGCTTGGTCTTGCTGCGCTCGAGCTCCTGCCGCGTGCGCGAGCTGCGCAACAGGTAGCGCAGCCGGCCGGCCAGCAGGCTCCATTGGGTGGACTTGACGAAGAAGTCGGTGGCCCCGGCCTGGTACGCGCGGGTGATCGAGGCGTCGTCGTCCAGGCCGGTCAGCATCAGCACCGGCATGTTCTCGAAGCCGGCGAAGGTGCGCAGCTCGCGGCAGGTGTCGAAGCCGTCGAGGCCGGGCATCATCGCGTCGAGCACGATGATGTCGGGCGTCCAGTCGGTCAGCAGGGCCAACGCGCGCTCGCCGCTGCCGGCCTCGGTGATCTCGAAGCCGCGCTCGCGCAGCGCCACCGCCGTCAACATCAGGTTGACTTCGTCGTCGTCGACCAGCAGCACCTTCGGCCGCTCGGGCGAGTCGTCGGTGTCGAAGGCGTGCGGCAGGATCATGTGGTCGATGGGCTCAGGCTGACAACATCGCCTGCACCGCCAGCGCCACGCGCCGGGCCTCGGTTTGCAGGTTCTCCACGATGGTCGGCAGCGCTTCGAGCTGCCCGTCGCGGATGGTTTGCTCGGCCGTCGCGCACAAGCGCGACAGATCCAGCGCGCCGATGCTCGCCGAGGAGGATTTTAGGGTGTGTGCCGCGAGCCTCACGGCGGCATGGTCAGCGCGCTGCCGGCCGTCTTCGATCTGCTGCAGCAAACGCCCCAGCGAGCCCTGGTAGGTACTGAGCACCCGCTGCACCAGCTTGTTCGCGCCGGTCGGGTCGAGCATGGTCAGGCCCGCCAGGGCCTGGGCGTCCAGCACCGCGGGGCGGTCGGGATCGGTATCGTGCGTCGCTTCGGTCATCGCGGGTCACCGGGCATGTGGTTCTGGCGCCTCTGCCCCACAGCGCCAACCACCCGGGTGCGCGCAAGCATGGTGGACCCATGGCGCCGCGTCAAGACGTAAAAGTCACCGCATCCGACAAAGCCACGCCTCGCGTTGCCTGTTTCCCACCCGCACGACCGGATATCCATGTTGTCGAGGCCCGGTTCAGCCGCACTGGCGGCTGCCTGCCCATGTTGGCATTCGTTCACGCT
Organism: uncultured Bordetella sp.; assembly: GCA_964641795.1. GTDB lineage: Bacteria > Pseudomonadota > Gammaproteobacteria > Burkholderiales > Burkholderiaceae_C > Pseudaquabacterium. The sequence continues at coordinate 29,807 of CAZXLI010000050.1, read as the reverse complement.
GTTTCGGTCATCGCCGCGGCAACTTGAGCCCGCACCCATGGGAATGCTGCATTCCGCCACGGCGTGCCCTTCGGCATGGACGGCTGCAACCCCTGCCTACAATGCCCGCCACCATGCCGCGTGAACGCGAAGCCAGCGCCCTGTCTGCCCGCCTCAGCGACGCTGCGCTGCCGCTGGTGCTCGTCGCGGCAGCGGTGGTGGCTGCGCTGTTGGCCAGCCAGCACGACGCGGGCGGAGCGCTGGCCGCGCTGGCCCTGTTGCTCACTGCGGCAGCCTGCGTGCTGGCCGGCGCCCTGTGGGCCCGGCAACGCCAGCAGGCCAGGCTGCAGGAGGCCCGCCAGCAGACCCAGGCCTTGATGCAGTTGAGCGAAGCCTGGGTCTGGCAGACCGACGCGGACCACCGCCTGGTGCGCTTCCAGCCGCCGGCCGCTGCGCCGGCCTCTTCTTGGGCAGTGGGCTCCTTCAGCGGTCAACTGCTGTGGGAGCGCTTCGAAGAGCCCGGGGCCAGCCTGCAGGCCCGCATGTCAGCGCAATTGCCACTGCCCGAGCTGCTGCTGCACCAGCAAACCCAGGGCGCCAGCCAGCGCCGCTGGCGGCTGCGCGGCCAGCCACGCTTTGACAGCCGCGGCAGCTTTGCCGGCTACATGGGCCTGGCGCGCCCGGCCGAAGAGGCCGAGCGCAGCCTGGTCGAGCGCGAAGCGTTCGGCGTGCTGTTGCGCGACGGCCCGGTGGCGCTGTGCCTCGCAGCGCCCGGTGGCGATGGCCGCCTGCAGCTGCAGCGGCTGAATCCGGCGGCGCGCCGCGTGCTGGCGCTGGACGACGGCGCGGTGGCCGGGCTGCCGTGGACCGAAGCGCTGGCCGGCCTGCCGGACGGCCTGCGCCAGCGGGTGCTGGCACTGCAGCCCGGCCAGAGCGCCGAGCACGAAGGCTGGACCGCATGGCTGGCCGCGCTCGGCAGCGAGCGCGGCGCCGAGCGCGACGACGGCACGGCGAGGGCGTGCCTGCTGGCCCTGGTGCCGCGCGATGCCGACGGCAGCACCGAATCGCTGGCCGCCGAGCATGCCTCGTTCAGCTACACCGTCTCGCATGACCTGCGCGCGCCCATCCGCGTGGTCGAAGGCTTCGCCCGCATCCTCAAGGAGGACTACGGCAAGGCGCTGGACCGCATCGGCAACGACCACCTCGACCGCGTGCTGAGCGCCGCCGCGCGCATGAACAGCATGATCGACGCGCTGCTGTCGCTGTCCCAGCTGTCGACGCAGCCGCTGCAGCGCCAGCCGGTCAATCTGTCGCAGCTGGCGCAGTTCGTCGTCGACGACCTGCGCCGCGCCAGCCCCGAGCGCCAGGCCGAGGTGCGCATCGCCCCGGGCATGACGACGCAGGGCGACCCGACGCTGCTGCGCATGGCGCTGGAAAACCTGCTGGGCAATGCCTGGAAGTATTCGAGCAAGGCGGCGCACAGCGAGATCGTGTTCGAACCCGCCGAACTGCCCGGCCGCAAGGCCTACGTCGTGCGAGACAACGGTGCCGGCTTCGACATGCGCTTCGCCGACCGCCTGTTCGGCGTGTTCCAGCGCCTGCATTCGAGCGGCGATTTCCAGGGCACCGGCGTCGGCCTGGCCTCCGTGCGCCGCATCATCCGCCGCCATGGCGGCGAGATCTGGGCCGAATCGGAAGTCGGCCAAGGCGCGCGCTTCTACTTCACGCTGAAGGGCTGAAACTCACAGCTGGCCGGGCCGGGCCAGCAGCTCCACCGCATCGATCAGGCGGGCTGCCTGGTCCTCGAGCGTGCGGCCCTCGTCGCCGGCCAGCTTCTGAAGGCGCATCAAGGCATCGGCGCGCTGCAGCGAGTAGCGGTGCATCAGGACGCCCACCGCCATCGGCACCACGTCGGTCAAGGGCAGCGCGGCCTGGGGCGCAGGTGCCGGCTCGGCCACGACGGACGGGCTCGGCCGTTCCATCGTGCGGGTGGGCAGGTTCGCGAACGCGGCCTCGACGGTGGGGACGATCTGTCCGATGTCCAGCGGCTTCACGAGGTAGGCCACGGCGCCGAGCGCACGCACCTGCTGCACGGTTTCGTCGTCGGCAAAGGCCGAGAGGAACATGAAGGGGGTGTGCAGGTACTCGCGCAGGTAGGCCGCGACGTCGAAGCCGCTCTTGCCTTCCATGCGGATGTCCAGCAGCGCGAGGTCGGGCTTGTGCTCGCGCGCCAGCAGGATCGCGTCGTCGCCATTGTCCGCGTCGATCACCTCGTAGCCGGCCTGCGCCAGCCCGTGGGTCACGGTGGCCAGCACCAGCCGGTCGTCGTCCACCACCAGGATCTTGCCCTTGTCGGCCATCGAGTCGCTTTCCGTGAAACTGCCGCGCGGATTGTCACCGATGGCCGCGCGACCCAGGGTTTCAGAGGGGTTCCAGCAACGAGATGCTGGGCGGCACCAGCACCACGCTGGCCTGCACCTCGCGCCCCACCTGCAGCAGCGAGAGCGTGGCGGTGCGCCGCGGCAACAGCGCCCGCACCAGCCCGAGGCCCGAGACCCCCGGCGGCACCTGCGCCAGGCTGAAGCCGCTGCGCAGCTGGCCCTGGTTGGCCACCGTGATGCCGACACTGCCTTCCTCGCAGCGCAGCACGCAGCGCACCGGGCCGCCGGCACCATGCTTGATGGCATTCGTCAGCAGCTCGTTGACGGTGAGCGCGATCGGGATCGACTCGGCCTCCGGCAGCGCGAAGCGGTGCGGCGGCTGGCCCTCGGTCTCGACCGTGATCGGCCGGCCGAAGGTGCGCTGCACCGAGGCGGTGATGGCCTCGAGCAGCGGCTTGATGCGCAACGGCCCCGAGATGCCGACCTGCAGCCCATGCACCTGCGCGATGGCCTGCACCTGGCCCACGGCCTCGCTGATCAGCGTGGCCACCTCGGGCCGGCGCGCCGCCGTCTGCTGCAGCAGGCCGGCCACGCCCTGCAGGTTGTTCTTGATGCGATGGTGCACTTCCTTCACCAGCATCTCGCGCTGCGACACCGCGGCCTCGAAGCGCGCCTGCTCGGCCGCGCGCTGCTCGGTCACGTCGCTGGCCACCAGCAGCAGCTGCGGCTCGCCGGTGGACTCGAGGCTGACGATGCGCATGTCCCACACCCGGCGCTCGCCGGCGCCGTCGTGCCGGTGCTGCTCGCGCCGCAGCACGTCGGTCTGCGCCTGCGCCTGTTCGAGCTCGTGGCGCAGGGCCTGCGCCTCGACCGCCGGGAACCACTCTTCCGGCGTGCGGCCGAGCACGGCCTCGACCGGCTTGCCGAAGAACATCGCGGCCATGTGGTTCAGGCGCAGCACGCGGCCGGTGCCGGCGTCGAACAGCGCGATGGCCAGGGGCGCGGTCTCGATGATCCGCTGCAGCGAGGCCTGCGCCTGCGCAATGCTGATCTCGGCCTGGCGCCGGCGCTCGATGTCCAGCAGCGCGAAGGTGATCTGCATGCCGGTGGATTCGCGCCCCGTCACCACCGCATTGCCGACGACCCAGAACTCGCGCCCGTCGCGCCCGCGCAGCCGGCATTCGAAGGTCTCGGCCTGGCCCTCCTCGAGCGACTTCAGGTAGTGCGTGGCGCGCAGCGGATGCTCGGGCTCGGCGGTGGCGACGATGGAGATGGGCTCGCCGACAAAATCGGCCAGCTCGCCGCCGAACATGCGGCGCGCCGAGCGGTTCATCCACTCGATGCCGGTGTCGCCGACGGTGACGATGCCCACCAGCACCGAATCGAGGATCGCGCGGGTGCGCTCGGCCTGCAGCTGCACCGCTTCGCGCGCGCGGCGCCGTTCGTCGATGTCGACATACGAGCAGATCAGCCCCGCTTCGGGCACACGCTCGTCGACGCTGCGCTTGCTGGCCTGCACCCAGGTGAGCCGCCCGTCGCGCCGGCGCATGCGGTACTCGCCGCGCCACTGGCCGGCGCGGCGCAGCGCGCCTTCCTGCTGCGCCTTCAGGCTCTCGAACACATCGTCGCTCTCGAACAGGCGATAGAGCGGCAGCTGGGCCAGCGCTTCCACCGTGTAGCCGGTGAGCAGCGCCATCGCCTCGTTGGCGCGCTCGATGCGGCCGCCACGCACGTAGGCGATGCCGACATCGGAGAGGCTGAACATCAACTCGCGCTCGCGGCCCAGCGCCTCGACCTCGGCCTGTTGCTGCTTCAGGCGCGAGATGTCGGTCAGCACCGCCACGGCCTCGGGCTCACCGGTGCCAGCGGTGGCGCCCGGTGCGCGCGACACCGACAGCGCGAACCAGGCCTCGCGCTGCTGGAACTCGATCTCCAGCCGCCCGTCTTCGGCCAGCGCCTGGCGCAACAGCGCCTGCACGGCCGTCTGCCCCGCGAACACATCGTCGATCGACGCGCCGGCACTCTGGCCCTCGGGTCGCTCGAGCATCAGCTCGAAGCGGCGGTTGCAGCGCACCAGGCGCTCGCCGCGCAGGTAGGCGATGCCCGCGGTGGTGCCGTCGAGGATGGAAGACAGCTCGCGCAGCAGCTGCTCGCTGCGGCGATGCGCCTCCTCCTGCTCGGTGATGTCCAGCGTGACCACCGACAGCGCGGTGCGGCCGCCCGCCAGCTCGCCGGGTTCGACGCGGGTCAGCAGCCAGCGCGTGCCCATCTCCGGCAAGTGCACCGCGTAGCGCACCTGCGCCCGCTGGCCCTCGCGCAGGGCGCGCTGCAGCCGCTCGAATTCCTCCATCGAGGCAGGATCCACCTGGTCGCGGCCGATCGACTGCAGCGCTGCCTGGTTGTTGGCGGCGGCCTGGCCGCCGCCGCTGCGCGGCGCGGCGCGGCTCTTCAGCCACCCACGCGAGGCCTCGTAGGTGGCCACGCCGACACCGGCGGTGTCCATCAACGCGCCGATCTCCAGCTGCGCCAGGTCGCGCTCGTCCTCCAGGCTGCGGTCTTCCACCACCGCCATCACGCGCACCTCGCCGCTGTCGGTGCGGAACGCGCGCAGCCGCGAGCGCAGGCGCAGCCGGCGCCCGTCGGGCAGGCCGAGGCTGCCGCGTACTTCGAGTGCTGGGGCGTCGGCCCGCAAGGCCGGGTGCGGGCGATCGCCTTCCCAGGCCAGCAGCTGGCACAGATCGGCCGGCGCGTCGCGCAGCATCACCGGCGCGGTGCCGACCAGTGATTCGAAGGCCGCGTTGCTGCGCACGATCAGGCCGGTGGAGTCGTACACCAGCATGCCGATCGGGCTGAGGTCGAACCAGTGCTCGAGCTCGTAGACGCTGCGATCGGCCTGCTCGCGCGCGCTGTACTCGGGCGTCACGTCGTGCAGGATGGCCAGCAGCAGCGGCTCGCCGTCGTCGGCGCTGACCCAGCGCGGCGCGAAGCGGAAATGGCGCTCGCGGCCTTGCACGTCGATCAGCCGGCGATCGAGGCGGAAGTCGGGCTGGCGGCCCTCGTGCAGCGCGGCCATCATCTGCTTGCGGGTCTCGAGCATCCCCGCATGGTCTTGCGGCGGCGCGAACTCCATCGGGTCGTGCCCCAGCACCTGGTTCGGCAGGCGGCCGAAGGCCTCGCAGTAGGCGCGGTTCGCCGCGACGATGCGGAAGTCGGCCGACTGCACCGTCATCGGCTGCGGGGCGTCCCAGAGCAGCTTGACGATGTCGCTGGTGGCCTTGGGCGGCAGCGGTGGATCGTGCGGTGCCGCCGGGCCGGGACGCGCCCGCAGCATGCGCCCGCCGCCGGGCACCACCGACATCACCAGCATCAGCGGCCGGCCGTCGGACAGGCGGGCCTGCCAATGCCCTTCGCCGGCCACGGCCGCGAGGGCGGCGATCAGCCCGGCGCGTTCCGGCTCGGCCACCTGCGACAGTGCCGGCAGCGCGTCCTGCCCTGCCTCGCAGCCGAGCGTCCGCACCGCGCTGTGGTTGCACCAGCTGACCCGGCGGCGGTTGTCGAACAGGATGATCGGCTCGTCGATGTTGTCCAGCAGCGCCGCCAGCTGCGCGTGCGAGGGCATGGCCTGGGGACGCGACAGCACGGACATGTCAGCGGCGCCCAGGTGCCCGAAGGCGCTGACCGGCCCCCGTGGGGGGCAGCGAACGAAGAGAGCGTGGGGGCGTCATCACGGCTCAGTTTAAGCCGCGACCTTCTCCTGCGGGTTGCCGGACGTTGCCAGCGGCGACCCTGATCGGCCGGCGGTCAGCGTTGGCCGACGGAAGGCGCGCGAGCGCGACGACGTGCGCTCCAGCCCAGGGCCGCCAGGGCGGCCAGCACGCAGGCCAGCGTGCCGGGCTCGGGCACGGGCTTGGCCGGATCGTCCGGATCGGCTGACATCAGGCGCAACAGCATCGGCGCGCCGTGCGCGGTCTCGGCCAGCACCGCCAGCGGCACGCGCTTGCGATTGCGCTCCATGCGCGCACCCAGCACCGACACATTGCCGCAGACATCGGGCACCATCACCGAGTACAGGTTGCCGCGCTTGTCGGCCGCCTCGTACAGGCTGGCACGCTCGACGTGGCCCTGCTTGAAGTTCACCCGCGTGTTCACGCACAGGGTCTTGCCATAGGTCATCGCCACATTGCGCGGCTCGAACTCGCGCTCGTCCTTGTGGGTGCGAATGCCGGCATTCGTGATCTCGAGCCGATCATCGAGCTGGCCGGCCTGCACCTTCATCGCGATGCGCTGGATCACCTCGGGCGGCAGCTTGGCGGTGACCAGTGCCTGGTCCACCGTGCCGCGATAGGGATTGGTGCCGGGCCGGCCCCAGGCGCAGCCCTGGCGCAGCGACAGCCGCTCGACTTCCGGCGGCATGGCGTCTTCGGCTTTCAGCAGCGGATGCTGCGCATTGAGCGCCACGCCTTCGTGGTGTTCACCGGGTGCCAGCAGCTTGGCGTTGCCACGCGGCGCCGGGTCGGCGTGGGGCAGCACGCTCCACATCGCGGCACTCGCCAGCACGGCGCCGGCCACGCCCGCCGCCACCAGCGGCAGCGCAGGTCGCAGGGCCTTGAACCATTCACGCGCCGCGCTGGGTTTGGCGGCCTCGGCCACGGCTTCCACGGTGCGCTGGGAGGCCGGCTGGCGCGGCAGCAGGCCCTGCCAGCCGCACGCCGCATTGGCGCACTGATAGCGCCGCATCTGCGTGGCAAAGCGCCCCGCGTGGTCGGCCTCGGTGCGCGGCACGCGGCGGATGGCCTCGCCGCAGGCGGGGCAGTTGCTGCGGCGGTCGCGCGGGTCGTAGGCGTCTTCCATGGACAAGGGTCGTGGCCTGTTTCGCCCGGGCACAAATGCACGGGCTTCCTGGCCTTATCGGCAGACACCGCACAAGGTTGAGGTCCGCTGCGCCACACTGCGAAGCCCATGCCCCCCCGCTGCCGCCCCCTCCTCGCCCGCCGGCTTGGCGCGCTGCTGCTGGTCGCCACGCTGGCGCCCGCGGTGCAGGCCGCGCCCGATGCCGACTATGCCGAGCGCGTGTTCGCCGCCATCAATGCGTACCGGCAGAGCCAGGGCATCGAGCCGTTGCGCATCTCGCCGGCGCTGACGGCCCTGGCCGCCGAGCACAGTGCCACCATGGCCCGCCAGCATCGGCCCAGCCACGATGGGTTCGCGAGCCGGGTCGAACGCACCAGCGGCTCGCTGTGCGTCGAAAACGTCGCGCACAACTTCCAGCAGCCCGAGATGGTGATCAGCGGCTGGCGGCGCGTGTCCACGCACCACCGCAACCTGCTCGAACCCCGCGTGGCCTTCGCCGGCGTGGCGATGAACGAGCGCTACGTGACCTACTTCGCCTGCGACCTGAGCGAGTAGTGCCTGGTCAGGGCCCGATCAGTCGAGCTGCCGCGCCGCCGCCAGTGCCCGCAACACCGCCCGGTTGACCTCGGCCACCGCCAGCAGCATCGTGTCGGCCGCGGTGCGGATGTCGTAGATCGAGGCCGATTCGATCGCCCGCACCATCTCGAGGTAGGGGAAGTACGGGCCATCGTCGTCGACGAGCGCGGCGCGCACGCCGTCGGGCACCGGAATCGTCTGCAGCAGGTCGGCAAACGGCTGGCGCATCATGCGGTCGAGCAGCGAGAACACGCCGCAGATGAACAGCTCGCCGCGCTTCTCGGGGTCGCCGTGCTCGCGCACGAGCTCTTCCATCAGCAGGCCGCGGCGCACTGCGGCGTAGATCACCGGCTTCATGTTCACGTCGCGGCTGGCCGAGGCCAGCAGCAGTGCCAGCCAGCGCTTCAGCCGCTGGTAGCCCAGCAGCATGATCGCGTGGCGGAACGAGGTGATCTCGACCGACAGGCCGAAGGCCGGCGAGTTGATGTAGCGCATCAACTTGAACGCCATCGTCGGGTCGTTCTTCATCACCGCTTCGAGCCGCTCGACCGGCTCCTGCCGGTCGACGCGGTTGATCAGCTCGACGATCGCCTGCAGGTCGGGCTGGGCCGACGACTTGCCGGTGTTGACGATGGCATCGTCGATCGGCCAGCCGAGCACCGCAATCGCGCCACGCGCGAAGGCGTCGTTCATCTGCACCAGGGTGCGCACCTCGCCTTGGACGTGCGGAATGGTGCGCGAGATGCCACCGGGCGCCGGCGTGCCGTCGCGCCGCTCGTCCGACAGGTCGATGATCGAGTACGCGAAGCAGGGCAGCACCTCGCGCGGCAGCGGCGTCAGCGGCCGGCCCTTGATCAGCAGGGTGTTGCCGCGCTGGTGCAGCGCGATCAGCGCCTCGGTGTGGGCGATGTCGGCCGCCATGAAGGCCGGCACCTCCACCATCATGTTCAACGGCAGGTCCATCTGCAGCAGGTCCTGCAGCAGGCTCTCGCCAACGATGTTGAGCGAGACGCGGCCGGCGTCGGCCGGCCAGGTTTCGGCAATCGCGGCCAGCAGGTCGCCGGCCTTGGGGTTGACGTCGGGCCGGATCGGAAAGACCGTCACGCGCACCGCGGTGACCGCACGGTGCCGGTCGATCATCGGCGCGTAGCCCAGGGCCACCTGCCCTAGCACGGGATGTGAACTCATCGCTTGGCTTGTACCCTGAATCGTCGGCTGCGTTTCACTTGATGTAGTCGAACAGCGACAGCTTCTGCACCAGCGAGTAGCTTTGCAGCGCCGCCTGGTAGCTGGTCTGCTTGTTCTGGAAATCGGACACGGCCTGCACCATGTCCAGATCCTCGGCATCGGACTGTACCGACTTGGCCCACAGATCGCGATCCTGGTTACGCGTATCGATGCTGTCCAGCCGGTTCAGCGTGGCGCCGGCCACCGAGCGGGCGGCGGAGAACTGGCTCATCACCTGGTCGATGTCGCGCACGCCGTTGCTCACCGCCTGCGCCACCGCGCCGGCATTGGCGTTGGGGTTGCCCAGCACGGCAATGGCCCGGTCCAGCGCCGCGAAAGGGTTCAGCCCCACGGTGGAAGGCTGGATCGTGAACTGGTCGCCATCGGCCGGCGCGCCGCCCACCTTCAGCGACATGCCGTCGACCGTGATCGTGCCGCCGTCCTGGTAGTTGCCGGTCTGGCCGGTGGGGTTGACGGTGTAGGTGGTGACGCCGCCGGACACGCTGAAGGTGATGTCGTAGCTGCCGCCGGTCAGCGCCGAGGGGTCGGAGATGCCGCCGGGCGCGATGTAGCCCGAGCCGGTGTTGGTGGCCGCCGCATCGGTCTCGTAGACGCCGTTGCCGCTGCGTACCGACAGCCACACCTGCTGGCCATCGACGGAGGTCGGCATCTGCTCGTTGACCGACAGCTGGCCCTGGCCACCGGTGCCGGCGAAGACGACGCCCGCGGGCGAATCGAGGAAGGGCTGCGAGGTGGTGCCCTGGCCGCCGAAGATGTAGCCGCCGGCGCCGTCGGTCTGGTTGGCCACCGCCAGCAGCTGGCCCCGCAGCTGCTGCAGCTGCACCGCCAGCGCCTTGCGCTCGGCGGGGCTGTAGGTGGCGTTGCCGCCGGCGATCAGCGTCTCGCGGCTGCTTTGCAGCAGGTCGGTGGCCTGCCCCAGCGAGGACTCCACCAGCGTCATCGCATTGCGGCTGACCGACACCGAACGCTGCTCGGCCGTGATGCGCTGCTGCGAGATGAAGGCCCGCTCGGCGCGGGCCGCGGCGGTGGGATCGTCGCTTGGCACGTTGACGCGCTTGCCGGCGGTCATCTGCATCTGCGCCTTGCTCAGCTCGGCCTGGCGCTGCTGCAGCGTGTCCAGCGCGGTGGCGTAGCGGCTGACGTTCGAAACTCGGATGCTCATTCAAACACTCCTCGGGCGGGCGCTCAACGGCCGAGCTCCAGCAAGGTGTCCATCATCGATTGCGCGGTCTGCAGCATCTTGGCGGCAGCCTGGTAGTACTGCTGGTACTGGATCAGCTTGGCGGCTTCCTCGTCGAGGTTGACGCCGGTCTCGCTGGTCAGCGCCTCGTCGGCGCGCTGCGCCACCGCAGCGCTGGTCTGCGCCGCCGCCGCGGCACCCTGCACCCGCACGCCCACCGACGACAGCGTCTCGGCATAGGCATCGGTCACGGTCTGGCCGTCGACCAGCGCGCGCGCGGACATGCCGTCGAAAGCCAGCGCATTGCCGTTGCTCGAGTTCGGGAAGGCCGTGGGCACTACCGCGATCGAATCCCCGCTGGCCGGCACGCCGTTCAGGTTGAGCTCGAAGCCGTTGTAGGCGATGGGAGCGCCGGCCGTCCAGGTGCCGGTGGCCAGCACCGCGCCACCGCTGTCGCGCACTTCGTAGTCGCCGGTGCCGCTGGTGAAGGCGATGGTCAGGTCCTGGTAGGGCGCCGTCGGCGCGGCCGTCACCACCAGCGAGCTGACCGCGGCCGAGCCGGTGTTGGCCACCGCCACCGAGGCCGTCACCGGGCTGGCCGCGGCGATCGCGCGCGGATTGGTCAACGCGCTGGCCATCCCCATCTGCGCGGTGCTCACCGGCTTGAGCAGGAAGCGATCGCCGGCGCTCGGCGGCGGGCTGCCGAAGGTGATCGTGAAGCCGTCGACCGTGGCGCCGTCGGCCAGGCCGCCGAACTGCTGACCATCGGACAGCCGCGTCACGCGGTACTGGCCCGGGTTGGCGGGATCGTCTTCCAGCGTGTACTCGCTGGCCTTGAGCTGGGTCGCGTCGGTGATGGACAGGCTCACCTGGCCGGGCGGCTGCGTGTTGGTGTTGGCCGGCAGGGCCACCGGGGCGCCCAGCTTGAACAGCGGTGCGCCGGCGGCACCCGACAGGTCGATGCCGTAGGACTGCTGGTTGTTCACCGCGGTGCCCAGCGCCGCGACCATCTGGCCCAGCCGGTTGCGCGCATCGACCAGGTCGTTGTCCTGGAAGTGCATCAGCCCGGCGATCGAGCCGCTGCCGAGCGCACGCGTCGGCAGCGCGGTGACCGAGCCGGACACCGAGATGCCGACCGACACCCGCGCCGGGTCGAACGGGTCGGGCAGGGACACCAGCTTGTTGGCCGAGCCGCCCAGCACCAGACTCTGGCCGCCGGCGACGAAGATGCTGGTGCTGCCATCGCTGGACTGGATGGTCTGCACCTCGATCTTTTCGCTGATCTGGCTGATCAGCCGGTCGCGCGCATCGATCAGGTCGTTCGGCGCATGGCCGCTGCCCTGGGCGGCGGCGATCTGGGCATTGAGATCGGCCACGCCCTGGGCCATCTCGTTGACGTCCTTGATCGAGTTGCGCACGTCGCCGACCACGTTGAGCTGCATCGCCTCCAGCTGGTCGCTGTTCGAGCGCGCCAGCGACGCGAAGTCCTCGGCTCGCGACAGCACCGCCTGCCGCGCCGACAGGTCGCCGGGCGAACCTGCCAGGTCGGAGAAGGCATTGAACAGCTGGGTGGCCGAGTTGCCCAGGCCCGCGCTGCCGGTGCCGAACACGCGCTCGAGCTGCTGCAGCATGCTCAGCCGCACCGAATCGGCCGAGGCCACCGCCTTGGTGGCCTCGGCCTGCGAGGTGAGGAACATGTTCGATGCGCGCGTCACCGTCTGCACCGTGACACCACGGCCGAAGTAGCCCGAGCCCGTGTACTGCCCCGGCGTGGTCGTCAGCACCACCTGCTGGCGCGAGTAGCCCACCGTGTTGGCGTTGGCGATGTTCTGGCCGGTGGTCTGCAGTTGGGCATAGGCGGCGAACATCGCCCGCGTGCCCAGTTGCATCAGCATCGACATGGCGTGTGCTCCGTCAAGCCTGCTCGCGTTGCAGGCGCAGCGTGGTGTTGATCACGCGGGTCAGCTTCTCGGCATAGGCCGGGTCGGTGGCGTAGCCGGCCTTCTGCAGCCCTTGCGCGAAGCCGCGGGCGTCCGTGCCGGCGGCCACCACGCCGTGGTAGCGCGGGTTGTCCTTCATCAGCTTGGCATAGTCGGCAAACGACTCGGCATGGCTGGCATAGGCGCGGAACTTCTGCACCACCTTCTGCGCGCGGCCACCGATGTATTCGGTGGTCATCACGTCCACGGTCGGACCGGTCCAGTTGGACCCGGCCTTGATGCCGAACAGGTTGTGCGAGTTGGTGCCGTCGCGGCCGATGATTTCCTTCTTGCCCCAACCGGTCTCGTGCGCCGACTGCGCCAGCATGAAGGCCGCCGGAATGCCGGTGGCCGCCTCGGCCGCCTGGGCCGCCTGCGTGTGCTGCTGCACGAAGCCGGCGGCGCTCTTCTCGGGAATCTTCGGCGTGCTGTTCGGGCTGCTGATGACCGGCAGGCTGGTATTGGCCGACTTCGTGCTCGGGATCGGCCCTGGCGTCAGGCCCATCTGCCGCTCGAGCTGGCGGGCAATGATGTCGGCCAGGCCGCCGGGCTGGCCGCTCAGCTTGTTCGCCAGCTGCGCATCGAGCATCTCGGTGCCCATCTTGCTGGCTTCGTTGTCCAGCATGCCGCTGCTCATGCTGGCCGCGCGCATGCTCTTGAGCAGCTCGTTCATGAACAGCGATTCGAACTGCTTGGCCGCCTCGCGCGCCGCGGTCTTCGGATCTTTCGATGCGGTCTGGCGCAGCGACTCCAGGCCCCGGGCATCGGTGGCCAGTGAGGTGGTCGGGATGGACGCCATGCGGTGCTGCCTGTGAATGCCGTCAGATCACTTCAAGTTCGGCCTTGAGCGCGCCGGCGCTCTTCATCGCCTGCAGGATGGCCAGCAGGTCCTGCGGCGTCGCGCCGAGCGAGTTCAGTGCCTTCACCACCTCGGCCAGCCGGGTGCCGGCGGGCAGCTGGATCAGCGAGCCCCCCTGCTGCGTGATCGCGATGTCGGTCTTCTCGGTGACCACGGTCTGGCCCGACGACAGCGGGCCGGGCTGGCTGACCACCGGCGTCGAGCTGATCGTGACCGACAGCGAGCCATGGGCCACCGCGCATTCGGCCAGCGTCACCGCCTCGTTCATCACCACCGAGCCGGTGCGTGCATTCAGCACCACCCGCGCGGCCGGCTTGGCCAGCGTGACCGGCAGGTTCTCGATGTCGGCGATGAAGCCGACCAGTTCAGCGGCGTCGGCCGGCAGGCGAACGCGCACCACGCGGCCGTCGATGGCCTGCGCATTGCCGGCGCCCTTGGCTTCGTTGATCGCACCGGCCACTGCGCGCGCCGTGGCGAAGTCGTTGCTGTTCAGGTCCAGCTGCAGCACGCCGCCCTGCCCCAGCGGCGTGGGCACCGCGCGCTCGACCGTTGCGCCCTCGGGCAAGCGGCCCGCGGCGAGGTGGTTGATCTGCACCTTCGAGCCGCCGGCCGAGGCGCCCGCGCCGCCGACGATGATGTTGCCCTGGGCCATCGCGTAGATCTGGCCGTCGGCGCCCTTCAGCGGCGTGGCCACCAGCGTGCCGCCGCGCAGGCTCTTGGCGTTGCCCACCGACGAGACATTGACATCGATGCGCTGGCCCGGCTGCGCGAAGGCCGGCAGCTCGGCGGTGATCAGCACCGCGGCCACGTTCTTCGGCTGCATCTGCACGCCCGGCGGCAGCGCCACGCCCATCTGCTGCAGCATCGCGGCCAGGCTCTGCGGCGTGAACGGCGCCTGCGTCGACTGGTCGCCGGTGCCATCGAGGCCGACGACGAGTCCATAACCTGTCAGCTGGTTGGAGCGCACGCCCTGCACGCTGGCCAGTTCCTTGATGCGCGCGGCCTGCGCCGGCCACCACACGGCGGCGAAGGCGACGAAGAAGCAGAAGGTGACGATGAATCGCATGAGACGCTCGGCGCTCCAGGCGCGGGTCCAGTGGGCGCCGCGGAACCGGCTCTGCCGGGCCGCTGGCGTCGCCCCCTTGAGGGGGCCGAGCACGACGCGAAACAGTCCAGTGGACTGTTTCTCGCGGCGAGGGCCGAAGGCCGCTTCGGGGGTGGGCTTCATATCGGCATCAGGGTGAGGAAGAAACGCGACAGCCAGCCCATCGACTGCGCCTCGGCCTGCTGGCCGCGGCCGCGCTGCTCGATGCGCACGTTGGCGATCTGGGTCGAGGCCACGCTGTTGCCCGTCACGATCGCGCGCGGGTCGACCTGGCCCGAGAAGCGCAGCACGTCGACATTGGCGTTGACGCCGATCTGCTTCTCGCCGGCGATGATCAGGTGGCCGTTGGGCAGCACCTGCACCACGGTGGCGGTGATGGTGCCGGAGAAGTCGTTGCTGCTCTCGGTGACGCCCTTGCCGTCGAACTTGTTGGCGTTGCTGCCGGCGGCATTCAGCCGTGCCAGCTTGCTGGCGTTCTTGACGCCCGGGAAGGCGGTGATGCCGAAGTCGGTCTCGCCGCTCTTGTCGATGGTGCTGGTGGCCTTCTGCGTGGCCGAGACCTTTTCGGTGATCTGCACCGTCAGCGTGTCGCCGACCAGGCGGGCGCGGTAGTCCTCGACCAGCGGGCGGTAGCGGTCGGCCTGGAAGATGGCGCCATTGGCGGCCGGAGCCGGCATCGGCTGCGGGGCGGCCGCGACATACACCGGCGGCTGCGCGGTCAGCACGTCCACCTTCGGCACGCGCTGCAGCGATTCGCAGCCGGCGAGCAGCGCGACAGCGGCGCCGAGGGTCAGCGTGAACGCAATACGGGACGTCATGGTGCGGTCCGGTCGAAGTCAGGTCACAGCTGCGCGAGCTTCTGCAGCATCTGGTCGGAGGTCGTGATCGCCTTCGAGTTGATCTCGTAGGCGCGCTGCGTCTGGATCATCGTGACCAGCTCCTCGACCATGTTCACGTTGCTGGTCTCGACGAAGTTCTGCGCCACCGAGCCCAGGCCGTTGGCCATCGGCGCGCCGGTGCTGGGGTTGCCCGAGGCGGCCGTCTCGACAAACAGGTTCTCGCCGCGCGGGTCGAGCCCGGCGGGGTTGACGAAGGTCGCCAGCTGCAGTTGGCCCAGCGCCTGCGGCGCGGTCTGGTTCGGCAGCGTGACCGAGACGGTGCCGTCGGTCGACACGGTGATCGACTGCGCGTTCACCGGCACCGTGATGCCGGGCTGCACCACGTAGCCGTTCTGCGTGACGATCTGGCCCTGGGCGTTGAGCTGGAACGAGCCGTCACGGGTGTAGGCGGTGGAGCCGTCGGGCATCGTCACCTGGAAGAAGCCCTGGCCCTTGATGGCCATGTCCAGCGAGTTGCCGGTCTGCTGCAGGTTGCCCTGGCTGAAGTTGCGGGCCATGCCGACCGCGCGCGTGCCCAGGCCCATCTGCAGGCCGGTGGGCAGCGCGCTGCCTTCCGAGGTGTTGGCCCCGGCCTGGCGCAGGTTCTGGTACATCAGGTCCTCGAACACCGCGTGGCCGCGCTTGTACCCGTTGGTACCGGTGTTGGCCAGGTTGTGGGCAATGGCGTCCAGCTGCGTCTGCTGGGCTTCCATGCCGGTCTTCGAGATCCACAGCGAACGCATCATGGCGACGCTCCTTCGGTCGTGATGCCATGATGATCCGCGGAACTTGAGCCCGGGGATGCCGCGAAAAGCGGCCGCGGAACGCGCTATTCCGGACCGCTGTCCGGCCCGCTATTCCTTGTAGTAGACGAGCTGGTGCGAGGTGGCCAGCAATTCGCCGGCCTCGCTCCACAGCTGCGCGCTCTGGTCGAAGTAGCCGCGCCGGTAGCCCTGCGCCTGGGCCTGGCCCAGCAGGTAGCCGCTGCCGCAGCGGCGCAGCTGCGCGGCATCGGCATGGAAGTACACCGTCATCGTCACGGTGCCGATCGGCACGCGCATCGCGCGGCGGCGCCAGATGCGCGGGAAGAAGGCATCGCTCAGCGCCGTCAGCGAGGCATGGTCCAGCGGCCGCGGCGGCACGTCGCGCAGCCACAGCCTCGTCAGGCTGGTGCCGTGGTCCTCGCCGTCCCATTCGGTGGGCAGGCTGCCTTCCACGAAGCGCATCTCGTAGCGCTCGAGCCAGGCCACGCCGCGGGCCGGCGCCTGCGGGCATTGCGCCGGCGCGGGCACGGCGGGCTTGCGCAGCTCGTCGCTGCCCCAGGTGTCACGGCGCAGCGCGGTGAACACGGTGGCGCTGAGCTGGGTCTCGCCCTGCTGCTGCAGCTCGACCAGCCAGTGCTGCGTGGATCGGTTGGTGCGCAGCGGCCGCGCCATGGCGGTGAAGGGCCCGTCGGCCAGCGCGGCGCAGAAGTTGACGGTCAGCGAGGTGGGCTCGCCCAGGCGCTGCGGGTGCTGCAGCACCGCGTTCAGCGCCTGCGCGGCGCTGATGCCGCCATAAGGGCCGACCATGTTGGCGTAGGCCGGGCTGGTGTGGCCGAGCCAGCGTTCATGGTCCTGGGCTTCGAGGGCAATGGCCTGGTCGAAGGGATGGGGAGCAGCGGATGCGGTCATCCAGCCATTCTGAGCGGCAGGGAATTGCGCATCAGTCCGGCGGGCGACAGTGCCCGACGGCCGCAGGGGCTTCAGCTGGCGCCGAGCAGCTTGGTCGCCGCCTGTTCCTTGTCCTGCGCAGCCTGCAGCATCTTCATCTGCTGCTCGAACTGGCGCGCGGCCGAGATCATCGCCACCATGCTCTCGATGGTGCTGACGTTGCTGCCTTCGAGCGCACCGTCCTGCACGCGCGCATTCGGGTCGGCGGGCAGTTCTTCGGCGGCGCGCATCAGGCCGTCGGCGCCGCGCGTCAGCGGCGCCTCGGGCGTCACCAGCTTGAGCTTGCCCACCTGCTGCGGCCGGCCGGTGGCGCCGACCTTGGCGGTGATGGTGCCGTCGGCGCCGATCGCGTACTCGCCGTTGGCGGGCATCGTGATCGGGCCGCCGTCGCCGATCACCGTCAGGCCGCTGCTGGTGGTCAGCAGGCCCTCGGCATTGATCTGCAGGTGGCCGGCGCGGGTGTAGGCCTCGGTACCGTCGGTGGCCTGTACCGCGAGCCAGGCCTTGCCCTGCATCGCGACATCGAGGTTGCGGCCGGTGGCCTGCACCGGACCGGCATCGGGGTTGTAGCCCGGTGTCGATTCCAGCGTGTAGGCGCGCGTGCTGGCCCCCTGGCCGACGACCGGCACCGCGCGGAACGCGGCCAGCTCGGCCTTGAAGCCGGTGGTCGAGGCGTTGGCCAGGTTGTGGGCCACGATGTCCTGGCGCTGCATCGTGGCCTTGGCCCCGCTCATCGCCAGGTAGATCATCCGATCCATGTCGCGGCCCCGCTCTCTTTACGAATTAGCGCAGGTTCACCAGGGTCTGCATGACCTGGTCTTCGGTCTTGATCGACTGCGCATTGGCCTGGTAGGCGCGCTGCGCGGTGATCATGTTCACCAGCTCGGCGGTCAGGTCCACGTTGGACTCCTCCAGCGCGCCCGCCTGCAGCATGCCGATGTTGCCGTCGCCCGGCTTGCCGACGTTGGGGTCGCCGGACGCAAAGGTCGAGGCCCAGGCATTGCCGCCCAGCGGCTGCAGGCCCTGCGGATTGCGGAAGGTGGCCAGCATGATCTGGCCGGCGGCCTTCGACTGCCCGTTCGAGTACTGGGCCTTGATGACGCCGCTCTTGTCGATCGAGATGCCGGTCAACTGACCGGGCGCGAAGCCGTCCTGCGCCAGGTCGGTCACCGCGTAGTTCGAGCCGAACTGCGTGGCGCCGTTCAAGTCCAGCGTCATGCCGCTGATCGGCACCGAGTTGCCGCCGGTGGTCAGCGGGATCGAGGCGATGTCCGGTACCGTGAACGACGACGGCGGGACCAGCGCGCCGGTGTTGGTGTCGAAGGTCAGATTCGTCACCAGCGTCGGCGTGGTGCTGGCGCCGTCGAGCGACTTGCCGTTGACGGTGGCGTAGACGTCCCAGGCGTCGTCGGCGGTCTTCGCGAAGTAGTAGGTCAGCGCCATCTCCTGACCCTTGTTGTCGTAGATGGTGACCGAGGTGGCGTTGTTGTAGCTGGTGCTGTCGTTGGCGTCGATCGGGGTGGTCGTCGGCACGGCCAGGCGCGAGTCGAGGTTCAGCTCCAGCTCGACCTTGGTGGTGGCCTTGGGGTCCACGCCCTTGGTCGGCAGGTTCAAGGGCGCCGGGGTGCCCTGACCGGCCGGAATGCCCAGCAGCTTCTGGCCCGCGGCGTTGACGATGAAGCCTTCCTGGTTCAACTGGAACTGGCCGTTGCGCGAGTACACCGGCGTGCCGCCCGCATCGAGCTGGAAGAAGCCGTTGCCGTTGATCGCCAGGTCGAGCCCGCTCTCCGTGGTGGTGATGTTGCCCTGCGTGAAACGCTGCGTCACCGCGGCCAGGTTCACACCGATGCCGATGGAGCTGCCGCTGCCACTGCCGCCGATGGCATTGGCGTACATGTCGGCGAACTCGGCCCGCGAGGCCTTGGCGCCATAGGTGTTGGCGTTGGCAATGTTGTTGCCGATGACGCTGAGGTTCTTGCTGGTCGCGTTGAGGCCGGACAGGCCTTGCTGGAATGCCATGGTGGGCTCCTTCGGGGAATCTGGGACTGCGGTGGTGCGATGCGGGGACGGCGGGCCTAGCTGACGGCCTTGACGTCGCTGTAGGCCACGATGCCGTGGTTCAGGGTCTCGACCTTCAACTGCCCGCCTTCGGTGTAGACGGCGCCGACGGTGTCGGCCACCAGCGCGGTGGAACCGACGGCCACGCCGCCGTTGGTGGCCGAGACCTTGAAGGTCAGGCCCTTGGCGGTGGCGTCGGGCGACTTCCAGGTGAAGCCGTGCCGGCCTTCGTCGACGGCGCCGAGCTTGATGGTGTCGATGAGCTTGCCGCCCTGGTCGTAGATCTGCACGTTGACGGCATCGGCCGGGCCGGCGAGCTCGAAGCCGCCGGCGGTGGTGCCGTCCTTGGCCAGCTGCAGTTCGTTGCCCGGAACCAGCACGTTCTTGCCGACCAGCGAAGCCGCTTCGAGCGACTGCGACTGCAGCAGCATCGTGTTCATGCTGGCGATGCTCTTGTTCAGGTCGTCGATGCCGCTGACGGTGGAGATCTGCGCCATCTGCGTCGTGATCTCGGCGTTGTCCATCGGGTTGAGCGGATCCTGGTTCTGCATCTGCGTCACCAGCAGCTTCAGGAAGCGGTCGCTCTGCTCGCTGGACGAGGTGGTGGACGTCGTCTTGGGGGTGCTGGTGACCGGCGTGCTCGGCGTCTTGACGGAGGTGTCGACGGTGCTGAAGTCAAAGGTGGAGGCCATGGATGTTCCCGAGGTTCAGCGAGCCGATCACGACTGGCCGAGCTGCAGCGTCTTCAGCAGCAGGCTCTTGGCCGTGTTCATCACTTCGATGTTGTTCTGGTACGAGCGCGAGGCCGAGATCATGTTGACCATCTCCTCGACCGGATTGACGTTGCTGTAGGTCACGTAGCCCTGCGCGTCGGCGGCCGGATGCTTGGGGTCGTGCACGCGGCGGCCGGGCGAATCGTCTTCCCGCACGGTGGACACGCGCACACCGGCGGCAGGCGATGCGCCTTCGGCCGACTCGCCCATCAACACGGTCTGGAACACCACCTGCCGCGCCTTGTAGGCCTGGCCATCGGGACCGGCCACCGTGTCGGCATTGGCGAGGTTCGACGCGACGGTGTTCAGCCGCTGCGACTGCGCGCTGACGGCACTGCCGGAGACGTCGAAGATCTTGAACATGCTCATCGCTTACGGCTCCTGCTGCTCAATCAACCTTGGCTGGGGCTGCGCATCGCATCGGTGAGACTGCGCACGTGGTTGTTGATGAAGCGCAGCGTGGCCTCGTACTTCACCGCGTTCTCGGCAAACGAGGCGCGCTCGCGGTCGAGGTCCACGGTGTTGCGGTCCAGGCTGTCCTGCGGGCCGGTGGCGTACAGCAGCTCGCCTTCGCTGCGTGCACCGGCGGGCGCGCTCATGTGGCCGGCATTCGTCGTCGCCATGGCGCCAGGCACCGGCAGCGCGCCAGTGGCTTCCTGCAGCGCCTTGCCGAAGTCCATGTCCCGCGCCCGGTAGCCCGGCGTGTCCGCATTGGCGATGTTGCTGGCGATCAGGCGCTGGCGCTCCGCGCGCAGCATCAAGGCCTGGGCGTGGAAGTCGAGCGTGGAGATCGTGCTGGACATGGCGTTGGGCGGCGGCTTCGAGGTGCGGGCGGCAGCGGATGAGGGTTTCGATGGCAGGCATTCTGGGCAAGCGTGCGCCGGACATGAGCCGGAAAAAGGGCCTGCCGACCGGCCAATTCCAGCCACTGCGCCAGCACCCACGGCCTCAGCATCGCGGGTGATGAAGATCGCCCTGCCCCTGCCCTGCCGCCGTGCGGCGCTGTCGTGCGCGCTGGCGGCCCTGTTGCCCCTGTCGACCCACGCCGAGGGCATGGATGCCGGCCTCGCCGAGCAGCTGCAGCGCCTGGCCAGCGATTCGGCCAGCCAGTTGGTCGCGGGCAAGGACGGCCCGCCGGTGCGCGTCGAGGTCGAGCTGGGCCAGCTGGACCCGCGGCTGAAGCTCGCGCCGTGCGAACAGATCCAGCCCTACCTGCCCGGCGGCGCCCGGCCGGTGGGCCGCACGCGCATCGGCCTGCGCTGCCTGCAGGGCGCCGTGCGCTGGAACGTCTACCTGCCGGTGACCGTCAAGCTGTTCGGCCAGGCCCTGGTGGCCGAGAGTGCGTTGCCGGCCGGCACCTTGCTCGAAGCACGCCACCTGCGGTTTGCCGAGGTCGACCTCGCGGCCAGCGCCGACCCCGCGGTCACCGCCGGCGGCATGGCGGTCGGCCGCACGCTGGCACGGCCACTGGCCGCCGGCGACACGCTGCGCCGCAGCGACCTGCGCGCGCGCCAGTTCTTCAATGCAGGTGATGTGGTGCGGGTGGTGGCGGTCGGGCCGGGCTATGCCGTGAGTGCCGAAGGCCAGGCGGTGACGCCCGGCATCGAAGGCCAGCCGGCACGCGTCAAGGTCGAGTCGGGCCGCGTGCTCAGCGGCACGCCCACGGGCGACCGGCGCATGGAGCTGGCACTTTGATCACTTGCATCACAATGGCGGCTGCTGAAGGGCCTCGCTCCCCGCGAACCGGGGATCCGATGAAAAGAATGCGCGAAAGCCCTAAAGTCCCGTTATTGCGGGCCGATACCCCGAGCATGTCTCAGGGCAACGCTAGGTGACCCGCCCTGTTGGAGTCCACCATGAAGATCGGTTCAATCGAAAACAAGGCGATTTCCCCCGCCGTCAACGACCGCAAGGCCGGCTCTGCAAAGCCCGCCGAAGGTGCGGCCGAGCCGAGCGCGAAGGTCGAACTGTCGGCTGGCGCCCTGCTGGGGGCCGGTGGCAGCGACGCCGTCTTCGATGCCGAGAAGGTCAAGCGCATCTCCGATGCCATCCGCGACGGCAAGTTCGAAGTGAATCCCGAGGCGATCGCCGACAAGCTGATCGCCAACGCCCACGAACTGCTGTCACCGAAGACGCAGGGTTGATGCCGGGGCCGATGGCGCTGCAGGCCATCGCCCGTCATAGCCGAGTTCCCAGTCACCCGTTCTCTTTCACGGCCCCACCGCATGATCACCACGCACAACGAGCAGCAGGCCCTGGCGCAGACTTGCGAGCTGGAATCGGCGGTGGCCAATGTCGAACAGGGGCTCGCGTGCCTGGCCGAGTCGTTGCGCGAGCGCGACGCTCGCGCCGTCGAGGCGCGCGCCAATGAACTGCACCGCGCGCTGGCCTCGGCCGTGCAGCGCTTCATGCATGCGGCCCGCCACGGCGGCGTGCCCGAGCCGATGCGCCGGCGCCTCGCCCGCGCGAGTGCGCAGGTCGCCCTGCAGCGCGAAACGCTGGCGCGCGCCACGGCCGCGCTCGATCGCGCCATCGACGTGCTGATGCCCGATGCGGCGCCCGGCAACGCGCTGTACGGTGCGCGCGGCCTGCCCGACTCACCGCTGCGCGGCGGTTCGCTGCAGGCCTGAAGCGCCAGCGGCCGCGCCCCTTGCGCGCGGCCCCAACCGGTCAGCGACGCTTCGCACCGGTCCCCGCCGGTACAAAACTCCGATTGCCCTCGTCCACGACGCAAGGCACACTCGGCCTCGACCCCGTACATTCCGATACGCCTTGGCCGGGCCTTTGCGCCTGGCAGGCGACAACAAGAGGTCGTTGATTGGGCATCGCAGTACTTCGGCCGCGCACGCGGCCTGATTCCACTTTGCACGCTGAAGGCGAGACCCTGCCGTGGTCCGAGACCGCGGCGCCATTGGCCACTGACACCGGCTCCGGCCGCCGCATTGGCCGGCTCGTCTTCATGCTCGGCATGCTGTGCCTGGCCAGCGGACTCATCGCGCTGATCTGGCTGGTGCCGCTGCTGGCCGATGACGGCTCGGATGCCAGCGCCTTGCGCCGTCAACTGACCCCCAGCCTGATCGCGGGCGGCACCTGCGTGCTGCTGCTGGCCGCGTTGGCCGCGGCGCTCTGGCGCTCGCAGCGCGTGGCGGCCCACACGCTGCGCCAGACGGTCAACGAACTGCGCCGCGGCACCTGGGAATCCGCCGTGGCGGGCCTGCGCGAACCGCGGCGCGCGGTGCCCTCGGCCTTCGGCGACCTGGCCACGCAGGTCGAAGGCGTGCTGGGCGAATCCGAACGCCGCTGGCGCGCGCGCGCCGAGCTGTCCACCGACTGGTACTGGGAAATCGATGCCCGCTACCGGCTGTCGACGCTGTCGGCCGATGCGCCGATTGCCAAGCCCGCGGGCCGCGCGCTCGGCGACCTGCTCGGCCGCCGCCACGACGAACTCGGCTTCTGCCAGCCGCCAGCCATGGGCTGGCATGCCTTCCACGATCTGCTCGAGCGCCAGGAGCCCTTCCGCGACATCGAGATGGCCGTCAACGGCCTGGGCGAGCGCGCCCAGGGCTGGGTCGCGCTGAGCGGCCGGCCGCGCTTCCACCGCGACGGCAGCTTTGCCGGCTACGAAGGCGTGGCACGCGACATCACTGCCTCGAAGGAAGCCTTCCGCCGCCTGCAGGCCAGCGAGCAGCGCTATGCGGTGATGGCCGGCCTGTCGTCCGACTGGTACTGGGTCACCGACGCCGAGCACCGCTTTCCGCCGCCCTCACCCGAGCTGCTGCGCCGCTTTGGCAGCCTGGCGCAGCGCAACGTGGGCAAGACGCACTGGGAAGCATTTGCCGATGCGCTCACGCCCGAGCAATGGGAGGCGCACCGCAACGAGCTCGACGCGCGCCAGCCCTTTCGCGCGCTGGAATTCGCGGTGCAGCGCGACGACGGACGCACCATCTGGCTCTCGCTGGCCGGCGCCCCGCGCTTCGACGAACACGGGGACTTCATCGGCTATCACGGCGTCGGCCGCGACATCACGCTGCGCAAGATGACCGAGCAGATGCTGGTGCAGCACAACCACGAGCTGCAGCTGGCGGTGACCGCCCGCACGCGCGAGCTCGAGCTGGCCAACCGCGACCTGGACGCCTTCGGTCGCCAGCTGGCGCACGAACTGCGCACGCCGATCGGCCATGTGCAAGGCCTGGCCGACCTGCTGCGCCAGCGCCTGGGCGACCGGCTGCAGCCCGGCGAGAGCGAGCTGCTCGACCTGCAGGCCCGGGCCGCCCACGACATGCTGGTGACGCTGGAGGCGCTGCTCGAGCTGGCGCGCTCGTCCAGCGCCGCCATCGAGCGCCAGGCGGTGGACCTGGGCGCGCTGGCGCACGAGGTGATTGCCGGCCTGCCGACGATGGAGCGGGCGGCGCCTGTGGACTGGGACATCCAGCCAGGGCTGGTGGTGTGGGCCTCGCCGCCGCAACTGCGCATCGTGCTGCAGAACCTGCTGGGCAATGCCGCGAAATTCACCCGTCACACCTTGCGGCCCGAGGTGCGCCTGAGCGGCCTGCGCGACGAGGATGGCCAGTTGACGATCACGATCGCCGACAACGGCGCCGGCTTCGGCCCCGACCAGGCGCGCCGGCTGTTCCAGCCCTTCCAGCGCCTGCACCGCCACGACGAGTTCGACGGCACCGGCATCGGCCTGACCATCGTGCAGCGCATCGTGCAGCGGCACGGCGGCAGCATCACGGCACGCGGCGAGCCCGGTGTCGGCGCCACCTTCGAGTTCACGCTCGGCCAGCGCGAAGCCTCGCGCCCCGACCCGATCACCGTCCCCGACCGCCTGCCGCACGTGATGCTGTAGCAGGGCCGCTGCGCAACCCAGCAAACGCCGCGGATCCGGCTCAGCCGGTCCGCCGGCGTTGCCCCCCTGGGGGGGAGGCGCCGCAGGCGCTCCGGGGGGGGTCAATACCTCCCGCCCTTGCGGTAGATCTGCTGGCATTCGGGCGACCTGCCCTCGGGCCGTTCGATGAAGCGCTGCACGATCTGCTTCTTCTGCGGCTCGGGCCGTAGCTCGTAGATCGCGACATGGCAGGTCTTGTCCGGCCACGAGAAGAACACCTCGTAGGTCTTGCCGGCCTCGAAGCTGTAGGTCCAGGCCACGCCGCAGCGCTGTGTCGCATCGGCGTCCATGCCCTGGCCGTCGAACAGGCCATGCACCGGCTTGCCGGCCTCGACCGTCACCTCGGGGTACAGCCCGGCATGCTGGATGCGCGCCAGCTCGCGCTCGCCGCTGCGGCAGGCCGCGTCGCCATAGCTGTACAGGTACACCGGCCAGTTGGCATCGGTGGCCAGGCGCAGGCGGGCGTGGGGGCCGGTGGGCGCCACCGGCATTGGCGGCGGTTCGGGCTTGGAGGGAGTGCCGCAGGCGGCGGCGAGCGCGGCCAGGGCCGACACACAGAGGCGCATGTTCATGCCCGGCATCGTACCGGGCCGGAGAGGCTCAACTCACCATTGGCGCAGACGGCTGCGCACTACCGCTCGCGGAGCCTGCTGCGCACTACCACTCGCGGAGCCTGCTGCGCACTACCACTCGCGGAGCCTGCTACGCACTACCACTCACGGAGCCTGCTGCGCAGGCGGGCAATGCTCTGGCTGTGCAGCTGGCACACCCGGCTCTCGGTCACGCCCAGCACCGCGGCGATTTCCTTCAGGTTCATGTCGTGCTCGTAGTACATGCTCATCACGTACTGCTCACGTTCCGGCAGGTTCTTGATCGCCTCCACCAGCGCCTCGCGCATGCGGTGGTCGTTCAGCAGCGACAACGGGTTGCTGGACTCGTCGGCCACGTGGCGGTCGAGGTAGTCGTCGTCGCCGTCGTCGCCGGTCATGTCCTCCAGGTACACCAGCTGGGTGCCGCGTACTTTGCTCAGTAGCTCCTGGTAGTCGCCCAAGGACAGGCCCATCTCCTTGGCGATCTCGCTCTCGCTGGGCGCGCGGCCGAGCTTCTGCTCCAGCTTGTGCACCGCAGCCTCGATCGAGCGCTGGTGGCGGCGGTCGCCGCGGCTCATCCAGTCGCTGCCACGCAGCTCGTCGAGCATCGCGCCGCGGATGCGCTGCGTCGCGAAGGTCTCGAACTGCACGCCCTGCGCGGAGTCGAAGCGCGTCAGCGCGTCGGACAGGCCGATCATGCCGACCTGGATCAGGTCGTCGATTTCGACGTTGGCCGGCAGCTTCGCGATCATCTGGTGCGCGAGCCGGCGCACCAGCGGGCTGTACTGCTTGAGCATCGCGTTGGCGTCGAGGCGGCCTTTGGCGGTGTACATGGATCGAAGCTCCGGACAAGTCAGTTCGCGTGGGCGACGGCATGCCGGCGCGCCTGGGGCGCCCGGGCCGCGGGCACCAGGGAAGTGGAATCGTGGTGGGTGTCGTCGCCGCTGCGCAGCTGCGCGGCGGCCAGGCGGCGCAACTCGGCGGGCAGCGGCTCGTCGTCGTCGGCCAGCGGATCGGCCAGCGCCCAGTCGGACAGCGCGGCACCCAGAAAGCGGTCGGCACAGTCGGCCAGCCGCTCGGCGATGCGCGGCACGCGGGGCGAGGCCCCGTCGGCAGCCACCAGCAGGTCGTAGGCCATCACGCCGAGGCGCTGCGTCAGCAGCTTCATCGACGCGTAGGCATGGGTCAGGCTTTCGGGATGATCGGCCGCCTGCAGGATGGGCCGCGGCAGGCGGCGCGCGAACAGGCGGGCAATGTCGGAGGCGCCGGCATGCACCAGCACCACGTCGGCGCGCGGGGCGGCCTCGGCCACGGCGTCGAGGAAGCCGCTGGTGGCGCCGCGCGCATCGAGGTAGCGCATCGGCAGGCCGCGGGCGGCGAGGTACGAGACGCTGGCCGACAGCGGCTCGATGCAGGCCGAGAGGTCCACCTGCGCCAGCTCGTGCGCCGCACTGGCGGTGTCGGCCGCGTCCACCACCAGCGTGTGCAGGTCGGTTTCCGCAAAGGCGGCGCACAGCCGCTCCATCGACACGCCACCGAAGGCCACATGCGGGTTGTGCACCAGCGGCACGAAGCGCCGGCGCTGTGCCGCGAACAGCTGGCGCAGGCCGTGGGCCTGGTCGAGCGGTGCGTGGGTGGTGTTCATGAGGAAATCGTGCATGTCTCGGATGGACGTGTTCTTGGTGCGTTAGGGTCTATCGCGGTCGATCAGGCGTGCGCGGCCGCGCTGGTGACCGCATGGCGGCCCGCGAAGATCAGGTTGATCTCGCCGGCATCCAGCCGCCACGAAGAACCGCCGCCGCCGCGCAGCGCGCGCTGCACCAGGGCCTGGGCCGACAGGCGATGCCAGTCTTCGGGCACGCGCTGGCCATTGGCCACGCCCACCACCTTGCACTTGTGGCGGATCACCGCGTCGAGCGCGGGGCCGAGCTTGACGGCTTCGTCGAGCTTGCTGATCACGATGCCGCGGCAGGAAGCGGCGCCGTACGCGGTCATCACGTCCTCCACCGTCTCGCCCTGCGCGGCGGCGTTGACGACCAGCAGCTTCTGGATCGAGCGGTGCGACAGCATGTCCAGCAGCTCGCGGGTGCGGGTGTCGCGCTGGGCCATGCCGGCGGTGTCGATCAGCACCATCTTCTTGGCCGACAGCAGCTCCAGCAGGTCTTCCAGCGAGGCACGGTCGTGCGCCGTGTGCACCGGCACGCCGAGGATGCGGCCGTAGGTGCGCAGCTGCTCGTGGGCGGCCACGCGGTAGGCGTCCAGCGTGATCAGGCCCAGGTTCGCGGCACCGTGCTTGGTGGCGAAGGCGGCGGCGATCTTGGCGGTCGAGGTGGTCTTGCCGACGCCGGTGGAGCCGATCAGCGCGAACACGCCGCCCTGGTCCTCGACGGCGGCTTCGTTCTCGTCGGTGTTCACGTTGCGCTCGAGGATGCTGGCGGCCCAGGCCATCTCGTCGGTCACATCCACCGGCAGGCTGGCCACCAGCTTGCGTATCAGCGCCGGCGACAGGCCGCTGTCGAGCAGGCGCTGCGAGAGTTCGGCCTGGCGCGGGTTGCGCTGCAGCTTCTCCATGAAGGCCAGCATGCCGAAGCGCTCTTCGATCAGGTGCTTCATCGAGCGCAGTTCGCCCAGCATCTCGTTGCGCTCGCGCTGTGCGGCCGCGGCACTCAGGTCGACGCGCGGGGCGGGTTCGGGTTCGGCCAGGCGCACTTCGTCGCGCAGCACCGGGATCTCGCGGCGCACGGCCGGGGCGGCGGCAGCACGCGGCGCGGTGGCTTGCGGCGCAGCCGCCGGAGCGGCCGCGCGCGGGGCAGCGGCACGCGGTGCGGCCTGCGGCGCGGCGGCGCCGCTCTGCTCGAGCTCCGCCTGGCGGCGCTTGAGCATGCGCTCGCGCACATAGTCCTGGAAGGTCAGCGTGCTCATGCCCAGCGCTTCGACATCCTTCTCGACGCCGCTGTCGGCACCGGCATCCATCCGTGGCTCGATGCGCTCGCGCGCGGCGCGCTGCGCCAGCGTGGGCTTGGGCTCGGTGGCACGGGCGCGGGGCGCCGGCTGCGACGCCCGCACCGGTGCGGCCTGCGCGGCGGCCTGCTCGATCTGGGCCAGGCCGTCCGGCGCCATCGCCAGCACCTCGACCCCTTCGGCACCGGGCCGGGTGGACAGCACGATCGCGTCCTCGCCCAGGGCCTGCTTCACGAGCGCGAGCGCATCGCGCGAGGTCTTGCCGGTGAAGCGCTTGACTTGAGGGGTGGCGGTCATGTCGTGCCTCCGATGATCGAACCGATCCGGATCGAGTGGGTCTCAGGAATCTCGCTGTGGCCCAGCACCTTCAGGCGCGGGGCGGAACGCTTGAGCAGGCGGGCCATCGGCGCGCGGATCAGGTCCGGCACCAGCAGGCAGGCCGGATGGCCCAGGTCTTCGGCGCGGCGCGCGGTGTTCGCGGCCTCGCGGGTCAAGGTGTCGGCCACGCCCGGGTCCAGCGCTGCGCCATGCGGCGAGGTCAGCGCCTGGGTCACCAGGCGTTCGAGTTCGGGGTCCATCGCGATGACGTCGAGCTCGCGCGTCGGGCCGTAGATCTGCTGCACGATCACCGGCGCCAGGTGGATGCGGATGCGGCGGGCCAGCTCGCCCGGATCGGTCACCGTGGCGGCATGCTCGGCCAGGCATTCGACGATCGAGCGCATGTCGCGGATGTGCACGCCCTCTTCCAGCAGCAGCTGGAGGACTTTTTGCACCGCGGCGATACCGACCATCTTGGGAATCACGTCTTCGATCAGTTTGGGAGCGAGCTTGGTGACATGCTCGACCAGCTGTTGCGTCTCGACGCGGCCCAGCAGCTTGGCGGCATTCACCTGCATCAAGTGTGAGAGATGGGTCGCCACCACGGTCGAGCAATCAACGACCGTAAACCCATTCATTTGGGCCATCTCGCGCTGGCGCTCCTCGATCCACACCGCGGGCAGCCCGAAGGCCGGATCGGTGGTGGCGGTGCCCGGCAGCTTGATGGTGGCGCCGCCCGGATTGATGGCCAGGAACATGCCCGGGAAGGCCTCGCCCTCGCCGACCACGGCGCCGCGCAGCATCACGCGGTACAGGCTGGGCTTGAGCTCGAGGTTGTCGCGGATGTGCACCGGCGGCGGCAGGAAGCCGACCTCCTGCGCGAACTTCTTGCGCACGCCCTTGATGCGGCTGAGCAGGTCGCCCTGGCGCTCCTTGTCGACCAGCGCGATCAGCCGGTAGCCCACTTCCAGGCCCAGCGTGTCCACCGGCTGCAGGTCGTCCCAGCTGGCCTCGGCATTGGCCGGCGGCTCGGCGCGGGTGGGCAGCACCGGCTTCTCGGCCGCCTTCTTCTGCTGCTTGGCCATCCACCAGGCGCCGTAGCCGATGCCCGAGGCGAGCATCAGGAACACCACGTGCGGCATGCCCGGAATGACGCCCAAAGCGCCGACGATGCCGGCGGTGATGGCCAGCGCCTTCGGGCTGGAGAACACCTGCTTGCGGATCTGGCTGCCGATGTCGGTTTCCTTGCCGACGCGCGACACCACCATCGCCGCGGCCACCGAGATCAGCAGCGCGGGAATCTGCGCCACCAGCGCATCGCCGACGGCCAGCAGGATGTAGCTCTCGGCGGCCTGGCCGGCCGACAGCGCATGCTGCGCGACGCCGATCACGAAGCCGCCGATGATGTTGATCACCAGGATCAGGATGCCGGCGATCGCATCGCCGCGCACGAACTTGCTGGCACCGTCCA
>CAZXLI010000049.1:0-31626 GCA_964641795.1 uncultured Bordetella sp. | reverse complement strand
AACTGCAGCTTGTCCAGTTTGGTCAGGCCGTCCACCAGCTCGGCGGTGGGGGCACCGAAGCGCTCGATCAGTTCGACCTTGGTGACGCCGCAGTCCTCCATCGCGTCGTGCATCAGCGCGGCCATCACTGCCTGCGCATCGAGCCGCCAGTCGGCCACCAGGCCGGCCACCGCAAGCGGGTGCGTGATGTAGGGCTCGCCGCTGGCGCGGAACTGGCCCAGGTGCGCTTCGTCAGCGAACTTGTAGGCTTCGCGGATCTGCTTGATCTCGGCCTTGCCCAGGTACGCCAGCTTGTCGGACAGCGCGGCGAAGGAGGCGGCTTCGGCCTTCGGGGCGGTGTCGACCGGGGGGCGAAGACGCGGTTGCAAGGCCGCAGGCAGCAGCAACTCGGCAGCGAACGATCGAATCCCCATGGGCGGAATTTAGCCTGCTTTGTGACACGGGCCCGTCACAGCCCGAAAAGACAAAGGGCACCCGAGGGTGCCCTTGTGCTTGAAAGCGAGGCCTGGCGCGATGGAGCGGCCCCCAAAGCAGCCCTGCCGGGCTGCTCAGAGCGGCACGCGACGCAGCATCTCGATGCCCACTTCGCCTTCGGCGATTTCGCGCAGCGCGGTGACGCCGGGCTTGTTCTTGGTCTCGATCTTCGGCGCATGCCCTTGGCTCAGCATGCGGGCGCGGTAGGTGGCGGCCAGCACGAGCTGGAAGCGATTCGGGATCTTCTGCAGGCAGTCTTCGACGGTGATGCGGGCCATGGTCTTGCCTTGGTTGTATCGGATGGGAGCCGATCGGATCAGCTCAGGTCCAGCGCGGCGAACACCTGCGAGCGGTTGCGCAACTGCGCGGCATACCGTAAGCGCTGGGAATGAACGACGGTCTTCAGGTCGAAAAGCGCCGTCTCGAACAAGGCGTTGATTATAACGAAGTCGAAGTGCCGGGCCTGGGCCACTTCCTCGCGGGCATTGAGCATGCGTTTCTCGATGGTCTCGGGCCTGTCCTCGCCGCGGCGCATCAGGCGCTGGCGCAGCTCGTCGAAGCTGGGCGGCAGGATGAAGATCAGCACCGCATGCGCGAACAGCTGCTTGATCTGCAGCGCGCCCTGGAAGTCGATTTCCAGCACCACGTCCTCGCCCTTGGCCAGGCGGTCCTCGACCGCCGCACGCGACGTGCCGTAATGGTTGCCGTGCACCTCGGCCCACTCGAAGAACTCGCCGCGCGCGACCATGGCGTGGAAGGTCTCGGGGTCGACGAACCAGTACTCGCGCCCGTGCTGCTCCTGCCCGCGCGGCGCGCGCGTGGTGTGCGAGATCGACACCGCGAGGTGCGAATCGAGCTCCAGCAGGGCCTTCACCAGGCTGGACTTGCCGGCGCCGCTGGGCGCGGCGACGACGAAGAGGTTGCCGGGCGCTTCGGCCGCGGCGGAAGGAGCAGAGGCCTCGTTCATCGCGCAATTGTCGGCCATCCCGTCGCGCCGCTGGAATACGGGCCCGGCCCTGGATGCCGCGGCGAGGCTCGGCCGGCGCGGCTCGGCGTCGTCAGTTGCGGGTAAACCCCGCAATGAAAACGTTTTACTGCTCTGATATTCGCGTGATAACGTTTACATCGTCGCATTCGACTCCCGGTTCCCATGTCCTCGACCTTTCGTTTTCCCAGCCCGTTCCTGTGGGGGGCAGCCACCTCCGCCTACCAGGTGGAAGGCTCGCCGCTGGCTGATGGTGCGGGGCCGAGCATCTGGCACCGCTTCGTGCGCACCCCCGGCCTGGTGAAGGATGGCGATACCGGCGACGTGGCCTGCGACCACTACCGTCGCATGGAGGACGACGTCAAGCTGATGAAGACGCTGGGCCTCACCGCCTACCGCTTCAGCGTGGCCTGGGCGCGGGTGATGCCGGAAGGGCGCGGCCGCGTCAACGAAGGCGGCCTGGGCTTCTACGAGCGCTTGGTCGACACGCTGCTGGCGCACGACATCCAGCCGATGATCACGCTGTACCACTGGGACCTGCCCGCGGCGCTGGACGACCGCGGCGGCTGGCTGAACACTGACGTGGCCGACTGGTTCGCCGACTACGCCAGCGTGATGTACAGGCGCCTAGACGACCGGGTGAAGCTCTGGGCCACGCTGAACGAGCCCTGGGTCGTGACCGACGGCGGCTACCTGCATGGTGCGCTGGCGCCCGGCCACCGCAACCGTTTCGAGGCGCCGATCGCCTCGCACCACCTGCTGCGCTCGCATGGCAGGGCGGTGCAGGCCTACCGCGCGCTGGGCAGGCACCAGATCGGCCTGGTGGTCAACATCGAACCCAAGTACCCGGCCAGCAGCAGCGAGGCCGACCTCGCCGCCACGCGCCGCGCCGATGCCTACATGAACCGGCAGTACCTCGACCCGGTGTTCCTCGGCCGCTACCCCGACGAGATGGCCGAGATCTTCGGCGAAGCTTGGGTCCAGTGGCCGGCCGAGGACATGGCGTTGATCCGCCAACCGATCGATTTCCTCGGCATCAATTGGTACACCCGCAACGTGGTGCGCCACGACGACGCGCCTTGGCCGCCGCTGAAGGCCGCCCCGGTGCGCCAGACCCAGGCCACCTACACCGAGACCGGCTGGGAGGTCTACCCGCAGGGGCTGACGGACACGCTGGTCTGGGCGCGCGACCGCTACGGCAACATCCCGCAGTACGTCACCGAGAACGGCGCCGCCTTCTTCGACCCGCCGGCCGCGCAGGACGGCCGTGTGCGCGACCCCCTGCGCGTCGACTACTTCCAGAAGCACTTGAAGGCCGTGCACGCGGCCATCGGCCAGGGCGTGGACGTGCGCGGCTACTTTGCCTGGTCCTTGATGGACAACCTGGAGTGGTCGCTCGGCTACTCCAAGCGCTTCGGCATCGTGCACGTGAACTTCGAGACGCTCGAGCGCACGCCCAAGGACAGCGCGCGCTACTACAGCAGCGTGATCGCGTCGCATGGCGAGCTGCTCGAGCAGCCGCTTCCTTGATGGGTTAGGAACGCTGCGCCATGGCAGTCACCATCAAGGACGTCGCACGCGAGGCCGGGGTCTCGGTGGCCACCGTGTCGCGGGCACTCAACGGCCATTCCAACGTCACGCCGCAGACGCGCGAGCATGTGCTGAGCATCGCGACGGCCCTGCGCTTCATTCCCTCGCAGGCGGCGCGCACGATGATCTCGCGCCGCACGCACACCGTGGGCGCGCTGCTGCCCGACCTGCACGGCGAATACTTCTCCGAGCTGATCCGCGGCATCGACCTGGCGGCGCGTGCGCGTGGCCTGCACCTGCTGGTGTCCAGCTCGCACGGCGATGCCAGCGAGGCGGCCGCCGCGCTGCGGGCGATGAATGGTCGCGTCGACGGCCTGCTGGTGATGAGCCCGCATGCCAATGCCGATTTCCTGTGGGGCAACGTGCCCGAGGGCCTGCCCGCGGTGCTGATGAACACGCAGGCCCAGGGGGGTCGGCATTCGAGCTTCGCGGTCGACAACTACAGCGGTGCGTTCGCGATGGTGCGTCACCTGGTCGAGCGCGGCCACGAGCGCATCGCCTTCGTCGCCGGGCCCGAGAGCAACTTCGAAGCCCACGAGCGTTTAAGGGGTTATCGCTCGGCACTGGCCGAGCTGCGGCCCGAGGCGGTGGAGCAGGTGCTGCAGGGCGACTTCACCCAGGAGTCCGGCTACCGCGTGGGCAACCAGATCGTCGCGCTGGCCGAGCGGCCGAGCGCCGTGTTCGCCGCCAACGACATGATGGCCATCGGCTGCCTCGCGGCGCTGAACGAAGCCGGGCTGCAGGTGCCGCAGGACATCGCGCTGGCGGGCTTCGACGACATCCCGATCAGCCGCTTCATCAACCCTTCGCTCACCACCGTGCGCGCCCGCATCACCGAGCTTGGCGGGCTGGCGCTGGAGCGCCTGGCCTCGTGCATCGAAGACCCTGCCCAGGCCGCACCGCAGCACCAGATCCTGCGCGCCGACCTGGTGGTGCGGCAATCGACCGCCCGCCGATGACGCCCTCTGCCTGACCGATCACACCCACACACATCCAAGAGGAGACACCTGATGAACACCACGATCCGAAGCGCCTTCAGCCGCCACGCGCTGGCGGCGGCGGCCTGTCTCGCACTGGCTGGCGCCGCGCAGGCGCAGCTGAGCAGTTCCACGATCCAGGGCCAGATCAGCAGCGGCAGCGCGGCCGCGCAGGCCGGCCTGCAGGTCACCGCGGTCAACACCGCCAACGGCAACACCTACCGCACGACGACGCGCGCCGACGGCAGCTACGTGCTGGTGGGCCTGGCGCCGGGTTCGTACCAGATCCGGGTCGAAGGGCCGGGCGGCGCGCAGAAGACCCAGACCATCACCGTGCAGGTCGGCGAGACCGCGACGCTCGATCTCGCGCTGGGCGCCAGCGGCCAGCAGGTCACCATCGTCGGCAACCTGCAGCGCAAGGACGTGCGCACCAGCGAGGTCGGCACCACCATCTCGCGCAAGCAGATCGAACTGCTGCCGCAGGTGACGCGCAACTTCCTCTCGTTCGCCGACCTCGCGCCTGGCGTGCGCTTCGATGTCGACCAGGGCAGCGGCCAGGTCAAGCTGCAGAACGGCGCGCAGAACCAGGACAACGTCAACGTCTTCATCGACGGCGTGGGCCAGAAGAACTACATCCTGCGCGGCGGCATCTCGGGCCTCGATTCGACGCGCGGCAATGCCTTCCCGCAGTCGGCCATCGCCGAGTACAAGGTGATCACGCAGAACTACAAGGCCGAGTTCGACCAGGTCTCCAGCGTGGCGATCTCGGCCATCACCAAGTCCGGCACCAACGACTTCCATGGCGATGTGTTCTACGACCGCACGGGTACCAGCTGGACCGCGAAGGACCCGTTCGAGAAGAAGGCCGAGGCTGCCGGCATCAAGCGGCCCAACACCCGCCAGGACCAGTACGGCTTCACGCTCGGCGGGCCGATCAAGCAGGACGTGCTGCACTTCTTCGTCGCCTACGACGGCAAGAACATCGAGGAGCCGCGGCAGGTGGTGGCCCAGCATGTCGACCTGGTTCCGGCCAATGCCGGCATCGTGCCGGGCCTGCTGGCGCGCCAGGGCGCGACCAAGTCGAGCTTCAAGGAAAGCCTGCTGCTGGCCAAGCTGGATGCGCAGATCGATGCCGACCAGAAACTCGAACTCTCGGCGCGCTACCGCGACGAGTCGGACCACATCCCGGAAGACAAGCTGATCAGCCTGCCGGGCAACGAACTCGACCGTGCGAACACCGAGAACCGCGTGACGCTGAAGCATGAGTGGAGCCGCGGTGACTTCCTCAGCGAAGCGCGCCTGGGCTACGAGGACTACACCTGGAACCCGCATTCGGCCGCCGACACGCCGCTGATCCGCTACCTGGCTTCGCCGACGACCAACATGAGCAACGTGCTCGACGTGCTGCTGGATGGGGGTTCGCCGAACATGCAACGGCGCAAGCAATCCGGCGTGTTCGTTTCGGAGGACCTGAGCTTCACCGGCATGGCCGGCCACACGATGAAGGGCGGCGTCAAGGTCAAGGACCTGAAGTTCGACCTCTCCGGCACGTTCCGCGGCGTCGACTCGGTTCGCACCATCATCGACAAGACCACCGGACAGCCGTACTACAACAGCAGCAATGGCAACTGCCTGGGCACGTCGCCCGAGACCACCCGTGGCCGGGTCACCAAGACCGACCAATGCCAGATCGACCTGGCAGTTGCACCGGCGGGCGTGAGCTTCAAGAACCAGCAGCTCGGCCTGTACTTCCAGGACGACTGGAAGCTCAACAAGCAACTCGAGCTGAACCTGGGCCTGCGCTGGGACTACGAGACCAACGCCCTGAACGACGACTACGCCACACCCGCCGACCGCGTGGCC
This sequence comes from uncultured Bordetella sp., assembly GCA_964641795.1. Taxonomy (GTDB): domain Bacteria; phylum Pseudomonadota; class Gammaproteobacteria; order Burkholderiales; family Burkholderiaceae_C; genus Pseudaquabacterium. Next base: position 25,737 of record CAZXLI010000049.1, on the reverse strand, counting down.
GCGCTGCGCGGGCTGGATGTCGAGCGCTCGGGCATCAAGCCGGCGCCGGGCCAGACCTATGCGCAGTCGCTCGCCAAGGGCGGCATCGACATCGAGCAGTACATCGCCAATGGCCGCAGCCGCAAGGCCTTCACCGGGGCCTGGCAACCGCGCGTGGGCTTCAGCTACGACCTGAACGGCGATCGCGCTTCCGTCATCTTCGGCGGCCTGGGCCGCGCGTATGACCGCGCGATGGCCAATCACGCGCTCGACGAGATGCAGAAGAACGCGCAGCCCGGCGGCGAGATCTGGCTGATCAAGAACGACCACAAGATGCCGTTCACCGACCAGTTCTCGATCGGCCTGCGCCAGGCGGTGGGCATGTGGAACACCGAGGTGGCCTTCACCCGCAGCGACGCGAAGAACCAGTTCAACTGGTTCCACGGCAACCGCGATCCGAACGGCGGTTACGGCAACCAGAGCTCGATCGATCCGCTGTGGGGCGGGCCGGCCGGCTATGGATCGCTGGTGCTGGGCGACTTCGTCACGCGGGCCAAGACCGACGTGGTGTCGTTGAAGGCCGAGAAGCCGTACACCAGCGATTCGGGTTGGTCGGCGTCGGTGGCCTATGCCTACAGCGACGGGAAGACGACCCACCGCAGCTGGACCAACGACATCTTCAACTGGACCTACGGCAAGCCCGGCCAGAGCGGCTGGCATCCTTCGCTCGACGTCGACAAGCACCGCCTGGTGGCCACCGGCCTCACCGACAAGCTGCTGCCCTGGGGCGTGTCGCTGTCCGGCAAGCTGACCTATGCCGCCGGCCGCATCCGCCAGATCACCGATTGCTCGGCCGGCTGGTCGTCCTGCGTCTATCGCGTCGGCGACAAGGACGACCTGACCCAGTTCGACCTGAGCCTGGCCAAGGGCTTCACGCTGCCGATCGGCAAGCTGACGATCCGCTTCGACGTGCTGAACCTGTTCAACACCATCACCTATGGCGGCTATGACGATTGGGGCGGTGGCCCGGGCAACCCGCAGAACTACCTGGGCGGCGACAACGCCAACCTCGGCACGCCGAACAGCCGCGGCGCGCCGATGCGCACCTACAAGCTGGGCCTCGCGTTCGCGTGGTGATCGGCAGCGGACTCCGGCGCCGCGAACTGCTGGCGCTGCTGGCGGGCACCGCGCTCGTCGGCTGCAGCGGCGCCGAAGTCGGCCAGGGCGCCGCGGTCGCTCAGCAGACGACGCCGCAGCCCGGTGGCGCGAACCTCGGCAGCGACCAGGCCCTGCTGGACGACCTGTCGCTGCGCAGCTTCCGCTACTTCTGGGAGACCACCAATCCCGCCAACGGCCTGAGTCCGGACCGCTGGCCCGGCACCGCGCCGATGGCCAGCGTCGCCTCGGTGGGGTTCGCGCTAACGGCGTATGTGATCGGCGTCGACCGCGGCTACGTCAGCCGGTCCGCGGCGCTGCAACGCTGCCTGGCCACCGCGCGCTTCTTCGACGAGGCGCCGCAGGGCCCGCAGGCCAGCGGCACGGCGGGCCACCGCGGCCTCTTCTACCACTTCCTGCACATGGAGCGCGGCACGCGCTTCGACGCGGCGGTCGAGCTCTCGACCATCGACACCTCGCTGCTGGTGGCGGGCCTGTTGTGCGCGCAGTCGTACTTCGACCGCGACGATGCGGCCGAGGCCGAGCTGCGCCAGCGCGTGGAGCGCATCTACCTGCGGGTGGACTGGCGCTGGGCCCAGCAGCGCCCGGGGCTGATCTCGATGGGCTGGGCGCCCGAGCAGGGCTTCGGCCGCTTCATCGACTACACCGGCTACGACGAGGCCATGCTGCTGATGCTGCTGGCGATGGCTTCGCCCACCTTCCCGGCCGATGCGGACACCTGGACCGGATTCACCCGCACCTACCACCGCAGCTGGGGCCGCTTCATGGGCTACGAGCACCTGAGCGGCGGGCCGCTGTTCTGGCACCAGTATTCGCATGTGTGGGTCGACTTCCAGGGCATTGCCGATGCCTACATGCGCGAGCGTGGGCTCGACTACTTCGAGAACAGCCGCCGCGCGACGCTGGCCCAGCGCGCCTATGCGATCGCCAACCCCGGCGGCTGGAAGGACTACGGCGAGAACGTCTGGGGCCTGACGGCCTGCGACGGGCCCGGCATGCTGCGCGTGCCCGACTACCGGGGCCGGCTGCAGCAGTTCCGCGACTACAGCGCGCGCGGCGCCGGCCTCGTGGACATCAACGACGACGGCACGCTGGCACCCACCGCGGCGCTCGGCTCGCTGCCCTTCGCGCCCGAGGTGGTGCTGCCGGCCTTGCGCGAGCTGCGCACGCGCTTCGGCGACACGATCTATGGCCGCTACGGCTTCCTCGACGCCTTCAACACCAGCTTCGTCGCGCAGGGCCAGAAACTCACCAACGGCCGCGTGCTGCCCGGCTTCGGCTGGGTGGATACGGATTACCTCGGCATTGACCAGGGGCCGATCCTGGCGATGATCGCCAACCATCGCAACCGATTGGTGTGGCAGACGATGCGCAAGAACCCGCACCTGAAGCGCGGCCTGCAACGCGCCGGATTCCAGGGCGGCTGGCTGGCATGACCGGTGCACCGCTGCGCCGGCGCTCGCTGTGCGGCGCTGCCGCGCTGGGCGCGCTCGCGGGCTGCGGCCGCGGCGGCAGCGGCGATGGGCAGACGCTGCGCATGTGGGCCATGGGGCGCGAAGGTGAGGTGCTCGCGCAGCTGATGCCCGAGTTCGAGCGCGCGCACCCGGGCCTGCGCGTCCAGGTGCAGCAGTTGCCCTGGACCTCGGCGCACGAAAAGCTGCTGACGGCCTTTGCCGGCGAAGCGCTGCCGGACCTGGCGCAGCTGGGCAACACCTGGGTGCCCGAGTTCGTGGCACTGAACGCGCTGCAGCCGCTGGACGATCGGCTGCAGGCCTCGGCGGTGGTGCAACGCGACGACTATTTCAGCGGCATCTGGCAGACCAATGTGGTCGAGGGCCGCAGCTACGGCGTGCCCTGGTATGTCGACACGCGGCTGCTGTTCTACCGCCGCGACCTGCTGGCCGCGCTGGGCTTCGACCATGCGCCGCGCGACTGGGCCGAGTGGCGCACGATGATGCGCGCGATTGCCGCGAGTGCTCCGGGCCGTCGCGCCATCGTGCTGCCGCTCAACGAGTTCGAGCCCTTGCTCGCGCTGGCGCTGCAGCAGCCCGACGAACTGCTGCGCGACGGTGGCCGCCGCGGCAACTTCAGCGGCGCGGGCTTCCAGCGCGCGTTCGGCTTCTATGCCGAGATGTTCGGCCAGGGCTGGGCGCCGTTGGCCAGCGAGATGCAGATCGGCAATGTCTGGCAGGAGATCGGCCGCGGCACCTTCGTGTTCTACATCTCCGGCCCGTGGAACATCCAGGAGTTCAAGATCCGCTTGCCGGCCGCGCAGCAATCGGCCTGGATGACCGCGCCGCTGCCGGGGCCGGAGGGGCCGGGCGCGTCGACCGCCGGCGGTTCGAGCCTGGTGCTGTTTCGCCACTCGCCGCGGCAGCAGGCGGCCTGGCAGCTGATCGAGTACCTCTCGCAGCCGGCGCAGCAGCAACGCTTTCGCGCGCTCACCGGTGATCTTCCGCCGCGCCGCAGCAGCTGGGCCGCACCGGAGCTGCGCGACGACGTGCATGCCCGCGCCTTCCGCGAGCAGCTGGAGCGGGCCAAGCCGGCACCGGCCGTGCCCGAATGGGAGCGCATCGCCAACGAGATGCAGCATGTGGCCGCCCGCGGCGTGGCGCGCGGCACCGCGGGCCTGGAGGTCGGCCGCGAGATCGATGCGCGCGTCGACGCGTTTCTCGAGAAGCGCCGCTGGATGCTCGACCGCGTGGCGCTGCGTGCGCAGGCCGTGCGATGAAGCGCGAACTCGCCGCATGGACCTTCGTCGCGCCGGCGCTGGCGGTGATCGCGCTGTTCTTCATCGGACCGGTGCTTGCCGGCCTGGCCTTGAGCCTGACCGACTTCGACCTCTATGCCCTGGCCGACTGGCACAACCTGCGCTTCGTCGGCCTGGCGAACTACCTGCACGTGCTGCAGCTGCCGCTGTTCTGGAAGGCGCTGGCCAACACCGTGTATTTCGTCGTCGTCGGCGTGCCGCTGTCGATCGGCGTGTCGCTGGCCTGTGCGCTGCTGCTGCACTCGCGCCTCGCGCGCTTCAAGCCGCTGGTCCGCACCGCGCTGTTCGCGCCGGTGGTCACCACGGTGGTCGCGGTGGCGGTGATCTGGCGCTACCTGTTCCACGACCGCTACGGGTTGGTGAATGCCGCGCTGGGTGCGGTGGGCATCACCGGGCCGGACTGGCTGGGCGACCCGGCCTGGTCGATGCCCACCATCATCCTCTTCGCGGTGTGGAAGAACTTCGGCTACAACATGATCATCCTGCTGGCCGCGCTGCAGGCGATTCCGGAAGACCTGTACGAGGCCTCGCGCATCGACGGCGCCGGCCCCTTCGCCCAGCTGCGGCACATCACGCTGCCGCTGCTGGGCCCCACGCTGCTGATGGTTGGCGTGCTGACGATGGCCGGCTACTTCCAGCTGTTTGCCGAACCGTATGTGATGACGCAGGGCGGGCCGCTGCAATCGACCGTTAGCGTGCTGTACCTGATGTACGAAGAGGGCTTCAAGTGGTGGAACCTGGGCTCGGCCTCGGCCGTGGCCTTCGTGCTGTTCGTGCTGATGGCCGCCTGCACGCAGCTGCTGCTGCGCGGGGCGCGGCGCGGCGGGGCGATGGCATGAGCCCTTCGCTGCATTCGCACCGCTCCAGCGAGCCCTGGGCCGCGTTGGCCGTCAACGCCGCGCTGGCCTTCATCGCGCTGTCCACGCTGGCGCCGCTGCTGTGGATGCTGTCGGTCTCGCTGATGCAGCCGGGCGAAGCCAGCACGCAGCCGCCGCCGCTGCTGCCGGCGCAGCCGACGCTGGCCAACTTCCACACGCTGTTCGCGCGCGCAGGCATGGGCCGCTACTTCGCCAACAGCCTGGGCCTGGCCGTGGCGCTGACCTTGCTGTCGGGCCTGTTCAACGTGACCGCCGGCTATGCCTTCGCGAAGCTGCGCTTCCGCGGCCGCGAGCGCGTGTTCGCCGCGCTGCTGACGACGCTGGTGATCCCGGCGCAGGTGGCGATGATGCCGCTGTTCCTGCTGCTGAAGACGATGGGCCTGGTCAACACCTACGGCGGCGTGCTGGTGCCGGGGCTGGCCGGCGTGTTCGGCATCTTCCTGGTGCGGCAGTACGCGATGAACCTGCCGGACGACCTGCTCGAAGCCGCGCGCATCGACGGCGCCAGCGAGTGGCGCATCTTCGTCAGCGTGGTCGTGCCGCTGCTCAGGCCCATCATCGTGACGCTGGCGATCTTCACCTTCCTCGGCAGCTGGAACGACTTCATGTGGCCGCTGATCGTGCTGACCGACGGCGAGCGCCACACGCTGCCGGTGGCGCTGGCCGCACTGTCGCGCGAGCGGGTGCAGGACAACGAATTGATGATGGCCGGCTCGGTGGTGACCGTGCTGCCGGTGCTGGCGCTGTTCCTCGCGCTGCAGCGCCACTACATCCAGGGCCTGATGGTCGGGAGCGTCAAGGGATGAGGTCATGGATCGTGAAGTACGCGGCCATCGGTGCCGCGTGGGCCGGTGCTGCGCTGCAGGCCGCCGCGGCGGTGCCCGGCTCGCGGCTGCTCGACGGCTTCGAGGACCTCCGGCCCTGGGCCGCCAGCGCCAGCGAGCAGGTCCTGGCCCGCATCGAGGGCGCAGCGGGTGCCGAGGGCCAGGCCTTGTGCCTGCACTACGACTTCAACGGCGTCTCGGGCTACGCGGTGGCGCGGCGCGCGCTGGCGTTGCAGCTGCCGGCGCGCTATGCCTTCACGCTGCGGGTGCGCGGCGAAGGCGCTTCGAACCAGTTCCAGCTGAAGCTGGTGGACGCCAGCGGCGACAACGTCTGGTGGTACCAGCGGCCGGACTTCACGCCGCCGGCCGCGTGGCAGCCGTTGAAGATCCGCCAGCGCCAGATCGAGTTCGCCTGGGGGCCGGCCACCGACAAGACCCTGCGCCGGAGCGCCACGATCGAGCTGGTGGTGGCCAGCGGGCAGGGCGGCGGTCGGGGGCGCGTGTGCATCGATGCGCTGGCGCTGCACACGCTGCCTGACGCGGAGGCGCCGTTGCCATCGCCGCGGCTCATCGCCTCGTCGTCTGCCGGGGCGAAGCAGGGCGCGGCGCTGGCGATGGATGGCGACCCGGGCAGTGCGTGGCTTGCGGATGCGCGCCGGCCGCAATGGCTGCAGATCGACTTCGGCCGGCCGCGCGAGTTCGGTGGCCTGGTGCTGCACTGGACCGACTGTGCACAGGCCACGCGCTACGACGTGCAGGTGTCCTACGACGCCCGCCGCTGGCAGACCGTGCGGCGGGTCGTCGACGGCCAGCGACGCGTGCAGCCGCTGCTGCTGAGCGACACCGAAGCGCGCTTCGTGCGACTGAGCCTGCAGCGCGGTGCCGGCCCGCAGTACGCGCTGGCCGAGGTCGAGCTGAAGGACCTGGCCTGGGGGGCCAGCCGCAACAGCCTGCTGCAGGCCGAGGCGCGCGAGGCGCCGCGCGGCCACTACCCGCGCGCTTTCCGCGGCGAGCAGCCCTACTGGACCGTGGTCGGGGTCGACGGCGGCGCGGCGCACAGCGCGCTGTTGTCCGAGGACGGTGCGGTCGAGTTGCAGCGCGGCGGCTTCTCGGTCGAGCCCTTCCTGGTCGGCGCCGATGGCGTGATGAGCTGGGCCGATGCGGTGGTCAGCCAGTCGCTGGCCGAGGGCTACCTGCCGATCCCCAGCGTGCACTGGCGCCACCGCCGGGCCACGCTGGACATCACCGCGGTGGCGCTCGGCAGCCGCGAACAGTCGCAGCTGCTGCTGCGCTACCGCGTCGGCAACCCGACCGCAGCCCGCCAGCGCCTGACGCTGGCGCTGGTGCTGCGGCCCTGGCAGGTGAACCCGCCGACGCAGTTCCTCAACCAGCCGGGCGGCGATGCGCCGGTGCACCACATCGCGATGCCCGGCCCGGTGCTGCAGGTCGAGGGCCGGCCGCGGCTGTGGCCGCTGCAGGCGCCGAGCGATGCCATCGGCAGCAGCTTCGATGCCGGCTCGATCATCGAGCGCCTGGGCGCGCCGCGCGCCGCGCAGGCGCTGGACCTGCAGGACGACTTCGGCATGGCCAGCGCGGCGCTGCGCTACGAACTGGACCTGGCGCCCGGCGAGAGCCGCGAGATCGCCTGGCTGGCACCGCTGAGCGGGCCGTTCGCCGGCTTGCCGGCTGGTGCCGATAACGCCTGGTCAGAGCGGCAGCAGCAAGCCGTGGCCGAGGCCTGGCGCCAGCGCCTGAACCGGGTGACGCTGCAGCTGCCCGCCGCGGCCCAGCCGCTGCATGACACGCTGCGCAGCGCGCTGGCCCAGGTGCTGATCTCGCGCGAAGGCGCGGCGCTGCAGCCCGGCACGCGCTCGTATGCACGCAGCTGGGTTCGCGACGGCGCGATGATGGCCGAGGGCCTGCTGCGCCTGGGCGAGACCGCCGCGGCGCGCGACTTCGTGCAGTGGTTCGCGCCGCACCAGTTCGCCAGCGGCAAGGTACCGTGCTGCGTCGACCGCCGCGGCGCCGATCCGGTGGCCGAGCACGACAGCCATGGCCAGCTGGTGTTTGCGATCGCCGAGCTGTACCGCCATGGCGGTGACCTGCAGCAGCTGCGCGCGCTGTGGCCGCATGTCGACGCCGCGGTGCGCCACATGGACACGCTGCGCGCCGGCGAACGCGGGCCGGCCAACCAGTCCGGCGCGCAGCGCGTGAACTTCGGGCTGATGCCGGCCTCGATCAGCCACGAAGGCTATTCGGCCAAGCCGATGCACTCGTACTGGGACGACTTCTGGGCCTTGCGTGGCTACAAGGATGCGGTGCTGCTGGCGCAGGCGCTGGGCGACGAAGCGGCCGCGCGGCGCATCGCGGCGTCGCGCGACGAGTTCCGGCACGACCTGCTCGCCTCGATCGAGGCCTCGGCCGCGCTGCACGGCATCGGCTTCATCCCGGGCGCGGCCGAACTGGGCGACTTCGACGCCACCTCGACGACGATTGCGCTCGCACCGGGCGGCGAGCAGGCGCTGTTGCCGCAGGCCTTGCTGCGCGGTACCTTCGAGCGCTACTGGCAGGGCTTCACCGAACGTCGCGACGGCCGCAAGCCCTGGACCGACTACACGCCCTACGAGCTGCGCAACGTGGGCGCGCTGCTGCGCCTGGGCTGGCCCGAGCGCGCGCACGAGGCGCTGGACTTCTTCATGGCCGACCGCCGGCCGGCGGCCTGGAACCAGTGGGCCGAGGTGGTGGGCCGCGAGGCACGCGAACCGCGCTTCATCGGCGACATGCCGCATGCCTGGATCTCGTCGGACTTCATCCGCGCGGTGCTGGACCTGCTGGCCTACGAGCGCGAATCGGACCAGTCGCTGGTGATCGCTGCCGGCGTGCCGGCCGGGTGGCGGGACGAGGGCGTGGCGGTGGACCGGCTGGCGACGCCGTACGGTCCGCTGAGCTATCGCCTGAAAAGCGCGGCCGGCGAGGTGCGGCTCGACCTTGCCGACAGCGGCCTGCGCCTGCCGCCGGGAGGCCTGGTGCTGCCATGGCCCGGCGACGCGGCGCTGCCGGCCGCGACCATCGACGGCCGGCCTGCGGTGTGGGCCGGGCGCGAGCTGCGCATCCGCCGGCTTCCGGCCGCGCTGGTGTTGCACCTGCCCTGAACACTCGGCTATCGTCGGCGCATGCATGCCGCCGACAGCCACCGCTTCGACATCGCCGCCCTGTTCGACGCCGAGGAGTACCTGTACTTCATGGCGCCCACGCTGGCCGAGGAAGACACGCCGGCGCAGTGCGCCTTCATCGAGCAGGCGCTGGGCCTGGCGCCGGGCAGCCGCGTGCTGGACCTGGGCTGCGGGCATGGCCGCCACAGCCTCGAGCTGGCGCGCCGCGGCCACCGGATGGTGGGCATCGACCTGGTGCCCGGTTTCATCGAGCATGCGCAGGCCGAGGCCGCGCGCGAGGGCCTGGGCTGCGAGTTCGTGCTGGGCGACATGCGTGCGTTCCAGTCCCCCCAGGCTTTCGACGCGGCGATCTGCCTGTTCGACGCCTTCGGCTTCCATGACGACGAGGACCATGGCCGCATCCTCGCGCACACGCTGGCCGCGCTGCGGCCCGGTGGCCGGCTGCTGCTGGACGTGCGCAACCGCGAGCACATGCTGCGCAGCCCACCGGTGCAGGTGGTGGAGCGCGACAACGGCGACCTGATGATCGACCGCTTCCAGTTCGACCTGGCCAACGGCCGCATGCTGGATCGCCGCACCTGCCTGCGTGGCGCGCATCGGCGCGACACGGCGTTCTCGGTGCGGCTGTATGCCTTCACCGAGCTGCGCGCGCTGCTGGCGGCGCAGGGCTTCGTGGTGCAGCAGGCCTACGGCGGCTTCGACGGCACGCCGCTGTCGGCTGCCCGGCCGCGTACGTTGATGGTCGCCCTGCGGCCGGCCTCGCCGTTCGACGCGGCGTAAAAAGCCACTGGCGGCAGACGCTGCAGCCCCAAGCGCCAGATACTTCGCAGCCTCCAGCAGCCGCGAGGGACCGTGCCATGAAGTTCTCGATGCGTGCGACGACGATCGCCCTGGCATTGGCCGCGGCGCTGTCGATGTCGCCAGCCGGCGCCGCCGATGCGGACAAGGTCGTGTTCTCGTTCGCCTTCGTCGGCTGCAACAGGCTCGACAAGGCCGGCGTCAAGGCCACCGGCTCGGCCAGCTCGGCCAATGTCGGGCAGCTGCTGCAGACGATCCAGGACCTCAACAACACCAGCCCGCCGCCGGATCTGCTGATCCTGGCCGGCGACGTGGTCAAGGCCAAGAAAAGCGGCACCAAGGTGCTGAAGCAGCAGCTGGCCGACTGGACGAAGCTGGTGAAGGGCCAGCTGAAGCACAAGACCCAGCTGGTCGCCTTCACCGGCAACCACGAACTGCTGATGTCGGGCACCGATGACGATGACAACGAAGTGCCGAACCCGCCGGCCTATGCCTACTGGCAGCAGGCGATGAAGCCCTTCATCGCCGGCAAGGACGGGCCCAAGAAGGGCGGTGCCGATGCGCTGGCCGACGACGAGCAGCGGCTGTCCTACACCTTCGGGCAGCATGGCGTGCTGTTCGTGGTGCTGAACACCGACACGATGATCGACGCCACGACGGCCGGTGACGTGCCGGCGAACTGGCTGGCCGGCAAGCTGGCCGCCGCGCAGCAGGACAAGAAGGTCGACCACATCTTCGTGATGGGCCACAAGCCGCTGGTCGTGCCCGGCAAGACACCCGACAGCGGCCAGTCGAACATCCGCCAGAGCCAGGGCGGCACGGTGTACGGCCTGCTGAACACGCCGGACCCCAAGCACCCCACCGAGGCCACCAAGGTGCGGGCCTACCTGGCGGCCCACGCCCACGAGTGGAACTACCAGCCGAACCTGGGCAGCACCTTCGGCAGCGGCAGCGTGCCGCAGATCATTGCCGGCAACGGCGGCAGCCCGCCGGAAGGGAAGTGGGACAAGGACCATGGCTACTTCGGCTACACCCTGGTGCAGGTGTGGCAAAGCGGCAAGGTCAGCGCGCAGAGCTTCGGCCGCGCGATTCCCGACCCGTACTACCTGCAGACGCCGGCGCCGGCCCCGGCCACGGCGCAGGGTCAGGCCATTTGGTTAAGGCCCTGACAGCTTGGCGCGCCGGCTCTTGCAATGGCCGGCAGCGGCCCCAGATCCCTGGCATCGAAGCGTTTTCGGAGCCCTGGGAAGCCGGGGCGGAGCGGATGCAAGCAACCCAACGGATCGAAGTGCCGCAGCGCCTGGAAATTCTGGTGCTGCTGGCGCAGCTGTTCGAACAACTGGACCGTGCCGGTCAGGTCGCGGCCGATCAGTACCGCAGCGTGGTGCGGCGCCTGTCGGCCGAGTTGCGCGCCGTGCCGGCGGACGAGCACCTGAGCCGGCTGCTGGCGGTGTTCCCGGCGATGGCACAGCTGTACGAGAACCTGAACTATGAGCAGGCCGGGCTGGTGCGCTCGCCGCTCGAAGCCGCGGCCGAGGCCGAACTGCAGGCGCGCACGCTGCTGGGCCGCATCGCCCCCGCGCGCAAGGCCTGAGAGTTCAGATGCGTCGAGCCTGCCCTGCCCAGTAGGGCTCGCGCAGCTTGCGCTTGAAGATCTTGCCGGTGTCTTCACGCGGCAGCGCGTCGTGCAGGGTCACGATGCGCGGCAGCTTGTAGTTCGCCAGGCGCGGCTGCAGCCAGGCACGCACGCTGTCGGGCGTCAGCGCGGCGCCGGCCTCGTCGGCGCTGGGCTGCACCGCGGCCGCCAGTGATTCGCCGAACTCGGGGTCCGGAATGCCGAACACCGCGCAGTCGGCCACCCCGGGCATCGCCTGCAGGCTGGCCTCGATCTCGGCCGGGTAGATGTTGACGCCGCCGGAGATCACCATGTCGGCCGAGCGGTCGACGATGAACAGGTAGCCGTCCTCGTCCAGGTAGCCCACGTCGCCCATGGTCAGGAAGCCCTCGCGCTCCATCGCCTGGCGCGCTGCCTCGTTGCCCTGGTAGGTGAAGGCGGCGGCGTTCGAGGGCCTCACGTAGATCAGTCCGGCCTGGCCGGGCGGCAGCGTGCGGCCCTCGTCATCCAGGATGCGCATGTCCACGCCGTCGATCGGGCGGCCGGCCGAGCCGGGCTTGCGCAAGGCTTCCTCGGAGTTCAGGAAGCTCATGTAGCCGAGTTCGCTGGAGCCATAGGCCTCGTGGATCACCGGGCCCCACCACGCAATCATCGCGCGCTTGACATCGGGCGGGCAGGGCGAGCCGGTGGAACCGACGAAGCGCATGCTTGACAGGTCGTAGCGTTCGCGTACCTCGGCCGGCAGCCGCAGCAGCCGCACGTACATCGTCGGCACCAGGTAGGCGTGGGTGATGCGGTGCTGCTCGATCAGCCGCAACGTGGCTTCGGCGTCGAAGCGAGATTCGAGGAACAGCGTGCCGCCTTGCTGCGCCACGCCCAGTGCGTAGGCGTTCGGGGCGCTGTGGTACATCGGCGCGCTCAGCAGCGCGCGCATGCCGGGCTCCAGCCCGTAGGCCAGTGCCGAGCGCGCCAGCGCGGTGGCCACCTGCGCCGGCGTGGACGGCGCGCGCTTGATGCCCTTGGGCCGGCCGGTGGTGCCGGAGGTGTACAGCATCGCCCCGCGCGGCGCGCGCGCCGGCTGGTCCAGCGGCGGCGTCGCATCGCGTCGCGCGGCCCAGCCGGCGGGGTCGAACACCGGCATGCCGGACGGGGCCACGTCGCCCAGTGCCTGCAGCAACTCGGCCTCGGCGATGAACAGCCGGGCGCCGCTGTCGACCAGGATGTGGCGCAGCTCCTCGCTCTTGAAGTGCCAGTTCACCGGGCACCAGGCCGCGCCCAGCCAGCGCGCGGCCAGCATCAGCTCCAGATTCAGCGGCGTGTTATGCAGCATCAGCGCCACCACGTCGCCTTCGCCGACGCCAAGCGCCTGCAGCGCCGCCGCCGAACGCTGATAACGGTCGAAGAACGCGTCAGGCGCGATGGTCTGCTGCTCGAAGACGATGGTGGGCTTCATCGGGCGCGGGGCGGGCTGCGGGTGGGCCCCAGTATGCGATGCAGCCGCTGCGCCCAGGGTTCGGGTTTTCAAAGGGGCGAGGTGTCGCCGACGCGACCCGCGCGCTTCAGCGCAGCTGCTGCGCCAGGTCGTCGAGCTGCGTGATCGCCGTGTTCCAGCCGTCGAAGAAGCCCATCTCCTGGTGCTGCCGGGCGATGGCGGGATCCGGGTGCATCACCTGCGCCTCGTAGCGGGTGCCGCCAGTGTCGTCCGCCATCGTGATGATCGCCGTGAACGGCATCCACGGCTTGGCTGGGCGCCAGCCGCCGGTCAGCATCGAGGTGAAGGCCAGGCGTTGCTGCGGCACGACCTCGAGGAAGCAGCCGGGGTTGTCGCTGGTGCCGCCGTCGGGTCCGCTCATGAAGGTGTGGAAGCTGCCGCCCGGGCGCAGTTCGAAGGCGCGCACCTCGGTGGTCCAGGGGCGCGGGCACCACCATTGCTTCAACAGCGCGGGATCGGTCCAGGCCCGCCACAGCGTGGCGCGCGGTGCGCGCAGCACGCGGGTGATGCGCAGGTCTTCAGCGGCGGCGCCGGCTTCGGGGGCTTGGGGCGTTGACATCTTTCGACTCCTCTCGGTGCAGGGCTTCGACGAAGGTGGCCATGCGGTCGCTGCGGGATTCCCAGAGTGCGCGCTGCTCGTCGAACCAGTGCTCGGCGGGTGTCAGGGCCTTGGGGACGAGTTCGCAGGTGCGTACCCGGCCGGCCTTGGCCGAACGGATCACGCCGCTGCGCTCCAGCACCGACAGGTGCTTCATGAACGAGGGCAGGGCCATCTCGAACGGCGCGGCCAGCGCCGACACCGTTTCCGGCCCGCGGCCCAGGGCCTGCACGATCTGCCGCCGCGTGGGGTCGGCCAGGGCGTAGAACACATCCGACAGGCGAGTGGCCCGCGTGCTGGCGGCCGGGCTCATCGGCGGAAGCGCATTTGCTTAGCCATATGGATAAGTATAGAGCCGCTCTTTCGCCCACTGCAATGCCCATCGTGCAGGCGGCAGGTCCTGCTGCCTGATGCTTTGGGGGCGGTGGCCGGTCGCGCCGCTCGGCCGCACTCGAGCAAGGCCTCGGCCTGGCCGTGTATGTCGAGCGCTAGGTCAATCGATCGGCCGCGCCAGGTACACCCCCTCGCGGCCGACGATGGGCCGGCGGGTGGGCATCAGCACCGTGCAGCCTTCGCACAGCGCGCGCACTTCCTCGGCGCCGTCGGTGGCGATCAGCTCGCCGTGGGCAAAGGTCTCGAAGCCGACCAGCGGCCGGGCGAAGCGGAACTCGGGCGTCTTGACCACCCAGGTCTGCAGCAGCTCGAAGCGCTGCTGCGCCGGCTTGGGCGCCAGCGGCGCGCGCTCGATCAGCCCGAAGTGCGCCAGGAAATCCAGCGCCACTTCGGTGGCCAGCTCGCCGCTGGCGCGGCGGAAGTGGCCGCCGCATTCGGCCACCAGGGCGACACCCGTGCCGTCGGCCTCGCCATGCCGGCCATGCTGGATGAGGGGCGTGCCCGAGCCCAGGCCCTGCGGCATCACCAGGTGCACCGCCGGCCGGCCGATGGCCAGCGCCGTGGCCGCATTGCGCGCGAACTGCGGGTAGACCCAGAACGGCTGCACATCGGTGCTGGTGGAATGGATGTCGAGGATGTGGTCGGCCGCGGCAACCACCGGCCGCAGCGTGCGGGCACGGGCAAGCTCGGGGCTGTCTTCGTCGCCATCGAGCCAGGCTGGCGACCAGATGCGGTTGAGGTTGTGCACCAGCTGGCGGCTTTCCAGCGGCTGGGCGGGATTGAAGGACTCGTAGGCCGCGACATTGGCGAAGCTGACGGTCAGCGTGCCGATCCGCGGCCGCACATCGGTGTCCAGCAGGTGCGTGGCCGCGACCATGCCGCAGAACTCGTTGCCATGGGTCAGCGCGTTGACCAGCACATGCGGACCCGGACGACCCGATTCGAAGCGGTGCACGTAGTCGATGCCGGTGTTGCCCCGGCGGTAGGGCGCGAGGTCGCGGGGCAGCAGTTCGAAATCGGCGGAGGTGCTCATCGGGAGGGGCTCGTCGCGTCCTGAGGTGGCAGGTGCTTGTAGAGGAAGTGCCGCGCATGCGGCGGTGGGTAGTCCGGCAGTTCGCCGAAGGGCCGGTAGCCGAGCTTTTCGTAGAAGCCCTTGGCCTGGAAGCTGAAGGTGTCGAGCCACGCGCCGCGGCAGCCGCGGGCGATGGCCTCCTGCTCGGCCAACTGCATCAGGCGCGAGCCCAGGCCGCTGCCACGCGCGGCCTGCGGCACCACCAGGAACTGGACGAACAGCCAGCCGAGCGCGGTATGGCCCCAGACGCCGCCGGCGACCGCGCCGGCGTCGTCGCGCAGTTGCACGATCAGCGGCCGGTAGCTGCTGGGCCCGACCTGGCCTTCGTTGTAGGCCCGCAAGGGCGCCATCAGCGCCTGGCGAACGGCTTCGTCTTCCTCTGCGGTGACCAGCGTGGTGTAGTTCATGGCGGAAGAGGGCGCGCCCGCAGCGTGTGACTGCTTTGCACGAAGTGGCCGGCGCCCAGGTGATGCAGGGTGTGCAGCTGGGGATTGTCGTCGCGGAAGGACCAGCGGCCGTTGGCGAACACGCGCACGTCGGCCGCCGCGGCCAGCACTTCGCCGAAGCTGGTGTCGTAGGCCTGCTCGGTGTGCGCCTCGGGCAGCAGCCGGCATTCGAGCCAGGCGACGCAGCCTTCCTCGAGCAGCGGCATGCCGAGCGCCGGGCCCGGGCGAGAGGCCAGGCCGAAGCGCTCGAACTTGTCGACTTCGCGGCCGCTGCAGTTGCCCACCGCATAGGTCAGGTCGACCAGGCCGGCGCCGGGAATGCAGACCGCGAAGCCGCCGCTGGCGCTGACCAGCTCGCGGGTGAAGGTGTGCTTGTCGATGACGATGGCGATGCGCGGCGGCGTGAACTCCACCGGCATCGACCAGGCGGCCGCCATCACGTTGCGGCGCCCCTGGTGCGCGCTGGTCACCAGCACGGTGGGGCCGTGGTTGATCAGCCGGCTGGCATGCGACAGCGCGACGGGTTGGAAATGCGGATTCATGCCCCGCATGCTAGGGTCATCCCAATACACCGATCCACAAAATGTCCTGATGATTGATGCAATGACAAATTGATTTTCATCATGCTGGCCGGCCGCTACGATGCGCCATCGCGACATCCATCCCACCACCGCCATGCACGCCCCGACCCGCAATCCCGACCTGCTGTCGCCCTTCCACCTCGCGTTCCCGGTGCACGACCTGGCCCAGGCCCGCGCCTTCTACGGCGAATTGCTGGGCTGCCCCGAAGGGCGCAGCTCGCCGGAATGGGTGGACTTCAACTTCTACGGCCACCAGATCGTGGCGCACCTGGCGCCGGGCGAGACCGGCCCGTCGCAGCGCAATGCGGTCGACGGCCACGGCGTGCCGGTGCGGCACTTCGGCATCGTGCTGCCGATGGCCGAATGGGAAGCGCTGGCGCAGCGCCTGAAGGACCGCGGCACCGCATTCGTGATCGAGCCCTACATCCGCTTCAAGGGCGAGCCGGGCGAGCAGGCGACGATGTTCTTCCTCGACCCCTCGGGCAACGCGATCGAGGTCAAGGCCTTTGCCGACATCGGCAAGCTGTTCGCCAAGTAGCGCGCGGCGCCGCGCGGCATGATCCGCGAGCTGAAGACGCTGGTGGCGGTGGCGCGCGAGGGCACCTTCGCCGCAGCGGGCCAGGCCATCGGGCTGACGCAGGCGGCTGTCAGCGCGCAGATGCAGCGGCTCGAGGCCGAGCTCGGCTTCGCGCTGTTCGACCGCAGTGGCCGCTCGGCCCGGCTCAATGCGATGGGGCAGCAGACGCTGGCGCGCGCGCAGGAGCTGATCCGGCTGCACGACGAACTCGGCGCGCGCCGCAGCGGGGGCCAGCCCGCCGCGAGGCTGGTGACCATCGGCGCCATCGCGTCGATGCAGCGTGCGGTGCTGCCCGAGGCGCTGGCGCGCTTCCACCGGCAGGCCCCGGATTGCCGCACGCGGGTGCTGCCGGGGCTGTCGATGGGCCTGCTCGACCTGGTGGACCAGGGCGAGATCGACATGGCCGCGCTGATCCGGCCGCCGTTCTCGCTGCACAGCGACCTGCGCTGGACCACGCTGGCGCGCGAGCCGTTCCGCCTGCTGGTGCCACGCCACGAAGCCGGTGACGACTGGGCCGCGCTGCTGGCCACGCGGCCCTTCGTGCGCTACGACCGCGCCTCGTTCGGCGGGCGGCAGGTCGATCGCTTCCTGCGGACCGCGCACATCCGCGTGCGCGAGCTCTGCGAGGCCGACGAGCTGGAGGCCATCGTGCGGCTGGTGGGCCACGGCGTCGGCGTGGCGCTGGTGCCGCAGACGGCCTCGCTGCGCCGCTGGCCGGCGGCGGTGCGCGCCATCGACCTGGGCCACCACACCTTCCATCGCGACATCGGCCTGGTGCATCGCGCCAGCCGGCAGCTCAGCGAGCCGGCGCGGCTGCTGGCCGGGCTGATCGCCCAGGCGGCGGGCGTTCGCGCCGCGGCCGTGCCGGATGATCGTTAGGCGCCGACGATGATCGACGAGCAGCGCAGCGAGTTCGCCTCGCCCGATGGCCGCCTTGTCGTCGAGCGCCTGCGCTACTGGGACGATCGCGGCGGTCCGTACGGCCAGCTGTGCCTGATGTCGCTGCCCGATCGCCGCGTGCTGCTGCGCCTGCACGAGCGCGAACAGCGCGAGGCGCCGTCGTTTCCCGCGCCGGGGCTGGTGGACCTGGTGCTGGTCGACCGGCGCCAGCAGCCCTGGCGCGTGCGCATCGACGCCGCGGCCGGCAGCTTCATCACCCATCCACATGACGACGCCCGGCCGCTGGCCGAGCTGATGCCGTTGCTCGAGTCCCCTACCGCGGAGGAGGTCGCCGCCGTGGCGGCCCGCTGGTCGCCGCCACGCGGCCTGCGGGCGCGGCTGTTCGATGCCTTCAACCTCGTCGGGGCGCTGGTGCTGGCCGGCGGCGGCCTGTGGATGGGCCTGTCCGCGCGCACCGCGCGGGAGCGCTGGATCGGCTGGATCGGCCTGCTGTTCTTCGGCGCCTGCGCGGCCCTGCCGCTGTGGGAGGCCTGGCGCCGGCGGCGCCGCCGATAGACCCGGCGCGTGTCTTTTCGGCGGCCCGCCTGTCGAAACACGCAGGGTCCGATCGTCGTACAAACGTGGCCTTGCGCATGCGGCGCGGGGCTCGGCTCGCGACATCGTCGCCCTTTCTCCCAGGAGCGTTTCCATGCTGGTCCAGGTCTATCTGTCGTTCAACGGCCGCTGCGAAGAGGCGGTCACCTTCTATCAGCAGGCGCTGGGCGCCGAGCTGCAGATGCTCATGCGCAACAAGGACAACCCCGAGCCGCCAACGGGTGATTGCGCGCCGCAGGCGGACACCGAGAACAAGGTGCTGCACTGCGCCTTCAGGATCGGCGAGACGGTGGTGATGGCCTCCGACGGCATGAACCTGCCGGACAAGGCGTTCCACAACGTCGGGCTGTCGCTCTCGGTGGCGAGCGAGGCCGAGGCGAAGCGCTGCTTCGAAGCGCTGGCGGTCGGTGGCCGCATCGACATGCCGCTGGGCCGGACCTTCTGGTCGCCGTGCTTCGGCATGGTGGTCGACCGCTTCGGCCTGTGCTGGATGGTCGGCATGCCGGGGCAGGCGTGATGCAGGGGCCCGACGCCGCGTCGATCGACCCGCGCCGGCGCTGGTGGGCGCTGGGCGTGCTGTGCCTGGGCGTGCTGATGATCGTGCTCGACACCACGATCGTGAACGTCGCGCTGCCCTCGATCCGCACCGACCTGCAGTTCACCGAGACCACGCTGGTGTGGGTGGTCAATGCCTACATGCTGACCTTCGGCGGCCTGCTGCTGCTGGGCGGACGCCTGGGCGACCTGTACGGCCACCGGCGGCTGTTCATGGCCGGCATCGCGCTGTTCACGCTGGCCTCGGCCGCCTGCGGGCTGGCCGGCACGCAGGAGGTGCTGATCGCCGCGCGGGCGGTGCAGGGCGTGGGCGGGGCGGTGGTGTCGGCGGTGGCGCTGTCGCTGATCATGAACCTGTTCACCGCGCCGGCGGACCGGGCGAAGGCGATGGGCGTCTACGGCTTCGTCTGCGCCAGCGGCGGCAGCATCGGCGTGCTGCTCGGCGGGCTGCTGACCGATGCGGTGGGCTGGCACTGGATCTTCCTGGTCAACCTGCCGATCGGCGTGGGGGTGCTGGCGCTGGGCATGGCCCTGCTGCCGGCGGCGCGCGGGGCGGCCGTCGGTGCGCGGCTCGACGTGGCCGGCGCGCTGGTGGTCACGCTGGCGCTGATGCTGGCGGTGTATGCCATCGTCAACGGCAACGAGGCCGGCTGGCAATCGGCCCGCACGCTGGGCCTGCTGGGCCTGGCGGCGGTGCTGCTGGCGCTGTTCCTCGCCATCGAGCACCGCGTGGCCGCGCCGCTGATGCCGCTGGGCCTGTTCCGGCTGCGCAACCTGGCCACCGCCAACGTGATCGGCGTGCTGTGGGCGGCGGCGATGTTCGCGTGGTTCTTCCTGTCGGCGCTGTACATGCAGCTGGTGCTGGGCTGGAGCGCCATGCAGGTGGGCCTGGCCTTCCTGCCCTCGAACCTGATCATGGCGGCGTTCTCGCTCGGGTTGTCGGCCCGCATCGTGCTGCGCTGGGGCCTGCGCCGGCCGCTCGGCGTCGGGCTGGCGCTGGCGGCACTCGGGCTGGCGCTGTTCGCCCGCGCCCCGGTGGGCGGCGGCTTCCTGGCCGATGTGCTGCCGGGCATGCTGCTGCTCGGGCTGGGCGCCGGCATCGCCTTCAACCCGCTGCTGCTGGCGGCGATGGGCGATGTGGCGCCGCAGGACTCGGGGCTGGCCTCGGGCATCGTGAACACCGCGTTCATGATGGGCGGCGCGCTGGGCCTGGCGGCGCTGGCCAGCCTGGCGGGGGCCCAGACCGGCGCGGCCCAGGCGGCCGGTGCCGATCCGGTGGCCGCGCTGAATGCGGGTTATCACGCAGCCTTCTGGGTCGGTGCGCTGTTCGCGGCACTGGCCGGGCTGCTGGGGGCGGGCCTGCTGCGGGCGCCGGCCGCGCCCGTGGGAGCGCCGTCGCCAGCGGCGGAGCCGGTGGCCTCTTCTTGACACGATCTCGCCTGGACTAGGGATGAACGGGCGCCCCTCTGGCGCCCAGAATGCGCGGCACAGCCGGAGTGCCCTGATGCCGCAGCCGCCCGATCCCCTGGAAGCGCAGGTCCAGCTGCGCCGTGCCCGGCTGGCCGGCCAGGGGCTGCCACAAGGCGCAGGCCGGATCTGGGGCCTGGCGCTGTCCGGCGGCGGCATTCGCAGCGCCACCTTCTGTTTCGGCCTGCTGCGCGCGCTGGCGCGGCAGGGGCTGCTGCTGCGTTTCGACCTGCTGTCCACCGTATCGGGTGGCGGCTACATCGGCGCGATGCTCGGCCGGCTGTTCAGCCGTGCCGGCAATGCCGCCGACGTGCTGGCGGTGGCCGAGGCGGTCAAGCACGCCGATTCGCGCTGGTTCACCTGGTGGCTGCGCGCCAACGGTCGCTACCTGATCCCGCGCGGAGCGAAGGACCGCACCTTCGCGATCGCGGCCTACCTGCGCAACCTGATCGGCGTGCACTTCGAGCTGGGCCTGATGGCCATGCTGGTGGGCACGCTGCTGGCGCTGGTCGACCTGGCCGGCTGGTCCCTGCTGGCCGAGCTGGGCTATGGCCAGCAGGGCTTCACCTTCGGCGCGGCCCGCTACCTGAGCGCCTGGCTGCCGGTGGTCTGGCTGCTGCTGCCGCTGGTGGGCCTGGCCGGCGTGCTGGCAGGCCTGGCCTACTGGTCGGTCCCCTGGCTGACCGCCACGGGCCGCATCGACGTGAAGGGCTTTGCGCCGTACTGGCTGGGGGCCATCGCGCTGCTGGCGGCCGGGCTGTGGGTCCATGCGCGGCAGCCCTGGCCGCAGACCGACGTGGGCCAGCTGCAGCGGGGCCTGTTGTGGGCCATCGGCTGCTCGCTGCTGGCGGCCTGGGTGCTGGCGCTGCCGCTGTGCGCGCGGGTGCTGCTGGCCACGCCGGCTGCGCTGTCCACCGCGCAGCGGGCCGACATCGCGCGCAGCCGGCTCACCAAGTGGCTGGCCAATGCGCTGCGCAGTGCGGCACTGCTGGTGTTGCTGGGCGCGATCGACCGGGCAGCCTGGTACCTGGCCTTCGAGTACGAGGCGATCGCCTCCACTGGCGTGCTGCTGGGCGTGGCGGCCGCGCTGGTGCGCGCGCTGCTGCCGCTGATCTCAAGCCAGATGCCGGGCAGCGGTTCGGTGCGCGGCATCCTGCTGGTGGGCCGCCTGTTCGGCTACGCGCTGAGCTTCCTGCTGGGCACCTGGTGGGTGGCCCTGGTCTACCGCGCCGGGCTGGGCGCACTGTTCCAGCGCGGTCCCGACTTCGGCGATGCGCTGGGCGTGCTGCTGACCATCGGCGTGCCGGTGCTGGGCTACCTGTGGCTCTCGGGCCGCAACCTCGATTTCCTGAACCTCTCGTCGCTGCATGCGTTCTACAAGGCGAGGCTCATCCGCAGCTACCTCGGCGCGGCCAATCCGCGCCGATTCGGCCAGCCTGGCGCGCTGGGGGCGCTGGGGGTGGTGCCGCCGCACATGCCTTCCGCCCCGCCGGGCGTGAGCATCGGCGAGCTGCAGGCCGACGACGACCTGGCGATGGCCGACTACCAGCCGCAGCGCCATGGCGGGCCGGTGCACCTGATCAACGTCTGCATCAACCAGACGCGCGATCCGCGCGGCGGCCTGTTCAACCAGGACCGGCGCGGCCTGCCGATGACCATCGCCTCCGGCGGCCTGATGCAGGTGGCGCGCGAAGGCTGGAAGCCGCAGGCCGCCCGCGGCGGGCTGACGCTCGGCAGCTGGGTGGCCATCTCCGGCGCCGCGGTGGCCCCGGGGCTGGGCAGCCTGACGCGCGGCGGCATCAGTGCGCTGGCCACCTTTGCCGGGCTGCGCCTCGGGTTCTGGTGGGACAAGGCCACGCGCGAGGGGCTGGCCACCCGCGCTTCGCCGGTGACGGCCAAGTCGGTGGGCCTGCTGCGCGAGACCTTCGGCATCTTCCGCGGCACCGAGCGGCCCGACTGGTTCCTGACCGATGGCGGGCACCTCGAGAACACCGGCGCCTACGCACTGCTGGCCGAGCGGGCCGAGGTCATCGTGCTGGCCGATTGCGGGGCCGATCCGCGCTATGCCTTCGGCGACCTGGAGAACCTGGTGCGCAAGGCCCGCATCGACCTGCAGGCCGAGGTGCTGTTCCAGCGACCGCTCGCGCCGCCGGCGCCCTCGGAGCCGGCGGCCGCGCCGCACGGTCGCTTCCGCCGCGCAGTGCCGGCCGGCGAACCGCCCCGGCCCTGGCCGGAGCAGATGAAGGCCTTCGGCTCGCTGAACGACCTGGCCTCCAGCACCAGCACGGCGTGCCTGGCCTTCGCCACCGTGCGCTACAACGGCGGCCGGCCGGGTCGCGGCGTGCTGATCGTCGTGAAGCCCAATGTCTGCGACGGGCTGCCGGTGGACCTGGTCAACTTCAAGGCCGAGAACCCCGAGTTTCCGCAGCAGTCCACCGCCGACCAGTTCTTCTCCGAAGCGCAATGGGAAAGCTATTTCCAGCTCGGCCAGTTCCTCGGCGGCAAGCTGGGCCGCGAGTTCATCGAGCGCCTGGTCGAGCGGCCGGAAGACTACTTCGAGAAGGACGATCGTTCGCCCTTCGACACCGCGGCCGCGGCGCGGCGGGCCGGTGAGGCGCAGGCGGCGGCAGCCGCCGACGCGCGCCCGACCAGCCGCCTGCCGGCGCGCATCGGCAGCACGGCGGTCAACACCACGCTGGGCCTGGGCGCGGCGGCGACCATCGGGGTCTCGGCCTGGCAGGGCATCGACAGCCTGCGCACCAGCATGGCCAAGCAGGTGGCCGACGAGCGCGCGGCGCTGGCCGAGCTCTCGACGCTGTGGGCCAAGCCGCTGCCTTCGGCCACGCCGGCAACGCCGGCCTCGGGTGCCGCCGCCGCCGGCGCGCTGGCCGCGGCCATCGTGCGCACGGCCGACACGCTGTGCCCGGGCCATGAGGCCGGCTGGTTCCAGCGCTCGCGGCTGGCGCAGCTGATCCTCGACGACGCGGTGGGCGAATGCAAGCGGCTGCAGCCGCCGCTGCCCACGCCCTGCGATGCCCTGCTCGACGCGGTGGACCTGCGCCGGCCCGAGGCCGTGCCGAGCTGCCTGAGGCCGATCAGCCGCGCCTCGGTGGCCGTGCCTTTGCCGCGTTACTGGATCTATGACTATTCGGGCGATGCGCTGTATGCACAGGCCCATCCCTGCGATGCCGCGGCGGCCGCGCGCGCCGCAGCCGCGGTGCCCGAGGCCTGCGTGGCGCGCGATGCCATGGCGGCGCGGGCCGCCCCGGCGGCCGTCGTGGCCCAGGCGCCGGCATTGCCGCCAGTCGCGATGGCGCCAGCGCCGCCCATGCCCGCACCGGCAGCTGCACCTGCACCTGCACCTGCACCTGCACCTGCGCCTGCGCCTGCGCCTGCGCCTGCGCCTGCGCCTGCGCCTGCGCCTGCGCCTGCACCTGCGCCTGCACCTGCGCCTGCGCCTGCACCCGTTCCGCCTGCGCCGCCCGCGCCGCCCGCGCCGGCACTCGGCCCACCGCGGACAACCGTGGCGCCCACGCCTGCCCCGGCACCCGCGCCTGCCCCGGCGGTGGTCAAGGCCAGCGCCGAGCGGGCCGCCCGCGAGTGTGAGGGCCACACCGTCCTGCTGCAGATCTACGGCCCGGCGCAGGCCGACGCGGCCGATGCCTACCGCGACCGCTGGCGTGCGCTGGGCGCGAAGGTGCCCGGGGTCGAGGACGTGCTGGCCACCGCGCGCAGCGCGGGCCGTGCCCGCCCGGCAGCGGTCGACCGCACTGCCGTCCGCTATCACACGAAAGACGCGTTGCCTTGCGCCCGCTTGCTCGGTCCCAGCCTGGGCCTGGGCGGCTGGGTGGTGGAGCCGCTGTCGTCGCAGTACCCGGCCACGCCCGGCGTCATCGAGGTCTGGGTGGCGCCTTCGCAGGCGCCGCTGCCTTCGCCCGAGACCTCCGGCGCGGCCTACCGTGAGCAGATCCTGCGCCTGACCGGCAGCGACCGGCGCCAGGCCAGTGCCGAACTCGTCGCGCGGCCCGCGGCGGAACAGCCGGCCGTGGTCCGCGCGCTGATCGATGCGCTGCTCGACGAAGACGAGGCCCTCAGCTTCCGCCGCAACCTCTACATCGCGATGACGCTGGCACGCATGCCCGAGGGTTGGCCCGGCACGGCGCAGGACCGCGCCCGTCTGCAGGCCCTGACGCAAAGCCACCACTACCGCGATGCCACCTTCAAGCGCTGGGTGGATGCGGCGCTGCAGCGCCAGCGCGGCGCATAGACTCGGTGCATTCCCAGTCAACCGACGGGGCCTGCCGCCCCGGCTTGCCATGCCCCCACCGGAACGCCTTGCGCCGCGCAGCCACGACCTGGGTGGCGGCTTCATCGTTCGCCGCCTGCTGCCGTCGGCCCGGCGCCAGGCGGTGGGACCCTTCCTGTTCTTCGATCACTTCGGGCCGGTGACGGCCGGCCCGGATGACAACCACGATGTGCGGCCGCATCCGCACATCGGCCTGGCGACGGTGACCTACCTGTTCGAGGGCGCGATGATGCACCGCGACTCCACCGGCGTGGTGCAGCGCATCGAGCCCGGCGCGATCAACTGGATGACGGCCGGGCGCGGCATCGTGCATTCCGAGCGCACGCCCGAAGATCTGCGCGGACGGACGCGCCGCAGCCATGGCCTGCAGCTGTGGACGGCAGTGCCCGCCGAGCACGAAGAGGATGCGCCGAGCTTCGCGCACACGCCGGCCGAGGCAATCCCTGAACAGGACCTGCCGGGCGGGCAGCTGCGCGTGCTGGTGGGCAGCGCCTTCGGGTTGCAATCGCCGGTGCGGACGCTGTCGCCGACGCTGTACATCGACTTCCAGCTGCAACCCGGCGCTTCGGTGCGCTTGCCCGATGCGGCGGAGGAGCGCGCGCTGTACAGCGTGGACGCCGGCTTTGCGCTGGACGGCGAGGCCATGCCGCCGTTCGAGATGGTGGTGCTCGCGCCCGGCAGCACGCCGATGTTGTCGGCGCCCGGCGGGGCCCGTGTCGTGCTGATCGGTGGCGCACCGCTGGGCCACCGCTTCATGGTCTGGAACTTCGTCTCCAGCCGGAAGGAGCGCATCGCGCAGGCGCAGGACGACTGGCAGGCCCAGCGCATCGGCCAGGTACCGGGCGAGACCGAGTTCATCCCGCTGCCGACGCCGCGCTGAGCAAGGCCATGATCCCGCGCCGGATGAAGGTGTCCGAAAACGGCGGGTGAGGGCGCGGCGCCTTGCTGAAGCGGTGCCCCATCGTCCCTTCGTCGACAAACACCCTGGCCAGCATCCACGGCGAGATGGCGATCGATCAGGGCATGGCGGGGCGATGAAGGCCGCGCTGGAGGCCCCTGAAGCGGCGGCCTGAACCTTCAGGCGGCGATCGCCGGCGTGCTCGCCCGGCCGCGCCAGCGCCAGTACAGCGTCAGCGCGATCGTCAGGTTCAGCAGGTTCCAGGCCACGCCGTTGATGAAGGCGGCGTGGTACGAGCCGGTCAGGTCGAACACCTTGCCCGACATCCAGCCGCCCAGCGCCATGCCGAACAGCGTGGCCATGATCACGGTGCCCACGCGCGCGCCGGCCTCGGCGGCGGGGAAGTGTTCGCGCACGATGATCGCGTAGCTGGGCACGATGCCGCCCTGGAACAGGCCGAACAGCGCCGAGATCAGGTACAGCGACAGCAGACCGTCGAACGGGATGAACAGCAGCAGCGCCACGCCCTGCAGTACCGAGCCCAGCAGCAAGGTGCGCAGGCCGCCGATGCGGTCGCAGATCATCCCGCTGACAAGCCGGCTGACGATGCCGCAGGCCAGCATCACCGACAGCATCTCGGCGCCG
>CAZXLI010000048.1:0-32097 GCA_964641795.1 uncultured Bordetella sp. | reverse complement strand
ATGCCGCCACCCCGGCCAGCGACTTCATCTGCGGCACGCTGCAGCTGGCCGCCGGCATGAACCTGCATGTGTTCACCACCGGCCGCGGCACGCCCTACGGCCTGGCCGAGGTGCCGGTGATCAAGGTGGCCACGCGCAGCGACCTGGCGCGCCGCTGGCACGACCTGATGGACATCAACGCCGGCACCATCGCCGACGGCAGCGCGACGATCGAGGAGGTCGGCTGGCAGCTGTTCCGCTTCATGCTGGACATCGCCAGCGGCCGCCAGAAGACCTGGGCCGAGCGCTGGAAGCTGCACAACGCGCTGGTGCTGTTCAATCCGGCGCCGGTGACGTGATGAGGGTCGGGTGGGCTGCAGTAACTGGCGGACACTTTGCGAGCCTGCCGGCGCAATGGCCCCGTGGAGATCTCGCGCCGAGCGCCAGACTCATGCCCCGATGTGGGGTTAGCCGAGCAGAAAGTGAGTTGACGCAATAGGAGTCTCTGGCAACACCCCCACCGTGCACATTGCACGTAATGAGGGAGAACAACGTAATGAGAGGAATAACGTTCCTTTGGGTCGGCAGACTTCTGGGTGGGACTTTCGGCCTCGCTGCGATCAGTGTTTCGGCCGGCGTTGCGGTTGTCAGTCCGGCTCAGTGCAGCCAAGCCTCGGCGTCATGCGCTGAATCGGTGTCCCGGAGCTTCAGCAATCAGATGAGTGTGTGCAATAGCATAGCAGTCAACGCTCCCGGCGTTCCTCCTGAGCAGTTGCCGAGTATCCAAGAGGCAGCGCGACGTGAGTGCAGAACGAGCGCCCAAAGTTCACTGAGTTCGGCGTTGCAGGAATGTGATAGTGCATATCAGCGTTGCATGAAGGGATTGCCATGAAAGCGTTACAGCTGAGAGCCCCTATTTGGGCTATCGCAGTCGCCATCGCCCTCATTGCCGCCATTAGTTACACGGCCGCCGGTTCCTTCGCTCCGAGTCCGCTGATCGCAGGTTCGCCAGTGCGGGAATCCCGTACGGTGGTTCAGAGATCGCCGTCGGGATCATCGATAGATGGCGCGCCGGCGATTTCAACGGACGCTCATCGTGTCGAGTCATCCGGAGAGCCGATTCAATTGATCGAACCCAACGCTTCGAAACGGTCGACTGGATTCGCCGACTCGATTGACAGCCGGGCCACGTTCCCGCGAGCCACCGAGATAGGTTATGGCGCGTTCGTCGACGAAGCCTTGGCATCGGGGCGTGGTGAACTGATGGCCGAAGCGGCTTCGCTGATCAAGCGGTGCCAGGGGCAGGACCACCAGGTGGAGGCCATGCGGCGCATGCTCCACCAGAAGCCGGACGAGTCCATCACCGAGCCGGTCAAGGCCGTTCTTGCCGCCGAAGAGGACATTCAAAGGCGCTGCCAGGCCCTGGCTGCTTCGCACCATGCCCAGCTCGTTCCGCTGCTGGCGGGAGCGGCGCAGCGTCAGGTGCATGGGTCGGCAGTCCAGCTGTACGCCGCCCTCTCCGACCAAGGCCGGGGCGCTGGCGCCTACCCCTGGCTGCTGGACGCCCTGGTGGCCGACGCCGCGCGTGGCGAAGGCCTGGCCTTCCATTCGCTGGCCTGCAACGGCATCGGCCTGAGCTTGCCGATGCAGCAGCGGGCGACGTACTTCGCCGCGCTGGAGTCGCTGGCGGCCAAGAGCACCGCCGATGGTGCGCTGTACGGGGTCATGGTCCGGTACTGCGTCCAACGGCCTGCGCCTGGGGTCGCACCGGACCCGCAACTCCTGGCCAGCCTTCTGGCCGCGGCACAGTCGCGGCAAGCGAGGTAGGTGGCATGCCGACGCCACCCGTGCCGATGGCGTAGGCCCAGGGGCGCCCGCGAACGCGGTTTGACACCCCGCCCTGCCAGCGGGTTGAATCGCCGGCATGGACCCTTCTTCGACGCTCAGCCTGCGCATCACCGTCGATGCCGACACCGCCGTGTCGGCACTGTGGCGGATGCCCGCGGGCGCCTGGGCCGGCTATGTCTTCGCGCATGGCGCCGGGGCCGGCATGACGCACGACTTCATGTCGATGTTCTCCGACGGCCTGGCCGAGCGCAGCATCGCCTGCCTGCGCTACCAGTTCCCGTTCATGGAGCGCGGCTCGAAGCGGGCCGACACGCCGGCGGTCGCCCACGCCACCGTCCGGGCGGCGGTGGCCGAGGCCGCGCGGCAGTGGCCCGCGCTGCCGCTGTTCGCCGGCGGCAAGTCCTTCGGCGGCCGCATGACTTCGCAGGCCCAGGCGCTGTCACCGCTGCCCGGTGTGCGCGGCCTGGTGTTCGTCGGCTTCCCGCTGCACCCGGCCGGCAAGCCGGGCGACGAGCGCGCCGCGCACCTGGCCGACGTGGCGTGCCCGATGCTGTTCCTGCAGGGCACCCGCGACGAGCTGGCGGCACTGGACCAGCTGCAACCGGTGGTGCAGCGCCTGGGCGAGGCGCGGGCGACGCTGGTCCTGTTCGATGACGCCGACCATGCCTTCCATGTGCGCGCGCGCAGCGGCAGCAACGATGCACTGACGAGGGCCGCGATGCTCGATGCTATGGCTCGCTGGATGCGCGCGCAGGCGCTGAACCCGGCCGGACACCCGATGTCGATTCCACCCACCTGAGAAGCACCGCCATGCCCCCTCCCAGCCGCCTGCCGCCGATGCACGCGCTGGCCGCCTTCGAGAGCGCGGCGCGGCTGGGCGGGTTCGCGCAGGCCGCCGCCGAGCTGTGCATCACCCCCAGCGCGGTGAGCCACCGCATCCGCCAGCTCGAAGCGCAGCTCGGCGAAAGCCTGTTCGACCGTTCGCCCACCGGCGTGCGGCTCAGCGAAGCCGGTCAACGCTACCTCGGCGACGTGCGCGAGGCCTTCGACAAGCTGGCCCGGCTGGTGCGCGACGATGCACCGCCGGTCTGGCGCTTGCGCGTCGGCGTGCCGCCGACCTTCGCGCGCAACCTGCTCATTCCGCGCCTGCCCGAGTTCTACCGGCAGTGGCCCGACATCGAGATCGAGGTGGCGGTGCAAGCCCCGATGCAGGACAAGCCCGAGAGGCA
The DNA here is from genome assembly GCA_964641795.1 of uncultured Bordetella sp. Classification (GTDB taxonomy): domain Bacteria; phylum Pseudomonadota; class Gammaproteobacteria; order Burkholderiales; family Burkholderiaceae_C; genus Pseudaquabacterium. The sequence goes on along the minus strand of CAZXLI010000048.1, from coordinate 29,041 downwards.
CGACATCGACATCCGTTTCGGTCACGGCCGATTCGACGAACGCCTCACCACCCGGCTGTTCGACGACGTGGTGGCGGTGCTGGCGGCACCGGGCTACCAGAGCCGCCTCGCCCTGGCCCAGCCGCACGACCTCGAGCGCGCCGAGCTGCTGCGCAGCCCGCTGGTGCCCTGGCGGCCCTGGTTCGCCGCCGCCGGGCTCGAATGGCCCGAGCCCGCGCGCGGACCGAGCTTCACCGACCTGGGCATCCTGCTCGAGGCCGCGGCCAGCGGCCTGGGCGCGGCGGTGTGCCCGCGCCGCATCGCCGGGCGCTGGACCGAGGGCGGATGGCTGGTGCCGCTGTTCGGCATCGTGACGCCAGCGACCAGCACCTACTACACGCTGGTGCAGCGCGACCAGGCCCAGCGTCCGGAGGTCGCGGCCTTCCTGGAGTGGCTGGCCGCCACCTTCGCCTGATCAGCGGAAGCGCAGGTTGTCGCGCGTCAGCTGGTCGATGCGGGTGCAGCCCATCAGCTTCATGCCGCGCACGACTTCCTCGCGCATCAGGCCCAGCGCATGCTCCACGCCGGCCTGGCCGGCAGCGGCCAGCGGGAACAGGTAGTAGCGGCCCAGCCCCACGGCCTTGGCCCCGAGGGACAGCGCCTTGAGCACGTGGGTGCCGCGCTGCACGCCGCCGTCCATCATCACATCGAGCCGGTCACCGGCGGCGTCCACCACCTCGGCCAGCTGGTCGAAGGCTGAACGGCTGCCGTCGAGCTGCCGACCGCCGTGGTTGGACAGGATGACGCCGGCGCAGCCGATGTCGGCCGCGCGCCGCGCGTCGGCCGCCGACATCACGCCCTTCAGGCAGAACGGGCCGCCCCACTCGCGCACCATCTCGGCCACGTCGTCCCAGTTCATCGACGGGTCGAGCATCTCGGTGAAGTAGCGGCCGATCGACATGGTGCCGCTGCCCATGTCGACGTGCTGGTCGAGCTGCGGCAGCCGGAAGCGTTCATGGCTCACGTAGTTGAGCCCCCACATCGGCTTGATCGCGAACTGCAGCATGCCGGCGAGCGTCAGCCGGAACGGGATTGAGAAACCGGTGCGCTTGTCGCGCTCGCGATTGCCGCCGGTGATGCTGTCCACCGTCAGCATCATGACCTCCACGCCAGCGGCCTTGGCGCGCTGCAGCATGGCGCGGTTGAGGCCGCGGTCCTTGTGGAAGTAGAACTGGTAGACCTGCGGCGTGGCGTGCCGGCGGCGCAGTTCCTCCAGGCTCACGGTGCCGAGCGAGGACACCCCGAACAGCGTGCCGTAGCGTGCCGCGGCGGCCGCCACCGCATGCTCGCCCCGGTGGTGGAACAGGCGCTGCAAGGCGGTGGGCGAGCAGTAGAACGGCAGCGCGAGCTTCTGCCCCATCACCGTGACCGAGAGGTCCACGTCCTGCACGCCGCGCAGCACGTTGGGCACGAGGTCGCAGTCTTCGAAGCTCGCCGTGTTGCGCCGACAGGTCGTCTCGTCGTCGGCCGCGCCGTCGATGTAGTCGAAGATCGGACCCGGCAGCCGGCGTCGCGCCAGCCGGCGGAAGTCATGGTGGTTGTGGCATTGGCTCAGGCGCATGGCTCGCTGTCTCCCGCGACACCGAGGGGTGCCGTGGGGGTGATGGTCGCCCCATCGGCGCCGCCGGGCAAACGAATGCTGCTCACCAGGCCTCGCGAGCAGGATTCATCACCCGACGGCTGGAAACTTTCTGCGTCGCCTGCCGGTACCGTGGACTATCCTCGGCCTCTGCAAAGCACCGTTCACCCGGGAGGCGCCATGCCCGTGCCCGCCTTGCGTTCCCTGTGCAGCCTGGCCGTCAGCGCCGCGCTGCTCGCGGCCTGCGCCTCGCTGGAGGACCAGTCACCGGCCACCGCCATCGCGCCGATGGCCGGACTCGGTGCCTCGACCTTCCAGGTCACGGCCACGGACGAGCAGGCGCGCGCCTGGTTCGCGCAGGGCCTGCTGCTGAGCTACGCCTTCGAGCACGGCGAGGCCGCGCGCGTGTTCCGTGCCGCGCTGGCGCGCGACCCGAGCTGCGCGATGTGCGCGTGGGGCGTGGCCTATGCGCTCGGCCCCAACATCAACAACGCCGACCGCGGGCCGGTGCGCGACATCCGGCGCTTCATCGCGCGTGCGCAGCAGGCCGCGGCCGGTGCATCGGCAAAGGAACGCGCCCTCATCAACGCGATGGCCGTGCGCTACGGCCATGCCGACGAACGCGCGCAGCAGACCTACCAGGCGCTGGGCAGCGCGATGTGCAGCTCGCGCAAGCCCGACCCCGGCAAGGACCGCAAGGTCGACCCGCAGGAGCTGGCCTACGCCGCGGCGATGACCGATGTGCTGCGGCAGTTTCCGGACGACCCCGACGTCGTCACGCTGTATGCCGATGCCGTGATGAGCACGATGCCCTGGGACTGGTGGGATCCCAAGACCGGGCAGCCCAATGGCGCGGTGGGCGACGTGATCGCGCGCCTGGCGGCCATCACGAAGCAATACCCTCAGCACCCGGGCGCGCTGCACTTCTACGTGCACGTGTCCGAGCATTCGCCCGATCCGCGGCAGGCCGAGCTTGCCGCCGACACGCTGGGCAGCGTGGCCCCGGAAGCGCCGCACCTGGTGCACATGGGCAGCCACATCTACAAGAACATCGGCCGCTTCGCCGACGGCAGCCGCGCCAACGAGCAGGCGCTCGAGGTGCAGAAGCGTTTCGACGCGGCGCTCAAGGCCCAGGGCGTGCAGCGCAGCGGCCGCTGGGACGCGCACCACCTGCACTTCCTGTGGTACGCGGCGCTGATGGAAGGCCGCACCGGCCTGTCGCTGCGCACCGCGCGCGAATTCGCGCAGCGCTTCGGCGATCGGGGTGATGGCATGGGCGAGTACGCCCGGCTGCTGCCGCTGGCCACGCTGGTGCGCCTGCAGCGCTGGGACGAGGTGCTCGCCGAGCCCGCGCCGGCCGCGGGCCTGGGCCTGCTGGAGGGCTACGCGCACTACGCGCGCGGCATGGCCCATGCGCACACCGGCCGGCTCGATCTGGCCAAGGCCGAACTTGCTAACGTGCATCGCACGCGTGGCCAGGGCACGGTGCAGCGGGCCACGATCTACGGCGAGACGATTCCGGCCAAGATGATGGCGCTGGCGCACGACCTGCTCGCCGGCACCATCGCACGCGCCGAGCGGCGCGACGCCGAAGCAATCGCGCTGCTGCGCACGGCCGCCGACATCGACGACGAACTCGGCACCGATCCGCCGCTGTTCGGCGGCGGTGCCCGGCTGGCGCTGGCCGGTGCGCTGCTGCAGGCGGGCCAGGCCGACGAGGCGGCCAAGGAGATCGCCGAGGCCGTGCGCCTGAACGGCCCCAGTGCCTGGTCCTACCAGGCCCTGGCGCAGCTGGCCGAGCTGCGCGGCGCGCGCGAGGAAGGCCAGCGCCAGGCCGCGCTGGCCCAGGCGGCCTGGCGCGACGCCGAAGGCGCGGCGCTGCCGCGGCTGTAGCGGCAGCGCAGCCCCCCGCTGCTCAGGCCTGCTGTGCCGCGGCCTCGGCCGCAGCCGCTGCCGAGGCCTGCCCCTGCGCGCGCACCAGGGCCGCGCGGGCATCGGCTTCGGCCGTGACGGCGGCCTCCACCGCCGGGCCGAGGGTCTGCAACGCGCGGTCCTGCGCCTGCGTCAAGCTGACCAGCTGGGCCAGCAGGTCGGCCTGGACCTCGGCCGCGGCACTGGCGCCGGTCTCGGCCCGGCCTGGGGCCGCCAGCGCGACCGCGGCAGCGGCAGCCCGGCCGGCGCAGCGTTGGGCGGTGGCCAGCAGGGGCAGGGCCGTTGCCATCTCGGCCATCGCGGCCCGATGCTGCTGCGCCGCGCTGTCGAGCGCGGCCTCCAGGTCCGGGCGGACCGGCCCCCCGTGGTCCTGCGCCCGGACGCGGGTTGCCGCTAGCGCCTGAAGAGCACGGCCAATGGCCTGCAGTTCCCCATCGACACGGCAGGCCAGGACCAGGCTCGCGGCACAGCGCTTCGGCAGGTCGCCGGCCCGAGGCTCGGCCTCCCTGGCCGCCTGGACCACGGCCTGCATCGCGGGCGCCAGGGCTCGGGCAGTCAGCAGCGGCGCGTGCAGGGCCTGCTGCAGCGCCAGGGCATCGGCCTGATGCGCCTGCGCCGTTCGGCAGGCCTCCTGGCGACGGGCGTGGGCGGCGCGTGCCTCGATCTCGGCGGCCCGGGCCGCTGCAGCGTCGGACTGCCAGGCGTCGGCCGTCGCAGCCGACGTGCTGGGCAGGCTGCCCAGCAAGGCCAGCCAGCCTGCCTGCTCGGCCTCGGCGCGGTGCCGATCGGTGTCGCGCTCGGCATGCTGGCGCTGCAAGCCGAACAAGGCGTTCTGGCTGGCTCGGCATTGTTCGCCGGCCAGCCCGGCTGCGCTGTCGACGCCGGAGGCCAGCTGCTCGGCCTGGGCATGGGCCTGTCGCGCGGCCTCGGCTGCCGTGCGGCTGCCGAGCTGGGCCGCGGCCTGCGCGGCATCGTGCGCCAGACGATCCAGCTCGGCCAGCGAACGTGCCGCCTGCAGGCAGGCCCCGGCGGCTTCGCGGGCTTCGTGCGTCAGTGCCGAGCCGACGTCGCCGTTCTGCAAGCGTGCGAAAGCCCCCTCCACGGTGACGACCAAGGCCTCGGCCGCCCGTGCCGCCGGCCGGCTGCTGCGCGCCGCGTCGGCCGCGGCCTGCGTGAGTTCGGCCGCCAGGTTCTCGGCACCCTGGGCCAGCCACTGCTGCTGTGCCAGGCGCAGCGCGAGCGCCCGGGCCGTCAGCCCAAGCGTGCCGAGTTGCCGGGCCACGGGCTCCAGCGCTGAGCAGTGGCCGGCCTGCGCCTCGGCCATCGCACCCAGCAGGGCCAATTCGCCTTCCGCGCTGCGCATCTGGGCACCCCAGCCTGCCGCGTTCTCGCCGGCGCTGCGGCGCAGTGCGGCCACGGTGGCCGAGGGTGTCGTGGGAGGGGTTTCTGCAGGTGTCGGCATGGTGACCCCATTAGAGGCAGCGCGCGGCCCGGTCGGCTTGCTGTGCGTCAAACCGCGCACGCCGCAGCGGTGCCCCGTGACGGCGGCGCTCAACATGGCGGTTATGCGAGCGGCAGGCCTGGCGAGGTGTCGACCGTCGCCCGCCAGCCACGACTGGACTGCCCACCCTAGACGCACAGGGCCGGATTGGGTATCGCTGCCTAGACCGCGGCGTCCACACTGCAGTCGGACCCCTCCACTGCAACATCGAAAGCGCCCCATGAGCGAAACCACCCTGCGTGCCGTCTCCCTCGAGACCGTTTCCAACTACCGACAGGCGGCCGAGCACACGATCCGCGCCTACCGCGCCAGCGGCCACCGCCTGCTGGGCCTGATGAGCCGCAACGTCGAGCGCGCCGCCACGCGGGGCGCCGAGCGCGTGGCACCGAAGCTGGCGGCCGCGCTGCGCCGCACCAGCGACAAGGTGACCGGCGCCGCCGCGCGCGGCATCGATGCCGTCAGCGCCAGCAGCGAGCGCGCGCTGGACAAGGGCAGCAACGGCGTCAGCGAAGGCCTGGGCCGCGTGGCCGACCTGGTCGAGCGCATCGAGAACCGCTACCTCGCCACGGGCCTGCAAGCCGCGGCGCGCATCAGCCTGACCGGCGCCCGCGCCGCGCTCGGCCTGTCGCGCACCCTGCTGGCCGGCGCCGACAAGCTGTCGACCGTCGCGGCGGGACCGGCGAAGACCGCCAAGCGCGCGCCGACCCCGCGCCGTGCGGCCAAGGTCCCGGCCAAGCAGCTCCGCGCCGTTGCCAAGAAGGCCCCGCGCAGCCGCCGCGCCGCGGCCTGAACGCCGAGCGCCAGCGATGCGTCAGCTGAGCGGGCACGACGCGGGATTCCTCTACTCGGATACCGCGCACTCGAACGCCAACCTCAGCCTGCTCCACATCTACGACCAGTCCACCGCCCCGGCCGGGGTGGTGCGCTTCAAGAGCATCCTGGCCCATGTGGAGCAGCGCCTGCAGCGCGTGCCCCTGCTGCGCCAGCGGCTGCAGCGCGTGCCGCTGGGGCTGGACCATCCCTGGTGGGTCGACGACGAGCACTTCGACCTCGAGTACCACGTGCGCCACATCGCCCTGCCCAAGCCGGGCGATTGGCGCCAGTTCTGCATCCAGGCCTCGCGCATCCATGCGCGCGCGCTCGACCTCGGGCGCCCGCTGTGGGAGATGTACGTGATCGAGGGCCTGGACAGCTTCGCCGACCTGCCGGCGGGCAGCTTCGCGCTGCTGTTGAAGACGCACCAGGCGGCGGTGGACGTGGACCAGCTCGCTGCGCTGAGCACGCTGCTGCACGACGACAGCGCCACCCCGGCGCCCGAAGGCCCGCCCGAGCCCTGGTTCGCCGACACGGCACCGGGCCGGCTGGGCCTGCTGGCGCAGGGCCTGGCACGCTCGGCCACGGCGCCGCTGCGGCTGGCACGCCCACTGGTGCGTGCCGCCACGCACCTGGCGCCGGCCGCCATTGCGCTGGCCAGCGAGATGCTGCTGCGGCCGCGCCACCTGCCGGCCACGCGCTTCAACGCCGTGGTGTCGCCGCACCGCGTGTTCGAGACGCGACGCTTCGGCGAGGCCGAGTTCGAACGCATCCGCGGGCTGGTGGCCGAAGCCACGATCGAGGACGCGGTGCTGGCAGTCTGCGGCGGCGCGCTGCGCCGCTACCTCGACGCCGAGGGCGAACTGCCGGCCGAGCAGAGCCTGGCCGCGATCGTGCCCGGCACGCCGGCCGGCGACACCGACGCGCACGACACGCTGGCCTGGCGCCATGTGAGCCTGGGCACCGACATCGCCGACCCGGTGCAGCGGCTGGCCGCGGTGCACGCGCGGCGCGAGGACGCGCCCGATGCGGTGTCGCGCGTGCTGGGCAGCCGCGAGCTGGCCGAAGCCGCCGAGCAGGCCTCGGCCGCCGTGCTGGCCTGGACGCGGCGCTGGGTCGGCCGCGCCAGCGCGCGTGTCGGCCGCCGCACGCCGCCAGCCAACTGCACCCTCACGCCGCTGCCGGCACCGGCGCAGCCGCAGTACCTGTGCGGCGCCCGCATGAGCTACTTCTCGGCCATCCTGCCCATCACCGACGGCCTGGGCCTGGCCTTCGCGGTGACGCGCTACGACGGCCGCGTGGTGATCTCGCCCACCTCGTGCCGCGAGCTGATGCCCGACCCCGAGGTCTTCGCCCAATGCCTGCGCGACAGCTTCCAGGACTACCTGGCGCTGGCGCAGCAGGGCCCTGCCCTCACACCGGCAAAGCCTCGTGCGTCAGCGCGCGGTACACGGCGCCGGGCCAGCCGCTCGGGTTGAAGGGCTGCCAGCCGCCTTCGGGCTGCGCCAGGCGATCGGCCACGATCGCCAGCACCATCGGGTTGAAGCCCAGCCCGGTGTGGCTGCCGGCGACGCGGATGTTCTCGACCTCCGCGCTGTCGCTGTCGACGGTGGCTTCCTGCGGCGGCACGACGCCGTCGCTCACCGAGTACAGGCAGCTGATGGGCACCGGCGGCAGCCGGCCTTCGCGCATCGCCTTCACGCGCGGCTGCATCGTGTGCACCGCCGGCCCCAGCGGGTGCGCCACCATGCGGTAGAGCGCCTTCACCAGCGGCGGCGACTGGCTGCCTTCGGGGTCCACGCTGACCGGGCTGCCCAGCGTGATGACCTGGCGCACGCAGTCGGCGGCCTGGTGAGCGCCGTACATCGCGAACACGCCGCCCAGGCTCCAGCCCACCAGGCTGACCTTGCGGCCGGTGCGGTGGTGCAGGTGGCGGATCTTGCGTTCCAGCGCCTCGGCATGGCGGCGCTGGAAGCCGATGTTGCGGCCCAGGCCCCAGGTCTGCACGTCGTAGCCGCGCCCCTGCAGGTACAGGCGCAAGGCCACCAGCGTGCCTTCCTGGGCCATGAAGCCGGGCAGCAGCAGCACCGGGTGGCCATCGCCGGCAGGCATGCCCGCCAGCAGCGGCCAGGTCGCCGGCAGCATCGCCGCTTCGAGCACGGCCCGCCCCTCGATCAGTGAATGCCAACGTTGGGGCGTGCCTTGGTGGGATGCGCGTCGGGCCATCGTGCCGGGTCTTTCGTGTGTTCCAGCGGCCATCTTGCCCGCAACCGGCGCGGCTGCGGCGGCCCGGACCCCCACCAGGCGGGATTGGCTTGATCTGCATCGCCTGCCGCGCACGGCAAGGGCGCTAGCGTGGACCCCATGAAACCGCTGAGCGGCGTGGACGGCCTCTTCCTGCATCTCGAAACGCCCGAGACGCCGATGCACGTGGCCTCGCTGCACCTGTACGACCGGCCTGCCGGACGCCGCGCCGACTTCCACGCCGCGATGAAACGCCGGCTGCGCGCGCGCCTGCCCCTGGCGCCGGTGCTCACGCGCAAGCTGGCCGCCATGCCGCTGCAGTTCGCGAACCCGGTGTGGGTGCAGGCCGACGACATCGACCTCGACTGGCATGTGAAGCGCGTGCAGTTGCCCGCGCCGGGCACGCAGGCCCAGCTGGAAGCCTGCGCCGCGCGCCTGCACGGCGAGTTGCTGGACCGCAGCCGGCCGCTGTGGCAACTGACCGTGATCGAGGGCCTGCAGAGCGGCCAGGCGGCCTACTACATCAAGGTCCACCATGCGGTGCTGGACGGCCAGGCCGGCGTGCAGCTGGGGCTGGTGCTGTGCGACATGGAGCCCCACCCGGCGCCGCACCGGCGCCCCGCGGCGCTGCCGGCCGAGCACCCCGGCATGGCGGCGCTGGCCGCGAGCGCGCTGCGCCACGACGCGGCCCAGTACCTCGGCCTGCTGCGCCACCTGCCCGAGTTGCTGCGCTCGGTGGCCGGGCTGTTTGCGCCGGCGCCGGCCAGCGCGCGCGGCCGCCTGGGACAGAATTTCTCGTTCGGCCCGCGCACCGTGCTCAACAGGCCGATCGACGGCGAGCGCAGCTTCGCCGCCGCGACGCTGCCGCTGGCGACGCTGAAGACGCTGGCGGCGGCACACGACGCCAAGCTCAACGACATCGTGCTCGCGCTGTGCAGCGGCGCGCTGCGGCGCTGGCTCGCCACGCACGGCGGCGTGCCGCGCAAGCCGCTGATCGCCTCGATGCCGATCTCGCTGCGCGAGGCCGGCAACACCGAGTACACGACGCAGGCCACGCTGAGCCTGGTGAACCTGCAGACCCACCGGACCGACCCGCTGCGCCGGCTGCGCGCCATCCGCGACGGTGCGCTGGCGGTGAAGACGCTGGCCCAGCGGGCTCGCCAGGCCATCCCGACCGACTTTCCGTCGATCGGCACGCCCTGGCTGCTGCAGGCGCTGGCCACGCTGTACGGTCGCTCGGGGGTGACGAAGGCGCTGCCGCCGATCGCCAACGTCGTCATCTCCAACGTGCCGGGCCCGCCGATGCCGCTGTATGCCGCCGGCGCGCGCATGGCCACCTACTGGCCGATGTCGATCGTCGAGCATGGCGTCGGCCTCAACATCACGGTGATGAGCTACGCCGGCACGATGGGCTTCGGCTTCACCGCCGCGCACTGCGCCGTGCCCGACGCCAGCGAGCTCGTGCGCGCGCTGCACGAGGCGCTGGACGAGCTGGTGGCGTGCACGCCGGCGCAGCCGGCAGCACGGAAGCGACGGGCGCAGCCGGCACCTCGGAAGCGACAGGCGCAGCCGCCGGCACCTCGGAAGCGACAGGCGCAGCCGCCGGCACCTCCGAAGCGACGGGCGCAGCCGGAACCTCGGAAGCGGGTGCCGCCCGCGGCGCGCTAGAGCCCGGGCTCACAGCCCAGCCATCTTCTCCATCTCTTCCGTGTAGCGCGCACCGGCCACCTCGATGCGCGCGGCCGCGGTGTCGATGCCGGCGATGTCCTCGGGCGTCAGCACCAGGTCGATGGCGCCGAGGTTCTCTTCCAGCCGGTGCAGCTTGGTGGTGCCCGGGATCGGCACGATCCAGGGCTTGCGCGCCAGCAGCCAGGCCAGCGCCACCTGCGCCGGCGTGGCCTGCAGGCGCGTGGCCACGCCGCGCAGCAGTTCGATCAGCGCCTGGTTCTGCGCCCGCGCCTCGGGCGTGAAGCGCGGCATCTTGTTGCGCATGTCGCCCTCGCCGAAGCCGGCCTGGGCGTCGATGGCGCCGGTGAGGAAGCCGCGACCCAGCGGGCTGAAGGGCACGAAGCCGATGCCCAGCTCTTCGAGCGTGGGCAGGATCTGGTCTTCAGGGCCGCGGGTCCACAGCGAGTATTCGCTCTGCAGTGCCGTCACCGGCTGCACCGCGTGTGCGCGGCGGATGGTCGCGGCCGAGGCTTCGCTCAAGCCGAAGTGGCGCACCTTGCCCGCGCGGATCAGGTCCTTCACGGTGCCGGCCACGTCCTCGATCGGCACCGCGGGGTCGACGCGGTGCTGGTAGAACAGGTCGATCGTCTCGATCCCCAGGCGCTGCAAGGAAGCGTCGCACACCTCGCGGATGTGCTCGGGCCGGCTGTCCACGCCCTGCAGGCTGTTGCCGCCGGGCTGGATGCGAAAACCGAACTTGGTGGCGATGACCACGCGGTCGCGCACCGGTCGCAAGGCCTCGCCCAACAGCCGCTCGTTGGTGAAGGGGCCGTAGACCTCGGCGGTGTCGAAGAAGGTGACGCCACGCTCGACCGCCGCGCGCAGCAGCGCGACGCCGGTGGCCGTGTCCACCGCGGTGGCATAGCCCGAGTTCAGGCCCATGCAGCCCAGGCCGAGGGCGGACACGGTGAGGCCACTGCGGCCCAGCTGTCGTTGTTTCATGCAGAGTTCCCTGTGGTGGAAGATGAGGATATTGGGCGTTAGAAGATCTCAGCGCCCGAGCTGCTGCTCGCGCAGTTGCTTGATGTCGCGCGCCGGCGGCGCCCCGAAGAAGCGGCTGTACTCGCGGTTGAACTGGCTCTGGCTCTCGTAGCCGACGCGGTGGCCGGCGCTGGCCGCGTCCAGCTGCTCGACCAGCATGATGCGGCGCGCCTCCTGCAGGCGCAGTTCCTTCTGGAACTGCAGCGGGCTCATCGCGGTGGCGGCCTTGAAGTGGTGGTGCAGCGACGAGACACTCATGTGCACCGCGTCGGCCAGCGCCTCGATGCGCAGCGGCTCGGCGTAGCGCTGCCGCAGCAGGCCGATGGCCTGGCCGATGCGTTGCGTGTGGCTGTCGGCCAGCGCCATTTGCGCCACGCGCCAGCCTTCGGGCGCCGTGAGCAGGCGGTACAGGATCTCGCGCGTGGCCAGCGGCGCCAGCGCGCGCAGGTCCTGCGGCGTCTGCAGCAGGCGCACCAGGCGCAGCACCGGCTCCAGCAGCGCGGGCGTCACGGCGCCGGTGTAGAGCCCGCGCCCCGGCCCGCGCGCGCGCCGCAGCGCGGGCTCGAGCTCCAGCGCCAGCGCGGCGATCTCGTTGACGTCGAACTGCAGCCGCAGGCCCAGGTACGGGGCTTCGGGCGACGCATCGATCACCTGGCCCGTGACCGGCAGGTGCTGGGCCACGACAAGGTGGTGGCGGCTGTCGTACACATGCACCTCGTCGCCCAGGTGCACCCGCTTGCAGCCCTGGGCCAGCACGCACAGCGCGGGCTCGTAGTGCGTGTGCACCGGGTGCTGGGTGTGCGAGACGCGCGTGAGCGACAGCCGCGCGATCGCCGTCGGGTGTGGCCCGTCGCGGCCGGCGGTGAGCTGGTCGATCAGCGCGGCCAGTTCGGCGCGCAGCACCGCCAGCTGCACCGGATCGCCGGCACGGTCGGTGTGGGAGGAACGGGGCGAGGTCGTGATCACCATGGCGGCGAGCATAGGCAAACGCGGCGCGCCTGTCTTGGGCAGCGCCCCGGTCCTGCAGGATCAGGCAAGCATGGCCGACGATCCTGCAAGCCCCCCCGGGCGCACGCCAGTGCAAGAACGATCAAGCGCGCGCCGCCGCGGCATGACAAGCTACGGGCACTGATCGTCACACCGCAGCACCCCATGCGCCCCGCAGAACACGCCATCTGGTTGATCGAGAGCCGTCTGCACGAAACGCCGACGCTCGACGACATCGCCCGCGAGACCGGGCTCTCCCGCTTCTACATCAGCCGCGTGTTCGCCGAGGAAACCGGGCTGACGCTGGCGGCCTACGTGCGCAGCCGCCGGCTGGCCGAGGCGGCCAAGGCCCTGCTGGCCGGCGCCCACAACATCCTGGACGTGGCACTGGCCGCGGGCTACGGCTCGCACGAGGCCTTCACCCGCGCGTTCCGGGCCGAGTTCGGCAGCACGCCGGAAGAGGTGCGCGCCCGGGGCCAGCAGGCGCCGCTGCGGCTGCAGGAACCGCTGCGCATGAACGCCGAGCCGCGCGTGCCGCTGGCAGCGCCCCGGCTGGCCATCCTGCCGGCGACGCGCTACGTGGGCCTGAGCCGGCGCTACACGATGACCGAGCTCGGCGGCATTCCGCAGCAGTGGGACGCCTTCCAGCAGCGCCTGGCCGGACTCGACCGCGATCGGGTGCCGGCGGCCTTCGGCATCGTGCACAACGCCGCGAACAACGGCGAGGATGTCGACTACCTGTGCGCGGTGCCGGCCGATGGCGGGCTGGCGCCGGGCGAAGGCCTGGTGAGCTTCGAGCACCCGGCGATGCGCGTGGCGCAGTTCGAGCACCGGGGCCACATCGCCGCGATCCGCGCCACCACCCGCACGGTGTTCGAAGAGGCCCTGCCCGCGGCCGGCCTGCAGGCCGAAGGGCCGGTGGACCTGATCGAGGTCTACGGCCCCGGCTTCGATCCGCGCAGCGGCTTCGGCACCGTGGGCCTGTGGGTCCAGGTGGCCCCCGGCTGACACCCGCCAGACCCTGACATTCCGAGTGCGACGCCTCGGCGCCCGCAGCGCTGCGGGCCTCGCCATGCCTGTTCATCCCCCCCTTTGAATGGAGTCCATGATGCCCACCGAAGCCCTGATCGGCCTGCTGATCCCCTGCACCTTCCTCACCATGCTCGCGATCGAGCGCCTGGCCCCGGCGCGCCACGACCCCCCGCGGCGTGGCTGGACCTGGATCGGCCTCGGCTTCCTGATGCTGGCCGGCGCCATCGCGGTGGCCACGCCGCTGCTGCTGGACCCGGCCTGGCTCGCCGCGCACCGCTGGCTGGACCTGCGGCCGCTGGGCGTGGCCGGCGGCACCGTGGTCGGCTGGCTGGCGCTGTCCGGCCTGATGTACGGCTGGCACCGGCTGCAGCACGCCTCGCCGCTGCTGTGGCGCCTGGTGCACCAGCTGCACCACAGCCCGCAGCGGCTGGACGTGGCCGGCTCGTTCTTCTTCCACCCGCTGGAGACGCTGGCGCAGATGATGCTGTCGTCGATCACCTGCACGCTGCTGCTCGGGCTCGATCCGATGGCCGCGTCAATCGTGAACTATGTGGCCGCCTTCCATGCGATGTTCCAGCACATGGCGGTGCGCACGCCGCGCTGGCTGGGCTGGCTGCTGCAGCGCCCCGAGGCCCACGCCCTGCACCACCGCATGGGCGTGCATGCGCACAACTACAGCGACCTGCCGCTGTGGGACCTGCTGTTCGGCAGCTTCCGGGCCGAAGCCGAGCACGGCGGCCCGGTCGGCTTCGCGTCGCCGGACGACCGGCGCGTCGGCGCGATGCTGATGTTCAAGGACGTCAGCAGCGGCGACGGCGCGCGGCCCGGCAACCCGGGCGGTGCCGGCAGCCCGGCCACGCACGGCGCGGCGGCGCCTGCCGGCCAGGCGCGGTGATATCGTGGCCGGCCAGCGTGGCTGCCGGCTGCCACGACCACCTGCCCGCAAGCACCTGCCATGGCCCAGACCGCGACCCTGTTCAACCAGTCCACCCCGTACCGGGCCCCGAGCCCCAGGCCCGGGGTGCCCGCCGGGTTGAAGAGGGTCCTGATCGTCGGCGGCGGCTCGGCCGGCTGGATGAGCGCGATGATCCTCGGCCAGGCGCTGCTGGGCAGCGGTGTCGAGATCACCGTGCTGGAATCGCCCACGGTCGGCATCATCGGCGTCGGCGAAGGCTCCACCCCCTGGCTGCGCGGCTTCTTCGACGGCCTGGGCATCCCCGAATCGGAATGGATGCCGCCGTGCAACGCCACCTACAAGTGCGGCATCACCTTCGAGGGCTGGAGCACCAAGCCGGGGTACGAGCGCTACTTCCACCCGTTCGCGTCGATGCTCGACAACCTGACGATGACGCAGTTCGTGCACAACGTGCACGCGCGCATCAACGGGGCCGACGTGCCGGCGCACCCCAACCGCTTCTTCGTCGCCTCGCGCCTGGCCGAGCAATGCCTGGCGCCGAAGCCCGCGTACCAGTTCCCGTTCGACGTCTGGTACGGCTACCACTTCGACTCGGTGCTGCTGGGGCAATTCCTGCACAAGAAGGCGGTGGAACGCGGCGTGCGCTACCTGCAGGGCCACATCACCGATGTGCAGCTGGACGAGCGCGGCGACATCGCGTCGGTGCGCACGCAGGATGGCCAGACCGTCGCGGCCGACTTCTTCGTCGACTGCACCGGCTTCGCGTCGCTGCTGCTGCAGAAGGCGCTGGCCACGCCTTTCGTCAGTTATGCGGAGAACCTGTTCAACGACGCGGCGATCGCGATGCCCTCGCCCATCAGCGGCGAGATCCCGTCGCAGACCGTCTCGTACGCCATGCGCCACGGCTGGCGCTGGCAGATTCCGCTGACCAGCCGCTACGGCAACGGCTATGTCTACAGCTCGGCGCATTGCTCGGCCGACGAGGCCGAGCGCGAGCTGCGTGAAACGCTCGGCATGCTGGACGACCCGACGCCGGCGCGGCACCTGAAAATGCGCATCGGCCGCGTCACCGAGCACTGGCGCCGCAACTGCCTGGCGGTGGGCCTGTCGCAGGGCTTCATCGAGCCGCTGGAGGCCACCGCGCTGCTGTTCATCCAGCGCACGGCCGAGCGTTTTGTCAGTTATGTCGAGCAGGGTCGCATGGACGATGCTGCGCGCGCCGACTTCAACCGCCAGGTCAACGAGCACTTCGAGGGCACGCGCGACTACATCGTCACGCACTACAAGACCAATTCGCGCACCGACACCGACTACTGGCGCGCGAATGCCGCGAACATGAACCTGTCCGACGACCTCAAGCGCCTGCTGACCCTGTGGCTGCACGGCCGCAAGATCGCCCCGGAGATCGACAAGCAGGCCATCGGCCGCGGCTATCCCGTCTTCTCGTGGTACTGCATCCTGGCCGGCATGGGCCTGTTCCCCGAGCCGCAGGACCTGCGCCCGCCGACGGCCGACGAGGCGCGCTTCAGCCTCGACGAGATCGACAACCTGATCGCGCGCAGCGCGCTGAATTTCCCGAAGCACCACACACTGCTGGCCGACATCCCGCCGCCGCGCAGCGACAAGGCGCTGCAGATCTATTTCTGGTGAACCGGCGGCTTCAGCCCGCCGCTCCGCGCGGATCCAGCGTCTGCGCCACCAGCCGTCGCAATGTCGGCGGCTCGGGCCCCAGGTGCAGCGCCATGCGGCGTTCGCGCAGCGCGGCGTCCGAGGCATTGAAGCGGATCAGCCGCCGCTGGTGCTCGACCCAGTTCTCGTCGACGTAGTACTCGGTGAAGCGGCCGACTTCGGCCGAGTCCTTGAACAGGCCCCACGACAGCGCGCCCTGGCGCAGCCGGGCGCGGCGCGTCTCCTGCATCACGGCGACGAATTCGGCCTCGCGCGCGGGGTCGATGCGGTAGTCGATCATCACCATCACCGGCCCCTCGTGTGGCGCGATCGGCAGCACCGGCTCGGGCAGGTTGCGGGCCGGGACCGGGCTGAAGTCGATTTCCTGGCCGTGGTCGATGCGCAGGCGGTGCGTCAGCGCCAGCGCCACCAGGCCGAACACCGAGGCGCCGATCACCGCCCAGCGCACGCTGCTCCAGGCGGCCAGCTGGCCCCAGACGAAGGCGCCGGCGGCCGAGCCGCCCATCAGCGCGGTCTGGTAGATCGACATGCCGCGCGCACGCACCCAGTCGGGCAGTGCCATCTGCGCCGACAGCGTCAGCGAATTGGCCACCGAGATCCAGGCCATGCCCACGATCACCATCGCCGGCAGCGCCACCCACAGCTCGGGCACCAGCACCGGCAGCAGGCTGAACGCCGCATGGACGAGGGTGCCGATCAGCACGAACTGGTCGCGGCTGAAGCGCGCCCGCCAGCGCGGGAAGTACAGCACCGCGACGATGGCGCCACCGCCGATGCACGACAGCATCACCGTGAAGGTGGCCGGCCCGCCGCCGTGCAGCCGGCGCGCCACCAGCGGCAGCAGCGCCACCAGCCCGTAGACCTGGAAGAAGAACACGAAGATGCGCAGCAGCACCACCTTCAGCTGCGGCGACTGCATCGCGAAGCCCAGGCCCGCGCGCATCGCGCCGACGAAGCGTTCGCCCGGCAGCGGGCTGGCCGCGGGCTTGGAACGCCAGCGCAGGATCAGCACCATCGCCACCGCGGCCAGCAGCGCGTTCAGCACGAACACCGCGGCCGGGTTCACCAGCGCGATCAGCCCGCCGGCGGCGATCGGCCCGATCACGCGCGAGAGGTTCATCGAGATGCCGTTCAGGCCCAGCGCGGCCGACAGGTCCTCGCGCGAGACCACCTCGGGCACGATGGCCGAGAACACCGGCCAGCGCGTGGCCAGGCCGATGCCGTTGAGCGCGGTGAGCAGCAGCAGCAGCGGCGCGTTCAGCTCGCCCAGCGTGGCCAGCAAGGCCAGCAGCAGCGCCACCACCAGCACCCAGGCCTGGGTGCCGGCGAAGTAGCGGCGGCGGTCGACGATGTCGGACATCGCGCCGCTGGGCACGCCGAGCAGGAACACCGGCAAGGTGGACGCGGTCTGGATCAGCGCCACCATCACCGGGCTGGTGGTCAGCGAGGTCATCAGCCAGGCGGCCGCGACATCGTTCATCCACATCGTCAGGTTCGCCGCCAGCCAGGCGAACCACAGGCCCCGGAACACCGGGTTGTGCAGGGGGGCCAGCGCGGCGGGTGTCGGCATCGGCGATTCGGAAGGCAGTCAGCGGCGGACCGGGCAGCGTAGCATCGGCCCCCATCGCCCGGAGCCAAGCCATGACGCCGCTGAAGGCCTTGCTGCTGATTGCCGTGTTCGTGGTGCTGGCCGTCTGGGCGGGCCACTGGTTGATGCAGCGCGTGCGCGGCGACCGGGTGGTGCCCACGCCCGAGGAAAGCGCGCGCATCGAGGCCGAGCGCCGGCAGCCGCAGGTGGTGGCCACCGCGCAGCGCCCGCCCCCGACCGTGCCGATCACCCTGCGCCTGGGCTGGACGGCGCTGTGGCCGACCTTGTCGTGGTTCATCGGCTGGTGGTTCGGTGCGCTGTGCCTGTGGGGCGAGCCGACGCTGTTGTGGACACGCTGGCTGGGCTGGCCTGCCGCCGTGCTGTTGACGCTGTTCGGCATCGCGGAAGGTGTCACGCTGTGGGGCCTGCTGCAGCAGCGGCTGGTGGTCTCGCCCGAGGGCGTGGCCCTGTGGCACGGCGCCCAGCTGCAGCGCGAGCTGCGTTGGCACGAGGTGCGCGCGGTGCGGCAGGTCGACCAGCTGCGCCGCTATGCCACCGACATGAATTCGAGTGCGAAGACGACCCGGGTCGACCGGCAATGGCTTCACTTCCTGGACGCCGAGGGCCAGCCGCAGATCGCCATCGGTGCGCCGCTGCGTCCGGCGGCGGACTACCAGGCCCTGCTCGACGCGGTGCCGACCTGGACCGGTCAGCCGCTGACACGCGAAATACGCGGCCCCTGAAGCCCCGGCCATTCGGCCAGCGGCACCTTGTAGAACGGATGCACCTCGGGCTGCGCGGCCAGTGCCTCGGCCGCCTGGCGGGCCAGCGCGCGGGCGCGGGCCGGCTCGCCGGCCGCACGCGCGCAGCGGGCCGTCTGCAGCCGCCAGTAGGCCAGCGCGGGGCTGTGGGCATAGGGCAGGCGCTCCTGCAGGTAGCGCTGCAGGCCGATTTCCATCTCGGCCAGGCCGGCGGCGGTGCGGCCCAGGCGGCAGGTGGCGGCGCCGCGGATCAGGCCGCTGTCGTCCACGGCCAGGCTCTTGTCGGCAACGCCCTGCAGATGGTCCAGCGCGCCTTGCGCATCGCCGGTTTCCAGCGCGATGCGGGCCCAGGCGCTGGCGATGGATTGCTCGTCCCACACCGCCATGTCGCCCGGCACGCCGCGCTCGTGCGGGTAGTGGGGTGCCGAGCGCAGCGCCCTTCGCGCGCCTTCGGCATCGCCTTGCATCAACCGGTTCAGCGCCAGCGCGATGTACAGCGCCGAGTTCATCATCACCCCCTCGGTGGGCAGGCGCGCGTCCTGCGCCAGCCGCTCGGCGATCAGGCGCTCGGCCTCGGCAGAGCGGCCGGTCTCCATCGCCGCCAGCCCCAGGCAGGTGCCATGCCGGGCCTCCGGCGCCTCGACCCGCAGCACGGCGCTGCTGCGCGCCATCAGCGCATAGCCCAGGCTGACGCGGCCGCTGTTGTGCGCCATGCAGCCGCGCTGGAACTCGATGCGCGCCCGCACCACCCTCGGCACGCGCACGGCCAGCCGGTCCAGCCGCGCCAGGTCTGCCGCCAGCGCCGCATCGGTCTGCTCGAACGGGCGCAGGCCCTGCCCCTGGTACTGCAGCTGCGCCTCGGCATCGGCCAGCTCGGCCGCCACGGCATCGGCACCGCTGGAGCGGCGCAGCGCTGTCACCGCCTCGGCATGCAGGCGCTGGGCCTCGACCACGTCGTCGGTGAACTTCAGCAGGTCGGCCGCCTGTCGCAGCTGGATGCGCCAGGCCTGCCTCGAGCCTTCGCCTTCGGCCGCCACGGCATGGTGGCGCGCCTGCTCGTACAGCGCGCGCGCGTCGTCGACCCGGTTGGTGCGGGCCAGCAGCGAAGCCCGCTGCAGCGCCGCCTGCGCCCGCAGCAGGCGCCACGCCGGCACCGCCGCCGGCGCTTCGGCGAGCCGCGTGTCGGCCTGGTCCAGCGCGGCGTAGGCATCGGCGTAGGCGCGGGTCTCGAAGTCCACGGCCGCCCGCAGCAAGAGCGCACGCACCTGGATCGCCGCCTCGGCGCCGGCCAGCGCCAACGCCGCGTCGGCCTCCGCGCGGGCAGCCGCGAAGCGTTCGCCATGCCGCAGCGCATCGCCCAGCTGCAACCGGGCCTCGGCCTGCCGCGCGGCGGCAGCCTGCGTGGCCTGCAGCAGCGCCAACTGGCGCCGCGCCGGCTCGAGCGCCGACGCCACCGCCCCCATGTCCAGCAGCCAGCCGGCAACCAGGCCGAAGAGCTCGGCCTGCACCGAGGGCTGCCCGGCAAAGCGGGCCTCGATCAGTGCCGCGCCTTGTGTCAGCAGCTGCTCGGTGGATGGCGCGGACGCGGCATCGGCCGGCGCCGCCTGGAACAGCTGTTGCACGAAGGCCTGCATCACCGACGCGCGCTGCGCCGCCGCGCCGGCTTCGCGCGATTGGCGCAGGGCCATCGCGCCGGCCGCGCCGGCCAGCAACAGGGCCAGGCCGAGCGCGGCCAGCGGCTGCGCGCGCCGGTGCAGCCACTTGCCGGCGCGGTAGGCCCAGCCCGCCTGCCGCGCGGCGACGGGATGGCCCCGCAAATAGCGCCCAATGTCATCGGCCAGCGCATCGGCATCGGCATAGCGTCGCGCGGGATCGGTGCGTTGCGCGCAGGCCAGGATCGCCGAGACGTCGGCCGGCAGCGCGGCGCGCCCTTGCCGGCCGCCGGGGGCCGGCGGATCGCCCGCCAGCAACGCCCGTCCCAGTGCGCCGAGCGAGTAGATGTCGGTGGCCGGGCCCAGCGCCTCGCCGCGGCGCTGCTCCGGCGAGGCGAAGCGCGGCGTGAAGGCCTGCGCCTCGTCGCTTCCCGCGTCGGCTGCGCCCGCCTGGTGCCACCAGCGGGCGATGCCGAAGTCCAGCAGGTGCGCACGGCCGTCGGCATCGACAAGCACATTCGAGGGCTTGATGTCGCAATGGACGACCCGGCACCGGTGCGCATGGGCCACCGCCCGCGCCACCTCGGCCAGCAGGCGCAGGCGCGCGGCGGCGGGCAGACGCTGCCGGCGGCACCAGCGGTCGATCGGCTCGCCATCGATGTACGCCATGGCCAGGTAGGGGCGGCCCTCGGCGTCGAGCCCGGCGTCGTACAGGCGGGCGATGCCCGGGTGTTCGAGCCGGGCGCCGATCTCGCACTCGCGGGCAATGCGCGCGGCCAGGCGCTCGGCGCGCTGCGGGTCGACGTCCGGCCCGCTGACGCCCGGCCTGGGCAGCTTCAGTGCCACCCGGCGCTGCAGCAGGCCGTCGGTCCGCTCGGCCAGCCACACGCTGCCCATGCCGCCGCGCCCGACACGGCGCAACAGCCGGTAGGGCCCGATGGCGATGCCTGCGGCCAGGCCGTCGTCATCGTCGGCAGCTTCAGCCGGTTCGCAGCCGCACGGCATCGGGGGCATGGCGCCCATCAGCCCCTGCGCCAGCTGGGGCCGGCACGCCAGCAGGCTGCGCAGCGCGGGCCGGTAGGGCCGGTCGGCTTCGGGCAGCCGGGCCAGCCAGCGCAGCAGCGCCATGCCCTGCAGGTCGAGCGCCTGGTCGAGCAGGCGGCTCAGGGCCGACAGTTCGGTGCGTGACAGCGGCCGGGCCAGGGACATGGCAGGCCACTCTAGCCACGGGTGCCGGCCGCCGCCTCCTGCGTTCGCAGGAGCGCGACAGCGAAAAAGTGCACCCCGCTCACCGTGGCTGATAGGCCCGCCCTACAGTGCCGCAAGCCTGGCCGGCGGACCGCCGCGGCGCATTGGCCGGACACCACGACACCGCGGCAACACGACCAGGGAGGTCGACCATGAGTTCCGCTTCGTTCAACGCCCGCATCCTGCCGCTGCCGCAGGTGGACCCGAGCCCGTTCACGCCCGACGCATCGCCCGGCGCCCGCTCGGTGGGGCTGTGCTTCTCGGGCGGCGGCAGCCGTGCCCTCACCTGCGCGATGGGCCAGCTGCGCGGCCTGCGCCTGCTGGGCCTGCTGGACGACGTGTTCGCCATCTCGTCGGTCTCGGGTGGCACCTGGGCCAATGCGCTGTACACCTACCTGCCCGAGAGCATCAGCGACGACAACTTCCTCGGCCAACCGGTGCTGGACCCGAGCGTGCTGACGCTGTTCGAAGGCCCGTACGCGCTGGACAAGCTGCCGCCCGGCAACCTGGGCTGGGTGCCCACCGGCCTGGATCTGTTCGACGACCTCGACGAGATCCTGAAACTGAAGCTCGAGTACGGCTACCCGAACGCCGACCTGTGGCAGGGCCTGATCGGCGACCGCATCCTGGCGCGCTACGGCCTGTTCGAGCCCGACGCCCAGGGCTTCGACAACCACTACGTCAGCTGGACCGATGCCTACCTGCACCTGCCCAACGGCACGCTGGCGCGCAACCCGTCGCTCAAGGCGAGCCAGTTCCGCACCGTGCAGCGGCAACGGCCCTTCCCGATCTTCAACACCGCCGTCTTCACCAACGACGGTCTCGACGCCGAACTGGCGCCCTTCGAAGCCAACTTCATGCTCGGCGTGCGCAACGCGCTGCCGGCCGGCCATGGGGCGATGGGGGCCATCGGCGGCGGGCTGGTCGACAGCTTCGCGATGACCAGCCAGTACCAGGGCGAAGGCCCCCCGGGCACGGGCACCGTGAGCACCAGCGTGCCGGCGCGGCCCTTCGCGCTGAACGACATCGTGGGCTGCAGCAGCGCGGCCTTCGCGCAGATGCTGGAAGAAAAGTACACCGAGCTGGAGGGCATGGTGCCGCGCTACGCCTACTGGCCGGTGCAGGCACGCGCCAGCCAGCAGGCGCTGCGCTACCGCTTTGCCGATGGCGGCAGCCTGGAGAACATGGGCCTCAACGCACTGCTGGCGCGCGGTGTGCCGCGCATCATGGCCTTCGTCAACACCGACGAGCCGATCTACCGCGACGACAGCAGCGGCGACATCGTCATCAGCAGCGACATACCCCCGCTGTTCGGCTTCCAGCCGTGGGTTGCCGGCCAGGGCTATGTGCCCTACTCGCAGAACCCCGGCAGCGGCGCCACGCGGCTGTACCGCCACAACCAGGTGTTCCCGATCAGCCAGTTCCAGCCGCTGCTGAACGCGCTGTACGCCGCACGTCAGGCCGGCGGGTCGATGCTGGTGACACAGCAGCTGCAGGTGCTGGCCAACAGCTGGTTCAACGTGCCGGCGCAGGCCAGCGTGACGGTGCTGTGGGTCTACAACGACTTCGTGCAGAGCTGGTGGAACCAGTTGCACTGGACTGTGCGCGACGCCATCGATGCCGAGAGCCTCGGCCAGTTCCCGCGCTACAACACCTTCACGCAGCTGTGGCTGCCGGCCACGCTGGTGAACGCGCTGGCGCACCTGAGCTGCTGGAACGTGGCCTCGCCGTCGACGTTGGGCAACCCGGGCGGGCAGACCAACGCGCAGGTGGTGCAGGCCTTGTTCGGCTGATGCCGTGGCGCTTCAGCGCGTGACGATCGGGAAGGTGCCGCTCGCCTTGTCCATCAGCGCGAAGAAGCGGCCGAGGTCGATCTTGCTGCCGTCGATCTTGGTCTCGTCCGACAGCAGCAGGTCCTTCGCGCCGGCGCCGCCGGTCATCATGCGCAGGAAGAAGGCCTTGGTCAGCGTCAGCGTCGCGTTGGCATCGGTGGCGCCGGCCTCCACGCGCTTGAAGTGCAGCACCGCGTTCTCGGTCCACAGCACGAAGCGCTCGCCCGAGTCGGAGAACACCAGGTTGATCTTCAGGTTCACGCCCTCGGCCTTGGGGCCGTTCAGCGCACCGGCCATCGCTTCGAGGAAGCGCTCGATCGGCGTGTGCTGCAGCATCTCCAGCAGGGCCTCGCGCTTCAGGCCCTGCGTTGGCGGGCCCTGGCGCAGTTCCTGCGCGCCGGTGAGGTAGAAGTTGCGCCAGGGTGCCGATTCAGCCAGGTAGCCCAGCTGCTCGAAGCTGCGCGCCAGCAGCTCGCGCGCCGCCTGGTCCTTGCCATCGGCATACACCGCATGCTTCAGCAGCTCGGCGGCCCAGCGGTAGTCGCCGGCATCGAAGGCCTGCTGCGCGGCGGCGCGCACCTTCTCGCCGCCGCCCATCAGCGCCACGTAGCGCTGCGCAGCCGGCACCGGCGGCAGCGGGTCGAGGTTGGCCGGGTTGGCGTCGAACCAGCCGAGGTAGAACTGGTAGACGGCCTTCACGTTGTGGCGCACGGTGCCGTAGTAGCCGCGCACGTTCAGCGCGTCCTGCAGGCTCTTGGGCAGCTGGATCTGCTCGGCGATCTCGGGCGCGGTGAGGCCGGCGTTCATCATCCGCACGGTCTGGTCGTGGATGTAGCGGTAGGTGTCGCGCTGCTTGACGATGAAGTCGCGGATGCGCTCGCTGCCCCACACCGGCCAGTGGTGCTGGTTGAACACCACCTCGGCGCCGGCGGTGTAGCCCAGCGCGTCATCCAGGTAGCCGGCCCACTTCAACGCGTCGCGCACCTTGGCACCGCGCAGCGTGTACAGGTTGTGCAGCGTGTGGCTCATGGTCTCGGCGCCGCAGAAGGCCTTGCGCTCCTGGATCTCGAACACGAACTCCGACGGCGCCTCGCTGCCCGGCACGTTGTGGAAGACGAAACGCAGGCCGTCGATCGTCAGCTCCTGGCGCGGCTGGTCGATCACCACGGTGGGCGGCAGGATGCCGATGTTGCCGAAGGCCAGCGCCTTGCCCAGGCCCGTGTCCACCAGCCCCTTGGCATTGCGCGGCAGCAGGTTGCCGTACATGTAGGTGGCGCGCCGGCCCATCGCGGTGCCCATCAGCACGTTCTCGCTGGTGGCTTCCTCGATGAAGCCGCCGGGCGCGATGACCGGCACCTGCCGCGCCTTGGCCTCCTCGGCCGTGATCACGCCCAGAGCGCCGCCGAAATGGTCGGCATGGCTGTGCGTGAAGATCACCGCCGACACCGGCTTGTTGCCCAGGTGCTGACGCGCAAAAGCCATGGCCGCCGCGGCCGTCTCGCGCGAAGTGAGCGTGTCCACGACGATCCAGCCGGTCCGGCCCTCGATCAGGCTGATGTTGGCGATGTCGAAGCCGCGCAGTTGCCAGATGCCCTCGGTCACCTTGAACAGACCCGTCTGATTGCTGAGCAGGGCCTGGCGCCACAGGCTGGGGTTCACGGTGGGCGGCGCGGCGCCCTGCACGAAGGCAAAGCCGTCGTAGTCCCACACCAGGTTGCCCTGCGCGTCGCGCAACTGGCCCTTGGGCGCGGCGATGAAGCCGCGCTTGGCATCGGCCATCGACGCCGGGTCGGACAGGTCGGCCGCCTTGGCCACCGCGGCCTGGGCCTGCTGCACGGCCGGCGTGGCCTCGCCCGCCGCGGTGGGCGGCGCGGCCGTCTTCGAGCAGGCCACCAGGGTCAAGGCCAGGGCGAGAACGGGCAAGGCAGGCAGGCGCATGGACGGCGATCATTCACAATCGGCGAACTTGTGTCCAATGCATTCGAAACATCCTGACGATGCGCTGAACTCATGCTGATCGAGCTGCGCCACTTGCGACACCTGCTGGCCCTGGCCGAGCACGGCCACTTCGGCCGCGCGGCGGCGGCCGTGCACCTGACGCAGCCGGCCTTGTCGCGCAGCCTGCAGGCGATCGAGGCGAGCGTCGGCGCGGCGCTGTTCGAGCGCCGCCGCGGCGCGATCGAGCCCACCGAGATCGGCCAGCTGCTGCTGCGGCATGCGCAGGCGCTCGATGCCTCGTCGCGCGACCTCGAGCGCGAGATCCGCCTGACCAAGGGGCTCGAGCTGGGCGAACTGCGCATCGGCGTCGGCCCGTTCGGCGGCTCGGCATTGGTGGGGCCGGTGGTCGGCCGCCTGAACCGGCTGCACCCTGGGCTGCGCATCGGGCTGGTGGTGGCGCCGTGGCAGGAACTGCCCGGGCGCGCCCGCGCCCGCGAGGTGGACCTGGTGGTGGCCGAGCTGAGCGAGATCGAAGCGCTCGACGACTTCGAGACCCAGGCGCTGGCCGCGCACACCGCCTGCGTGGTGTGCCGCCCCGGCCACCCGCTCACGCAATCGGCCCGGCCGCGGCCGCAGCAGCTGTTCGACTATCCGCTGGCCGGCCCGCGCATGCCGGCCCGTGCGCTGCGGGCGCTGGCCGCGATGGCGCCGCCTGCCGTGCGCGCGCGGCTGCGCCGATCGGACCCTGGCGCGCTGCAGGCCATCGAGTGCGACAGCTCGACGATCCTCAAGAGCATCCTGAAGGAATCGGACGCCGTCTCGATGATGCCGCGCTTCATGGTCGAGGCCGACGTGCAGTCCGGCCAGCTGGCGATGATTGGTGGCATTGCGCTCGACGTGCCGGCACGCTTCGGCGCCGCGTGGCTGAAGCACCGTTCGCTCTCGGGCGCGGCGACGCGCTTCGTCGCGCTGCTGCGCGAGCACGACCAGGCCCTGGCGCGGCCCGCACCGGCCGCGCAGCGGCGCACGCGCTCAGCGCAGGAATGACAGCGCCAACACCACCAGCGTGCCCGCCATCAGCAGGTTGAAGACGCGCTGCTTGCGCGGATCCTTCAGCAGCCCGCGGATCGCCACGCCGAACAGCGCCCACATCGAGATGCACGGGAATCCGATGACCCAGCCGATCACCGACACCAGCAGCGCGCCGCTGACCACGTCCAGCCCCGGCGGCATGAACACCGAAGCCACGGTGATGGCCTTGACCCAGCTCTTCGGGTTGATGGCCTGGAACAGCGCGCCCTGCCAGAAGGTGAGCGGCCGCGGCGCCCGGGCCTCGCCCACCGTGGCACCGGCCAGCCGCGTGGCCAGGTAGACCAGGTACAACGCGCCGCCGATGCGCAGCAGGAACTGCGCGGTGGGATGCCCCGCCACCATCACGCCCAGGCCGAGGCAGGTGACGAAGGTCTGCACGAAGCCGCCGACGTTGATGCCGACGATCTGCGGCAGCGCGCCGCGGTAGCCGAAGTTGGCGCCCGAGGCGGTGAGCATCACGTTGTTCGGCCCCGGGGTGCTGGACATCACGAAGCAGTAGGTCATCAAGGGCAGCAGCTCGGTCACGGCGTCGTCTTCGTCGGGTTGAAGCACAGGCCCGCAGCGTAGGCAGCGTGGGTTGCCGCGCCAAGGTACAGCACGGCCGTATTCGGGCGTCATCTGTTGCGGTCCGCTGCTTTTGTATGATGGCCCGCCCCGCAAGTACACACAGCGCCGCCCACAAAGCCGCGCAGAGGAGAGGCCGATCGACGCCGACCTGTTGAACAAGCTGCGCATCGACGATCAGGATCGTGATGCGCCCGAGCGCTCGAGGCGCCGCTGGCTGGTGCCGGCGCTGGCCGCGCTGCTGCTGCTGGTGGCCACCGGCGGTGCCGGCTGGTGGTGGATGATGGCCCGGCCGGTGGTGGTGCAGACGGCCACGGCCATCGCGCCCGGCAGTGCCGGCGGCGGCACCGCAGCGGGTGCCCTGCTGCAGGCCACCGGCTATGTCACCGCACGCCGCCAGGCCACCGTGTCCACGCAGATCACCGGCACGCTGACGCAGGTGCTCATCGAGGAAGGCGACCGGGTGCAGAAGGGCCAGGTGCTGGCCCGTCTCGAAGACAGCGCCTTGCGCGCCGCGCTGAACGCCGCGCAGGCCAACGTGGCCGCGGTGCAGGCACAGGTGGCGCAGGCCCAGGCGCAACTGGCGCAGGCCGAATCGGACCTCAGGCGCCAGAACGAACTGGCCGCCAGCGGCATGACGACCAGGCAGCTGGCCGAGCAGGCCGGCACGGCCGTGCGCACCGCCGCGGCGGTGCTCGAAGCGCGCCGCCGCGAAGCCGATGCCTCGCGCGCCCAGCTGGCGCAGGCGCAGGTGAACTTCGACTACACCGTGGTGCGTGCACCCTTCGGCGGCGTGGTCACCAACAAGGCCGCGCAAGTGGGCGAGATCGTCTCGCCCTTGTCGGCCGGCGGCGGCTTCACCCGCACCGGCGTGGGCACCATAGTAGACATGGATTCGCTGGAAATCGATGTCGATGTCAACGAGGCCTACATCGGCCAGGTCAAGCCGGACATGCCGGCCGAGGCCGTGCTGGACGCGTACCCGGACTGGAAGGTGCCGGCGCATGTGATCGCCATCGTGCCGACGGCCGACCGCGGCAAGGCCACCGTGAAGGTGCGCATCGCGCTGGAACAGAAGGACGGGCGGCTGGTGCCGGACATGGGCGCGCGCGTCTCCTTCCTCGGCCAGAAGCCGGCCGCCGCGCCGAAGAACGCACCGCCGCCGCCCAAGGGCGTGCTGGTGCCGCCGCAGGCGCTGGCCGAGCGCGAGGGCCGCAGCGTGGTGTTCATCGTCAGCGAAGGCCGCGTGCAGCAGCGCGCGGTGAAGCCCGCGGCGCAGGACATCGGCACGATGAAGCTGCTGCCCGAAGGCCTGAAGGCGGGCGAGGTGGTGGTGCTGTCCCCACCCGCGAGCCTGCGCGACGGCATGGCCGTCAGCACCGACAGCGGCAAGCCCTGACCCCGGAGCACATCGAGATGACGAAGTTGATCGAGATCCGCGACCTCTCCAAGGTCTATGAACGCGGCCGGCAGAAGGTGGAGGTGCTGCACCACATCGAGCTCGATGTCGAGCAGGGCGACTTCGTCGCGCTGATGGGTCCTTCGGGCTCGGGCAAGACGACGCTGCTGAACCTGATCGGCGGGCTCGATGCACCCACCAGCGGCAGCATCGCGGTGGGCGGCCAGCGCATCGACCAGCTCGGCGCCTCGGCACTGGCGAAGTGGCGTGCGTCGACCGTGGGCTTCGTGTTCCAGCTCTACAACCTGATGCCGATGCTCTCGGCCCAGCGCAATGTGGAACTGCCGCTGCTGCTGACCAAGCTCTCGGCCGCCGAGCGGCGCAAGCGCGCCGCCATCGCGCTGCAGCTCGTGGGCCTGGCCGACCGCGCCGCGCACAAGCCCACCGAGCTGTCCGGCGGCCAGCAGCAGCGCGTGTCGATCGCCCGCGCGATCGTCTCCGACCCCTCGCTGCTGGTGTGCGACGAGCCCACCGGCGACCTCGACCGCCAGTCCGCCGAGGACGTGCTGCAGCTGCTGCGCGCGCTGAACCGCGACCATGGCAAGACCATCGTGATGGTGACGCACGACCCCAAGGCCGCCGAGTACGCCAAGCACACGCTGCACCTGGACAAGGGCAGCCTGGTCGAGCAGGCCGCGGCGGCAACCTAACGCCCGAAGGAGCCGGCCATGAAGTACCTGCACCTGATCTGGGCCGCGCTGTTCCGGCGCAAGACCCGCACGATCCTGACGCTGGTGTCCATCGTCGCGGCCTTCCTGCTGTTCGGCCTGCTCGACGCGGTGCGCACCTCGTTCAACCAGGCCGGCCAGAGCGCCAATGGCGCGGCGCGGCTGCAGACGGGCTCGAAGCTCTCGTTCATCCAGCTGCTGCCGCAGTCGCTGCTGGGCCGCATGCAGCAGCTGGACGGCGTGAAGCTGGTGACCTATGCCAACTGGTTCGGCGGTGCCTACCAGGATGCGCGCAACGCGGTGTTCAGCTTCGCGGTGGCACCGAACTACCTGGACATGTACCCCGAGATCCAGGTCAGCGAAGCGGAGCGCAAGGCCTTCGCCGGGACGCGCAACGGCGCGCTGGTCGGCGAACGCCTGGCCGAGCGCTTCAAGTGGAAGGTGGGCGACCAGATCCCGCTGCAATCGCAGATCTTCCCGGACCGCAGCGGCAGCAAGAACTGGTCGTTCCAGATCGTCGGCATCCTGCATGCCACCGACAAGAAGACCGGCGGCTTCTTCGACCAGATGTTCCTGCTGCATTGGAAGTATTTCGACGACACCACGCCGTACAACCAGGGCACCGTGGGCTGGTATGTCACGCGGGTGGCCGACGTGAAACAGGCCGACCGCGTGGCCAAGGCGATCGACGCCCTGTCGGCCAACTCCGACCACGAGACGCGCACGCAGACCGAACAGGCCGCCACCGCGTCGTGGATGAAGCAGCTGGCCGACATTGGCCTGATCGTCGGCTCGATC
>CAZXLI010000047.1:0-32196 GCA_964641795.1 uncultured Bordetella sp. | reverse complement strand
TCCGCGAGAACAAGGCGCAGGAGATCTACATCGTGATGTCCGGCGAGATGATGGCCATGTACGCGGCCAACAACATCTCCAAGGGCATCCTGAAGTACGCCAACTCCGGCGGCGTGCGCCTGGGCGGCCTGGTGTGCAACGAGCGCCAGACCGACAAGGAACTAGAGCTGGCCGAATCGCTGGCCAAGATGCTGGGCAGCCGGCTGATCCACTTCGTGCCGCGCGACAACATCGTGCAGCACGCCGAGCTGCGCCGCATGACCGTGCTCGAGTACGCGCCGGACTCGAAGCAGGCGGGCGAGTACCGCACGCTGGCCGAGAAGATCCACGCCAATGCCGGCAACGGCACCATCCCCACGCCCATCACGATGGACCAGCTGGAAGACCTGCTGATGGAGCACGGGATCATGAAGACCATCGACGAGACGCAGGTCGGCAAGACCGCCTCGGAACTCGCGGCCGCCTGACTCGGCGCCACCCCCATGGCGGGGTGGTGCTTCGGTGCCATCCCCGCCAACTCTTTGAATCCCCCGCTGACGGAGCATCCCCATGTCCATGACGGTTGAAGAGCGCAAGGCGACCAACAAGGCCTTGATCGACGAAGTCCTGAAGGCCTATCCCGAGAAGATGGCCAAGCGCCGAGCCAAGCACCTCGGGCAGTTCGAGGAAGGCAAGCCCGATTGCGGCGTGAAGTCCAACATCAAGAGCCTGCCGGGCGTGATGACGATCCGCGGCTGCGCCTACGCCGGCAGCAAGGGCGTGGTGTGGGGCCCGATCAAGGACATGATCCACATCAGCCACGGCCCCGTGGGCTGCGGCCAGTACAGCTGGGCCGCCCGGCGCAACTACTACATCGGCACCACCGGCATCGACACCTTCGTGACGATGCAGTTCACCAGCGATTTCCAGGAGAAGGACATCGTCTTCGGTGGCGACAAGAAGCTCGACAAGATCATCGACGAGATCCAGGACCTGTTCCCGCTGAACAAGGGCATCTCGATCCAGAGCGAATGCCCCATCGGCCTGATCGGCGACGACATCGAGGCCGTGAGCAAGAAGAAGAGCAAGGAGTACGAAGGCCACACCATCGTGCCGGTGCGCTGCGAAGGCTTCCGTGGCGTGAGCCAGAGCCTGGGCCACCACCTGGCCAACGATGCGATCCGCGACTGGGTGTTCGACAAGATGGACACGAACAAGCGGCCCGCCTTCGAGAGCACGCCATACGACGTGACGATCATCGGCGACTACAACATCGGCGGCGATGCCTGGTCCAGCCGCATCCTGCTCGAAGAGATGGGACTGCGCGTGATCGCGCAGTGGTCGGGCGACGGCACCATCGCCGAACTCGAGAACACGCCCAAGGCCAAGCTCAACCTCATCCACTGCTACCGCTCGATGAACTACATCAGCCGGCACATGGAAGAGAAGTACGGCATCCCCTGGGTCGAGTACAACTTCTTCGGCCCGACGATGATCGCCAAGAGCCTGCGCGAGATCGCCAGCCACTTCGACGACACCATCAAGGCCAAGGCAGAGGCCGTGATCGCCAAGTACCAGCCGCTGGTGGACGCGGTGATCTCCAGGTACAAGCCGCGGCTGCAGGACAAGACCGTGATGCTCTTCGTCGGCGGCCTGCGTCCGCGCCACGTGATCGGTGCCTATGAAGACCTGGGCATGAACGTGGTGGGCACCGGCTACGAGTTCGGCCACAACGACGACTACCAGCGCACCACCCACTACGTGAAGGACGGCACGCTGATCTACGACGACGTGACCGGCTACGAGTTCGAGAAGTTCGTCGAGAAGGTGCAGCCCGACCTGGTGGGTTCGGGCATCAAGGAGAAGTACGTGTTCCAGAAGATGGGCGTGCCGTTCCGGCAGATGCACAGCTGGGACTACTCCGGCCCCTACCACGGCTACGACGGCTTCGCGATCTTCGCGCGCGACATGGACATGGCGATCTCTTCGCCGGTCTGGAAGCTCGCCAAGGCACCGTGGAAGAACGCGGCGTAAGCACAACCTGAAAGGGCGGCCGCCAGGCCGGCCCGCTCATCCTCTGGAGATTCACATGCCCCAAAGTGCCGACAAGGTCATCGACCACGAACTGCTGTTCCGCGAGCCGGAGTACCAGCAGCTCTTCGCCGACAAGAAGGCGAACTTCGAGTTCAACCATGCCGATGTGAAGGTCGCCGAGATCCGCGACTGGACCAAGAGCAAGGAATACAAGGAGAAGAACTTCGCCCGCGAGGCGCTCACCGTCAACCCGGCCAAGGCCTGCCAGCCGCTGGGTGCGGTGTACGTGGCCAACGGCTTCCACAAGACGCTGAGCTTCGTGCACGGCAGCCAGGGCTGCGTGGCCTACTACCGCAGCCACTTCTCGCGCCACTTCAAGGAGCCGACCTCCTGCGTCAGCTCCTCGATGACCGAGGACGCGGCGGTGTTCGGCGGCCTGAACAACATGATCGACGGCCTGGCCAACGCGTACAACCTGTACAAGCCCGAGATGATCGCGGTGTCGACCACCTGCATGGCCGAGGTGATCGGCGACGACCTCGACGCCTTCATCAAGAACAGCAAGCAGAAGGGCTCGGTGCCCAACGAGTTCGACGTGCCATTTGCGCACACGCCGGCCTTCGTCGGCAGCCACGTGACGGGCTACGACAACGCGCTGCTCGGCATCCTGAAGCACTTCTGGGACGGCAAGGCCAAGACCACCGAGCCGCTGGTCCGGCAGCCCGACGACAGCATCAACTTCATCGGCGGCTTCGACGGCTTCGTCGTCGGCAACATGAAGGAGATGCGGCGCATCTTCTCGCTGTTCGGCGTGAAGGTGAACATCCTGTGCGACCCCTCGGAGGTGTGGAACACGCCCACCGACGGCGAGTTCCGGATGTACGAGGGCGGCACCACCAAGGCCGAGGTCGAGGCGGCGCTGAACGCCAAGGCCACCATCATCTTCCAGGAGTACTGCTGCGAGAAGACCGCCAAGTACATTGCCGAGAAGGGCCAGGAAGTGGTGCTGCTCAACGCCCCGGTGGGCGTGGCCGGCACCGACCGCTTCCTGATGGAACTCTCGCGGCTGACCGGCAAGCCCATCCCGGCCGAGCTGGAGAAGGAGCGCGGCCAGCTGGTGGATGCGATGGCCGACAGCCAGTCGCACCTGCACGGCAAGCGCTATGCGCTGTACGGCGACCCCGACCAGCTGCTCGGCTACACCGAGTTCCTGCTCGAGCTCGGTGCCGAGCCGGCGCATGTGCTGTCCACCAACGGCGGCGAGGACTGGGCAGCCAAGGTGCAGAAGCTCTTCGACGCCTCGCCCTACGGCGCGCAGTGCAAGGTGTACCCCAAGCGCGACCTGTGGCACCTGCGCTCGCTGCTGTACACCGAGCCGGTGGACTTCCTGATCGGCAACACCTACGGCAAGTACCTCGAGCGCGACACCGGCGCACCGCTGATCCGGCTGGTGTTCCCGATCTTCGACCGCCACCACTACCACCGCTTCCCGACCTGGGGCTACGGCGGTGCGCTGTGGCTGTACACGATGCTGCTGGACGAGTTCTTCGAGACGCTCGATGCCAACACCATCGTGCCCGCGAAGACCGACTATTCCTACGACATCATTCGATAGGCACGAAAGGCCATGGATGCCCCGGTCTTCGTGAAGTGCACCCTCGATGGTCGCCGTGTCGAGGTGATCGGGCGCAGCGTCTGCCTCGCCGGCGTGCCGGAGACGGATCACCTCGTCGTGCTCGACGAGCATCCGAACCGGCAGGCCATCCTGCGCGCTTGCCCCAAGGCCACGCACATGGCAGGGCGCCTGCCGCTGACGATGGCCGAGGCCTCGGTGGCGCAGGCCGCGCTGCGCGAGGCGCACCAGCCTTTCGACGGCTCGCCGCAGGCCGTGCGCGAGCGCCTGCGCCAGGCGGTGTGGCAGAAGACCTTTGCGGACGGCGCCGAATGATCTTCGTGCTCGAACAGCCGCCGGGTGAACACCCGCGGCTGTGGTTCGCCTATGACGGCGAGGACCTCAGCCGCAAGTTCGACGCGCGCGGTGGCCCGCCCGAGTGGCCGATGAACCTGTGGCCCGACGAGTCCAGCGCGCTGGCCGCCTTCGAGAACGCGGCCGACCCGCTGTGGCAGGGGCCGGGCTGGCGCGCGCGCTGGGCCTTGCGTGAGCAGCTGGTCGCGCTGGAAGTGCTGGCCGACGACCTGTGAGTGCCGCCCTGGGTCAGTCGAGCAGGGCCGTCAGGCGACCGATGGCGTCGTCGATGACGGCGGGTGGTACGCGCTCCACCTTGCGCGCCTTGCGCGCGGCCAGGTCGAGCATCCGGATCTTGTTCACCAGGGCCACGCCCTGCGTCTTGCAGCCGGTCCCTGTCAGCGTGACAGCGAAGCCTGCATAACGCGCGAAGTCGCCGCCCTGCGTGATCGGGGCGACCAGCACGTCACCGAGCTTGTTGAACTCCTTGGTGGTCAGCACCAGCGCCGGCCGGGTGCCGCGTTGCTCGTGGCCCATGGCGGGGTCCAAAGGCACGCTGACGATGTCGCCCCGGTCGAACACCGCCATCACAAGACCTCTTGACCCGCCGGACGGGCGGCATCCCAGAGCGCCAGGTCGGCCGGCGGCGCTGCCTTGGGATCGCACTGCGCGATCAGGTCGGCCAGGGCGTACTTGCGCTTGGGCGTCAGCACGATCGTGCCGCCGCTGGTGCTCAGCGTCAGGTGCTGACCGACGCCGATGCCCAGATCCTTCAGCACGGGGGGGGGAATGACCAGCGCCGTGCTGTTGCCCATCTTCTTCAGGACTACTTCCATGGGGTGCTGTCGTCGACCATTAGGGCCAGCAGTATCGCGGCTTGCCCCAAGAATGTCAAACATTGTTTTACATTGACGTCGGCCCCGCACATGCAGGCCCGGACCCGATCGCAAGTCCGGGCCGTCTCGTTTGTCGCAAACACGCCAACGTGGCAGCGCCGCGGGCCGTGACGCAAGTGCTTGAATCGATGAGGGATTCCGGTCGTGCGAGTCACTGGCACCAATCCTGCGTTAGCCCTTGCAACCGACGTCGCAGGAGCCCGCCATGTCCGCATCGCTCAAAGCCAAGATCGCCGAAGTGTTCGAGGAGCCGGGTTGCGACAAGAACCAGGCCAAGAGCGAGAAGGAACGCAAGAAGGGTTGCACCAAGCAGCTCACGCCCGGCGCCGCGGCCGGGGGCTGCGCGTTCGATGGCGCAAAGATTGCCCTGCAGCCCATCGTCGACGTGGCGCACCTCGTGCACGGGCCGATCGCCTGCGAGGGCAACTCGTGGGACAACCGGCACAGCGCCTCGTCGGGCTCGACGATCTACCGCACCGGCTTCACCACCGACATCAACGAGCTCGACGTGATCTACGGCGCCGAGAAGCGCCTGTTCAAGTCGATCCGCGAGATCCTCGACAAGTACGACCCGCCGGCCATCTTCGTCTACCAGACCTGCGTCACCGGCCTGATCGGCGACGACATCGAGGCAGTGTGCAAGCGGGCCAGCGAGAAGTTCGGCAAGCCGGTGATCCCGGTCAACGCGCCCGGCTTCGCGGGGCCGAAGAACCTGGGCAACAAGCTCGGCGCCGAGGCGCTGCTGGACCACGTGATCGGCACCGTCGAGCCCGAGACCACCACGCCCTACGACATCAACATCATCGGCGAGTACAACCTGTCGGGCGAACTGTGGCAGGTGAAGCCGCTGCTCGACGCTTTGGGCGTGCGCGTGCTCAGCTGCATCTCCGGCGATGGCCGCTACCGCGACGTGGCAGCTGCGCACCGCGCGCGCGCCAACATGATGGTCTGCTCGAAGTCGATGATCAACATCGCCACCAAGATGCAGCAGCGCTGGGACATCCCGTACTTCGAAGGCTCGTTCTACGGCATCAGCGACATGAGCACCACGCTGCGCGAGATCGCGCGGCTGCTGGTCGAGCGCGGCGCGGATGCCGAACTGAAGGAGCGCACCGAGGCGCTGATCGCGGTGGAGGAGGCACGCGCCTGGCAGCGCATCCATGCCTACAAGCAGCGGCTGACCGGCAAGAAGGTGCTGCTGATCACCGGCGGCGTGAAGAGCTGGTCGGTGGTCTCGGCGCTGCAGGAGGCCGGCCTCGAGGTGGTGGGCACCAGCGTGAAGAAGAGCACCAGGGAAGACAAGGAAAAGATCAAGGAGATCATGGGCGACGATGCCCACATGATCGACGACCTCAGCCCGCGCGAGATGTACGCGATGCTGCGCGACGCGAAGGCCGACATCATGCTCAGCGGCGGCCGAAGCCAGTTCGTCGCGCTGAAGGCGCGCATGCCCTGGATGGACATCAACCAGGAGCGCCACCATGCTTTTGCGGGTTATGAAGGCATGGTCGAGATGATCGCCGAGATCGACAAGGCGCTGTTCAACCCGGTGTGGCAGCAGGTGCGCTCGCCGGCGCCGTGGCAGGCGGTCGATCCGCTGCTGACGGCCTGAGGGGGTGGCGATGGCACTGGTCACCGAATCGAAGAAGGCCGCGGCGGTCAACCCGCTGAAGATGAGCCAGCCGCTGGGCGCGAGCTATGCCTTCATGGGCCTGGCCTCGTGCATGCCGATGATGCACGGCTCGCAGGGCTGCACCTCCTTCGGCCTGGTGCTGCTGGTGCGGCACTTCAAGGAAGCGATCCCGCTGCAGACCACGGCGATGAACGAGGCCACCACCATCCTTGGCGGCTACGACAACATCGAGCGCGCGCTGCTGAACATCCGCCAGCGGGCCAGGCCGCAGCTGATCGCGATCTGCTCCACCGGCCTCACCGAGACCAAGGGCGACGACGTCGACGCCTACATCCGGCTGGCGAAGCAGAAGCATCCGGCGCTGGCCGACACCGAGGTGGTTTACGTCTCGACGCCGGACTACCTGGGCGCCTTCCAGGACGGCTGGGCCAAGGCCGTCGCGATGCTGGTGGGCAGCCTGCCGCAGGCCGATGTGTCGCGCGACGCGCGGCGCGTCAACGTGCTGCCGGGCAGCCACCTGAGCCCGGGCGACATCGACGAGCTGCGCGAGCTGATCGAAGCCTGCGGCCTGCAGCCGGTGTTCGTGCCGGATGTGTCGGGCTCGCTCGACGGGCACATTCCCGACGACTGGCTGGGCACCACGCTCGGCGGCACCTCGCTGGCCGACCTGCGCGCGCTGGGCGGCGCCGGGCACACGCTGGCCATCGGCGAGCAGATGCGTCCGGCGGCCGAGGCGCTGCAGGCGCGCTGCGGCGTGCCGTTCACCGTGTTCGACCGGCTCACCGGGCTGACCGCCACCGATGCCTTCGTGCAATGCCTCACCGGGCTGTCGGGCTGCGAGGTGCCGGCGCGCATCCGCCGCCAGCGCAGCCACCTGGTCGATGCGATGCTCGATGCGCACTTCCACTTCGGCAACGTGAAGGTGGCGCTCGGCGCCGAGCCCGACCTGCTGTGGGCCGCGGGCTCGATGCTGGCGGAGATGGGTGCCGAAGTGGCGGTGGCTGTCACCACCACCAAGTCGCCGCTGCTCGCGCGCATGCCCTGCAGCGAGGTGCTGATCGGCGACCTGGAAGACTTCGAGCGCTCGGCCCAGGCAGCCGGCTGCGACCTGCTGATGACGCATTCGCACGGGCGGCAGGCCGCCGAGCGGCTGGGCCGGCCGCTGTTTCGCATCGGCATCCCGATGTTCGACCGCATTGGCAACGCCCACAAGTGCTACGTCGGCTACCGCGGCACGCGGCAGTTCATCAACGAGGTGGGCAACCTGCTGATCGAGCAGATCCCGCACCACGGGCCGGGCGACTGGCCGCTGCCGCCGGCCTCGCTGGCCGCGGCGCAAACCCGAGGAGTGTTCGCATGAAGATCGCCTTTGCCACGCAGGACCAGCAGCGGGTGGACGCGCATTTCGGCTGGGCCCGCCACCTGGCGGTGTACGAGATCTCGCCCGCGGGCTACAGCTTCGTGCAGGACTTCGGCTTCGGCGAAGACCTGGCCGAGGACGGCAACGAGGACAAGCTCGCGCCCAAGCTCGAGGCCATCAAGGACTGCGCGATCGTCTATGTCGCCGCCATCGGCGGCTCGGCCGCGGCCCGCGTGGTGGCCAGCAAGATCCACCCGATCAAGGTGAACGCGCCCGAACCCATCCTGGACATCCTGGACAAGCTGCAGGAAGTGCTCAAGGGCACGCCGCCGCCCTGGCTGCGCAAGGCGCTGCAGAAGGGCCAGGAGCAGACCTTTGATTTCGAAGAGGAGTGATGGCATGACAGACACGGTGGACACCGAAGCGGCGGGCCGAGCGCCGGGCCGCTCCCAAGCCGGCCCGGATCCCCTCGGGGGATCGGTCGACGTACCCGGCGACCGAGGGGCGGACCTTCTACAGGACGCCTTCGTGCGCGAGCTGATCAAGCAGATCCGCGCGCAGGACACCCATGGCGCCTGGGAGGGCAAGAGCGACGCCAAGCTGCTCGAGCCCTTCATCCTGAGCGCCGAGCAGCGCCGCGCGATGCCCATCATGGGCGACCCGGACCCCGACACGCTGTGGCGCCTGGACCTGTTCCACAACGCCGTGGGGCTGGCCATCGAGCGCGCCACCAAGTGCATGGTGTCGCCGATGACCAAGATGAGCCATGAAGGCTTCGGCCGCACGGTGCTTACCACCGGCCGGCTGATCGTGGTGAACCGCCACCTGCGCGATGTGCACCGCTTCGGCTACCCGAGCCTGGCCAAGCTGGCGGAAGCCGGCAACAAGCTGGTCAACGAAGGCGTCGGCATGATCGAGCGCTACCGGGAGGTGGCCACCTATGGCTGACGATGCCGACACGCTGAAGGCCGAGATCCGCAAGCTCAACGCCAAGGCCACGCAGGCCAAGATGGACCTGCACGACCTGAGCGAGGAACTGCCGACGAACTGGGAGCGCATTCCCGAGGTGGCCCGGATCGCCCACGAAGCGCATGCGGCACTGGTGGCAGCGCGCAAGCGCCTGGCGGAGATCGCGTGATGAGCCACTTCTCGGTCACGCTCCCGTCCGGCGCCACCTGGACGCCGACCTTCGTGCAGGCGATCAACGAAGAGAAGTGCATCGGCTGCGGGCGCTGCTTCCGCGTCTGCCCGCGCGGCGTGCTCGAACTCGTCGGGCTGGACGACGAGGGCGAGCGTGTCGGGCTGGACCCCGATGGCGACGAGGAGGAGGAGTACGAAAAGAAGGTCATGACCATCGCGCACCAGGAGCTGTGCATCGGCTGCACGGCCTGCGCGAAGATCTGCCCGAAGAAGTGCTACACGCACGCACCCTCGGCCACCTGATGCGTCTCGCGGCCGCGCCCCTGCACATTGCCGAGCGGCGTTCGCGCCGCGACGACGAGGTGGTCGACCTGCGCGCGCTGCTGCTCGACCATGCCGACGCCGCGGCCGGCAGTGCCGCCGAACGCGCCGCCATGGCCGAGGCCGTGGCGGTGGCCTGCCTCGGCGACGACCACCTGTGGCAGGACCTGCAGCTGGCCTCGCGCGCCGAACTCTCGTGGCTGATGACGCACTGGTTTCCCGCGCTCGCCGCGAAAAACGTCCACGACATGAAGTGGAAGAAGTTCCTCTACAAGCAGCTGTGCGAACGCGAGGAACTGTTCATCTGCAAGGCGCCGAGCTGCGGCGTCTGCAGCGACCACGCGCTGTGTTTCGGCCCGGAGACTTGACCGGGCCTTGTCGGGAGTCCTGCGATGCGCCGCTTCTGGATTGTTCTGTCGCTGGTGCTGATGGCGCGGGGCGCCGCCGGCGGCGAAGTGCAGGTGGCCGTGGCCGCCAATTTCGCCGGTCCGCTGGCCCGTCTGGCCGAGGGCTTCACCGCCGCCAGCGGGCACACGCTGAAGCTGTCGTCCGGCGCCACCGGCAGGTTCTACGCGCAGATCGTGGCCGGTGCGCCGTTCGAGGTGCTGATCGCCGCCGACGACGAGACGCCGAAGAAGCTGATCGCCGAGGGCCATGCGGTGGCGGGCTCCGCCTTCACCTATGCCATTGGCCGCCTGGTGCTGTGGAGTGCACAGCCCGGGCTGGTGGACGGGCAGGGCGCGGTGCTGGCGTCGGACCGGTTCGCCCACCTGGCGATCGCCAATCCGAAGATCGCACCCTACGGCGCGGCCGGGCTCGAGGTGATCCAGGCCCGTGGCCTGGCGGCGGCGGTGCAGCCGCGGCTGGTGGTGGGCGAGACCATTGCGCAGGCCTACCAGTTCGTCGCCACCGGCAATGCCGAGCTCGGCTTCGTCGCGCTGTCGCAGGTGGTCGTGCCGGGCAAGCCGGTCAACGGCTCGTACTGGCTCGTGCCACCCTCGCTGTACCGCGAGATCCGGCAGGACGCGGTGCTGCTCAAGGCCGGCCGCGCCAACCCGGCCGCAGCCGCGCTGCTGGCCTACCTTCGAACAGACGCGGCCAGGGCCGTGATCCGCGACTTCGGGTACGGCCTGTGATCGGCGGGCCGTCGGGCGAATGGACCGCGGTGCTGCTCACCGCCAAGCTGGCGGCGCTGACCACGCTGCTGCTGCTGGTGCTGGGCACGCCGCTGGCCTGGTGGCTGGGTCGCACCGAGTCGCGCGCCAAGCCCTGGCTCGCGGCGGTGGTGGCGCTGCCGATCGTGTTGCCGCCCAGCGTGCTGGGCTTCTACCTGCTGCTGCTGATGGGGCCGCAGGGGCCGGTCGGGCAGCTCATGCAATGGCTGGGCTGGGGGCGCCTGCCGTTCACCTTCGGCGGGCTGGTGGTGGCCTCGGTGCTGTACTCGCTGCCGTTCGTCGTGCAACCGCTGCAGCAGGCCTTCGAGACGATTCCCCACCGGCTGTTCGAAGCCGCGGCCACGATGCGCGCGGGCCCCTGGGATCGCTTCTTCACCGTGGCGCTGCCCTTGGCGCGGCCCGGATTCGTGACCGCCAGCGTGCTGGGCTTCGCCCACACGGTCGGCGAGTTCGGCGTGGTGCTGATGATCGGCGGCAACCTGCCGGGCCAGACGCGGGTGCTGTCGGTGGCGCTGTACGACCATGTGGAGGCCGGCGAGTTCGAGCAGGCGCACCGGCTGGCCGCCGGCATGGTGGGCTTTGCGCTGCTGGTGCTGGCCGGCCTGTACCTGACCAACCGCCCGGCGCGTGATGCGGCGGAGCCCGCGCGATGATCGAGCTCGACCTGCGCCTGCAGCGGCCGGGCTTCACGCTGGCGTTGGCGCTGGTGCTGCCGGCCCGGGGCGTGAGCGCGCTGTTCGGCCCCTCGGGCTGCGGCAAGACCACGGTGCTGCGGACCCTGGCGGGGCTGGAACGGCCATCCGGCCGCATCGCACTGGGCGACGAGGTGTGGCAGGACGATGCCACCGGCCGCTTCGTGCCGGCCCATCGGCGCGAGATCGGCTACGTGATCCAGGAGGCTGCGCTGCTGCCGCACCTGGACGTGCGCGGCAATCTCGACTACGCGCTGCGGCGCGTGCCGTCGCCGCGGCGCCGCGTGGCGCTGGACACGGTGGTGGACCTGCTGGGCATCGCCGCGCTGATGGCGCGGCGCACCGGCGCGCTCTCCGGCGGCGAGCGCCAGCGGGTGGCCATCGCCCGGGCCCTGGCGACCAGCCCGCGCCTGCTGCTGATGGACGAGCCGCTGGCCGCGCTCGATGCCGCGCGCAAGGCCGAGCTGCTGCCCTACCTGGAGCGGCTGCATCGCGAGCTGGCGCTGCCGATCGTCTACGTGAGCCATGCCGTCGACGAGGTGGCGCGGCTGGCCGACCACCTGGTGCTGATCGAGGCGGGCCGGCTGCGCGCCAGCGGGCCGCTGGCCGAGATGCTGGCGCGGCCGGAGCTGATGCCGCCGCTGGGCGACGAGACCGGCGTGGCGCTGGACGCCAGCGTCGCCGAGCGCGACGCGCAGTGGCAGCTGGCGCGCCTGCAGGTCCTGGGCCCGGAGCGCCTGGCGTCCGACGAGTCCGGCGCGGCCGCGGGGGCGGCCTTCAGCCTGTGGGCGCGCGACCCCGGCCTGCCGCTGCAGCGACGCGTGCGCCTGCGCGTGCTGGCGCGCGATGTGAGCGTCACCCGCGCGGTCCAGCCCGACACCAGCATCGGCAACCAGCTGCCGGGCACGGTGGAGGCCATCGCTGCCGACGAGCACCCGGGCCTGGCCCTGGTGCGGGTGCGGGTGGGCGGCACGGCGCTGCTGGCCCGGGTGACCCGGCGCTCGGCCGATGCGCTGGGGCTGGCGCCCGGCCTGTCGGTCTGGGCCCAGGTCAAGACCGTCGCGTTGATGGAGTAGCGGGCGGCCGCCGCGGCCCCGGCCCCGGCCTCAGCCCGGCCAGGGCCGTGCCGCGGCCAGCAGCAGTTCGGTGACATCGGTGCCGATGCGCGCCTGCGGGTCCAGCGCGTCGATGCGCGCCAGCAGCTCGCGTGCTTCCTCCGGCCGGTCGCTACGCAGGTGGATGAAGGCCAGCGCCTTCAGCGTGAAGAGCCAGAAGCGTTGCGGCCCCTGCTGCTGGAAGTCCAGCTGCGGCGGCGGCGCGGCGCTGCGCCAGTCCTCGCCCAGGCCGCATTGGCGCGCGGCTTCGCGCAGGCCGCGCCAGGCGGCGCGCTCGGCCAGCGCGAACTCGCGGCGGCCGGCATGGTGCTTGTACAGCGCGTAATAACACGCCAAGCACTCGGGTGCGAGCGATTGCGCGGTCCACAGCAGCGATGCCCGCGCGTCGCCGGACACATCGGCCGCGCGGTGCAGCAGCGCGCGCACGCTGGCGGGCACCTCGCCGCCGAAGAAGTCGTCGGCGCGTTCACCGGTCATCAGGTTCATGGGGCTGGCCTCATCGAAGTCGAACTCGCGGCAGCCCCATGCAGGGTCGATGCCAGCGCGCGGCTGCGAGGGGAATGGCCACGGCGCCCGGCCGGGCCTGCGTCGGATAGGCGACAAAGACGACAGCCTTGTCGCGCAACCGGCGGCTCGCCTCGCCGCGCCCCATCGCCAGAAATGGCCAAGTGCTTGTGGCGCTAGGTGTTTTTGCGCTGCAGCGGGACTGGCACGGTCCATGCGAAGACGAGCGCACAGCCCACCCGACGGAGTGTCGACATGAAGGTCTCAGCGGTGCCCAAGCCGATCTACCTGGACTACGCGGCCACCACGCCGGTCGACCCGCGGGTCGTGCAACGCATGCTGCCCTACCTGTACGAGCAGTTCGGCAATCCGGCTTCGCGCAGCCATGGCTACGGCTGGGCGGCGGAGGAGGCGGTGGAGATCGCCCGCGAACAGGTGGCCGCGCTGGTCGGGGCCGATCCGCGCGAGATCGTCTGGACCTCGGGCGCGACCGAATCGAACAACCTCGCGATCAAGGGCGCGGCGCAGTTCAACCAGCGGCGCGGCCGCCACCTCGTCACCGTGAAGACCGAGCACAAGGCCGTGCTCGACACGATGCGCGAGCTCGAGCGCGCGGGCTTCGAGGTCAGCTACCTCGACGTGGGCGCGGACGGCCTGCTCGACCTCGAGGTGCTGAAGGCCGCGCTGCGGCCCGACACGATCCTGGTCTCGGTGATGTTCGTCAACAACGAGATCGGCGTGATCCAGGACATCGCGGCCATCGGCGCGCTGTGCCGCGCCCGCGGCATCGTGTTCCATGTCGACGCGGCGCAGGCCACCGGCAAGGTGGCCATCGACCTGAGCACGCTGCCGGTGGACCTGATGAGCTTTTCGGCCCACAAGACCTACGGACCCAAGGGCATCGGCGCGCTGTACGTGCGGCGCAAGCCGCGCGTGCGCATCGAGGCGCAGATGCACGGCGGCGGTCACGAGCGTGGCATGCGCTCGGGCACGCTGCCCACGCACCAGATCGTCGGCATGGGCGAGGCCTACCGGCTGGCACGCGAGCACATGGGCAGCGAGGCCGAGCGCATGCGTGCGCTGCGCGACCGGCTGCTCGCCGGCCTGCAGGCGATCCCCGAGGTCAAGGTCAATGGCGACCTCGTGCGCCGCGTGCCGCACAACCTGAACCTGAGCTTCCAGTTCGTCGAAGGCGAGTCGCTGCTGATGGGCATGAAGGGCGTGGCCGTCTCGTCGGGCTCGGC
The DNA here is from genome assembly GCA_964641795.1 of uncultured Bordetella sp. Classification (GTDB taxonomy): domain Bacteria; phylum Pseudomonadota; class Gammaproteobacteria; order Burkholderiales; family Burkholderiaceae_C; genus Pseudaquabacterium. Next base: position 18,137 of record CAZXLI010000047.1, on the reverse strand, counting down.
CTGCACCTCGGCCAGCCTGGAGCCAAGCTACGTGCTGCGCGCGCTGGGGCTGTCGGACGAGGTGGCGCACAGCTCGATCCGCTTCTCGATCGGCCGATTCACCACCGAGGCCGAGATCGACCTGGCGATCGAACGGGTGAAGTCCACCGTCGAGCGCCTGCGCGGACTGAGCCCGCTGTGGGACATGCACAGCGCTGGCATCGACCTGGCCTCCATCCAATGGGCCGAACACTGAACCAGGACTGCACACCATGGCATACAGCGACAAGGTCATCGACCACTACGAGAACCCGCGCAACGTCGGCAGCCTCGACGCCGACGACACCGTGGGCACCGGCATGGTCGGCGCACCGGCCTGCGGCGACGTGATGAAGCTGCAGATCCGCGTCAACCCCGCCACCGGCGTCATCGAGGACGCCAGGTTCAAGACCTACGGCTGCGGCTCGGCCATCGCGTCGAGCTCGCTGGTCACCGAATGGGTCAAGGGCAAGACCCTGGACCAGGCGCTGGCGATCAAGAACACCGCCATTGCCGAAGAGCTGGCGCTGCCGCCGGTGAAGATCCACTGCTCGATCCTCGCCGAGGACGCCATCAAGGCCGCGGTGTCCGACTACCGCTCGCGCCACGTCGCGCAGGTCGAACAGCCGATCTGCACGCCCGCCACACCTCTGGCCTGATCCATCACCTAACTCCGGAGAGACGCATGTCCGCCTGCCAATCACAATCGTCCAGCTGCGCCACCGGCACGCCCATGCCGGCGGCCGGCGCGCCGTTCACCCTGCCTGAGAGCGCCGACCCGATCAAGATCTCCGAGGCGGTGATCGGCAAGGTGTCCGAGATGCTGGCCGAAGAGGGCGACCCGAACCTGCAGCTGCGCATCTTCGTCACCGGCGGCGGCTGCTCGGGCTTCCAGTACGGCTTCGCCTTCGACGACGAGCGCAAGGACGACGACTTCCGCGTCGAACGCGGCCCGATCGCCGTGGTGGTCGACGCGATGAGCCTGCAGTACCTGATGGGCGCCGAGATCGACTACGAAGACAAGCTCGACGGCGCGCGCTTCGTCATTCGCAACCCCAATGCCGCCAGCACCTGCGGCTGCGGCAGCTCGTTCTCCGTGTGAACATGGCCCCCAAGACGCCTGCGGCGTCGGCCCCCCGAGGGGGCGCGTCCGGCTTGGGGCGGCCCGGCGCCGGACCGGCCGTCGGCCTTCCCTATAGGAGTTGATGATGACGCTTTCAGTGACCCCCAAGGCCGCCACCCAGATCCGCAAGGCACTGGCCAAGCGCGGCGGCGGCATCGGCCTGCGCGTGGCGGTGAAGACCAGCGGCTGTTCCGGCTATGCCTACGCGCTGGAGTTCGCCGATGCGGCGGCCGACGATGACATGCGCTTCGAGAGCGAGGGCGTGCAGATCTTCGTCGAAGCCAAGAGCCTGCCGATGATCGCCGGCACCCGGCTCGACTGGGTGCGCGAAGGCCTGAACGAAGGCTTCAAGTTCGAGAACCCGAACGCCAGCGCCACCTGCGGCTGCGGTGAATCCTTCGCGGTGTGATGGCCCACCCCCGAAGCGCCTTCGGCGCCTCCCCCTCAAGGGGGCGCCCCCTGCGGACCGGCAAAGCCGGCTCCGCGGGGGCCGCCTGGCCGGGGATATCAAGCACTAGCAGGAGTTGAATGACATGGCCTTGCTGCAGATCGCCGAACCGGGCCGCGCCGCGGCGCCGCACCAGCACCGGCTGGCGGTGGGCCTCGCCCTGGCCACCACCAACTCGCTGGTGGCCACGGTGCGCAGCGGCCTGCCGGTGGTGCTGGCCGACGAGGCGCAGCGCCTGCTGCTGCCGTCGGTGGTGCACTACCCGGTCAACGGAGCGGCCATCGTCGGGCACGAGGCGGTGGCGCTGGCCGAGGCCGACCCGGGGAACACCATCGCCTCGGCCAAGCGCCTGATCGGCCGCGCGCTGGCCGACGTGCCGGTGCAAGGCCTGCCGTATGCGGTGGAGGCGCTGAGCGGCGGCGCGGTGGGCGTGCGCACCCGCGCCGGCCTGAAGAGCCCGGTGGAGATCGGCGCCCAGGTGCTGCGCAGCCTGCGCGAGCGGGCCGAGGCCGCGCTCGGCGGCATGCTGGCCGGTGCGGTGATCACGGTGCCGGCCTACTTCGACGACGCCCAGCGCCAGGCCACCAAGGACGCGGCCACGCTCGCCGGGCTGAATGTGCTGCGGCTGCTGAACGAGCCCACGGCCGCGGCGGTGGCCTACGGGCTGGACAGCGCCAGCGAAGGGCTGTACGTGGTGTACGACCTGGGCGGCGGCACCTTCGATGTCTCGGTGCTGCGGCTGCAGCGCGGCGTGTTCGAGGTGGTGGCCACGGCCGGCGATGCGATGCTGGGCGGCGACGACTTCGATCACCGGCTGGCGGCCTGGTTTGCCGCCGCCACGGCCGGCCCCTGGGGACCGGGCGACCTGGCCGCGCTGCATGCGGCCGCGCGGCGTGCCAAGGAAGCGCTGAGCGAGCGCGATGCGGTGGTGATGCAGTGCGGCTGCAGCCACAGCGGCGCCAGCGAGTCGGCACTGGTCAGCCGCACCTTGTTCGAGGACCTCACGCGCGACCTGGTCGAGCGCACGCTGGCGCCGGTGAAGCGCGCGCTGCGCGATGCGAAGCTGCGCGCCGCCGATGTGGACGGCGTGGTGCTGGTGGGCGGTGCCACCCGCATGCCGCAGGTGCGCGCCGCCGTGGCCCAGCTCTTCGGCCGCGAGCCGCACACCGGCATCGACCCCGACCAGGCGGTGGCGCTGGGCGCGGCGATCCAGGCCGACCAGCTGGCCGGCAATGCCGCGGCCGATGGCTCGGTGCTGCTGCTGGATGTGTGCCCGCTGTCGCTGGGCATCGAGACCATGGGCGGCCTGGTCGAGAAGATCGTGCCGCGCAACAGCAGCGTGCCCACCGCGCGGGCGCAGGAGTTCACCACCTTCAAGGACGGCCAGACCGCGATGGCGCTGCATGTGCTGCAGGGTGAGCGCGAGCTGGTCACCGAGTGCCGCTCGCTGGCGCGCTTCACGCTGCGCGGCATTCCGCCGATGGTGGCGGGCGCGGCGCGCATCCGGGTCACCTTCCAGGTCGATGCGGACGGGCTGCTGTCGGTCAGCGCCACCGAGCTCGGCAGCGGCGTGCAGGCGCAGGTGGAGGTCAAGCCCAGCTACGGCCTGGAGAGCGATGCGGTGGCCCGCATGCTCGAAGGCGCGCTGCAGGGCGCCGAGGCCGACGCTGCCGCGCGCATGCTGCGCGAGGCCGAGATCGACGCGCGCCGCCTGCTCGATGCCACCGAGGCCGCGCTGCACGAGGACGGCGCCGCGCTGCTGACGCCGCGCGAGCAGTTCCACATCCTCGACGCGATGCAGGCCGTGGCCGACCTGCTGGAGCAGTGCGCTGAAGGCGAAGGCGTTTCGCTGGCCGAGCGCCGCAGCCTGCGCGACGCGTTGCGCGAGGCGGCCGAGGGCCTGAACCGCGCCACCACGCCGTTCGCCGGCAGACGCATGGATGCGCGCGTGCGCGAGGCGCTTTCGGGCCGCCGGCTCGACGAGGTGGGTGTATGAGCCATGCGGTGTTGTCGACCACGCGGGTGACGGTGCTGCCGCATCCGGAGCTCTGCCCAGAAGGCGTGAGCTTCGAGGCCCGCCCCGGCCGCAAGCTGGTGGACGAACTGCTGCGCCACGGCGTGGCGATCGAGCATGCCTGCGAGAAGGTGTGTGCCTGCGCCACCTGCCATGTGCACCTGCGCGAAGGGGCCGACTTCGTGGCCGGCGCCGACGAGGAAGAGGAAGACCAGCTCGACGCCGCCTGGGGCCCGGACGCGCAGTCGCGCCTGGCCTGCTGCGTCAAGGTGCGCGGCCCGGCGCTGGTGGTCGAGCTGCCGCGCTTCACCCGCAACCATGCGCGCGAGCGCTGAAGGCCCGGCCATGCCCATGCCCCTGCAGATGCCCGCCCTGATCATCAACGACACCACGCTGCGCGACGGCGAGCAGACCGCCGGCGTGGCCTTCAGCGACGACGAGAAGCTCGCCATCGCCCGTGCGCTGGACGACGCCGGCGTGCCCGAGATGGAGATCGGCATCCCGGTGATGGGCGAGCACGAGGTGGACCTGATCCGTGCTATCGCGCAAACGGTGCGGCATGCGCGGACGATGGTCTGGGCCCGCATGGCCGCGCCCGACCTGGCCGCCGCGCTGCGCTGCGGTGCCGACATCGTGCACCTGGCGGTGCCGGTGTCGGACCTGCAGATCGAGCGCAAGCTGCAGCGCGACCGGGCCTGGGTGCTCAGCATGATCGGCGACTTCGTCGACCGCGCGGCCGATGCCGGCGCCACTGTCAGTGTCGGCTTCGAAGATGCCTCGCGCGCCGATCCGGGCTTCGTGGCGCGCGCCGCCGCGGTGGCGCAGGACCATGGCGCGATCCGCGTGCGCTATGCCGACACGCTGGGCCTGCTGGAGCCCTTCGAGACCCATGCCCGCATCGCGGCGCTACGGCGCGAGATCGACATCGGCATCGAGATCCATGCCCACGACGACCTGGGCCTGGCCACCGCCAACACGCTGGCCGCGCTGCGCGGCGGCGCCACGCATGCCAGCACCACCGTCAACGGCCTTGGCGAGCGCGCCGGCAACGCCGCGCTCGAAGAGGTGGTGATGGCCGCGCGCCATGTCCATGCGCTGGACTGCGGCGTGGACACCACGCTGCTGCCGGCCATCTCGCAACTGGTCGCGCGCGCCTCGGGCCGGCCGGTCAGCGCCGGCAAGAGCATCGTCGGCGAGGCGGTGTTCCGGCACGAATCGGGCATCCATGTCGACGGGTTGCTGAAGGACCGCAGCAACTACGAAGCCTTCCGCCCCGAGGAGCTGGGCCGCCGGCACGAGCTGGTGCTGGGCAAGCACTCGGGCTCGGCCGGCGTGCTGGCGGCCTGCCAGCGGCTGGGCCTGGCGCTGGCGCCCACGGCGGTGCCGGCGCTGCTGCAACGCATCCGCATCCATGTGGCGCGCACCAAGCGCGCGCCGACCGACGACGAGCTGATCGCCTTCCACCGAGAACAGGAGACGCCCTCGTGGACAGCCTGACCGACCGCCTGAAGACCTTGTCGAGTGCCGAGGACTTCCTGCACTTCTTCGGCGTGCCCTTCGAGGAACGCGTGGTGCACGTGAACCGCCTGCACATCCTCAAGCGCTTCTACCAGTACCTGCACAAGAGCGAAGGCCTCGCGGGCCTGAACGAGGTGGAGCTGTTCAAGCGCTATCGCGACCTGCTGCTCCAGGCCTACGAGGACTTCGTCCATTCCAGCGCCGCGCGCGAGAAGGTGTTCAAGGTCTTCCAGGACGCCGACGGCCAGCAGCACGTGCAGCTCGACAGCCTGCGCGACAGCCTGTTGCAGCGCCGCCGCGCGGCCTGATCGCCCAGAAAGGACATCCCATGCACATCGTCGTCTGCATCAAGCAGGTGCCCGATTCGGCGCAGATCCGCGTGCACCCGGTCACCAACACCATCATGCGCCAGGGCGTGCCGGCGATCGTCAACCCCTACGACCTGTTCGCGCTGGAAGAAGCGCTGCGGCTGAAGGACCGCTTCGGCGGCCGCGTCACCGTGCTGTGCATGGGCCCGCCGCAGGCCGAGGAGGCGCTGCGCAAATGCGTGAGCTTCGGCGCCACCGACGCAGTGCTGGTGACCGACCGCGCCTTTGCCGGCGCCGACACGCTGGCCACCAGCTACGCGCTGGCCGCGGCCATCCGCCGCATCGGCCAGGACCAGGCGGTGGACCTGGTGTTCACCGGCAAGCAGACCATCGACGGCGACACGGCCCAGGTCGGGCCCGGCGTGGCCAAGCGGCTGGGGCTGCAGCTGCTGACCTACGTCAGCCGCATCGTCGAGCTGGACCTGGACGCGCGCCGCCTGGTGGTCGAGCGCCGTGCGGAAGGCGGCGTGCAGGTGCTGCAGACCGCGCTGCCGGCGCTGATCACGATGCTCGAGGGCACCAACGAGATGCGCTTCGCCAGCATGGACGACATGCTGCGCGCCGGCCGCTTCGCGGTGCGCAAGTGGAACAAGGACGAGGCCGGCATCGAGGACGTCTCGAAGATCGGCCTCAAGGGCTCGCCCACCATCGTCAGCAAGGTGTTCGGCCCGACGCCGCGCACCGAGAAGGCCGACGTGCAGGTGGTGGCCGACACCAACGTCAACGACGTGGTGCTGAACCTGCTGCAGAAGGTGTTCACCACCCATCCGCAGCTGGAGCAGGACCTGATCGACGGCCTGAGCGCCTGAACGAGGAGCCCACCATGAGTGAACAAGCCGCCAAGCCCGCCGCGCCGCGCCCCGCCGGCCGCGCGGGCCGCAACACCGAGCTGCCCGAGCACCTGAAGGCCTACAAGGGCGTGTGGGTCTTCATCGAGCACGACCGCGGCCATGTGCACCCGGTGAGCTGGGAGCTGATGGGCCAGGCGCGCATCCTGGCCGACAAGCTGCAGGTCGGCGTGGCCGGCGTGCTGCTGGGCGGGCCGAACGAGCCGCTCGATGCCTTTGCGAAAGAGGCCTATGCCTATGGTGCCGACCGCTGCTACATCATGCGCGACCCGGTGCTGCAGGGCTACCGCAACGAGCCCTTCACCAAGGGCCTGACCGACCTCGTCAACACCCACCAGCCCGAGATCATGCTGCTGGGTGCCACGACGATGGGCCGCGACCTGGCCGGCTCGGTGGCCACCACGCTGGGCACCGGGCTCACCGCCGACTGCACCGAGCTGAACATCGACGGCCGCGCGCTGGCGGCCACGCGGCCCACCTTCGGCGGCTCGCTGCTGTGCACGATCATGACCTTGGCCTACCGGCCGCAGATGGCCACCGTGCGGCCGCGCGTGATGCCGATGCCACGGCGCGACGAATCGCGCTCGGGCGACATCGTCGAGCTGCCGCTGGCGATGGTCGAGACCGATGTGATCACCAAGCTGCTGCAGTTCGTGCCCGATGCCAGCCGCAACACCGTGAACCTGGCCTACGCCGATGTCATCGTCAGCGGCGGCAAGGGCCTGAAGAAGGCCGAGAACTTCAAGCTGGTGTGGGACCTGGCGCGGGTGCTGGGCGCCGAGGTGGGCGCCACCCGCGCCGTCACCCAGGCCGGCTGGTGCGAGGCCGAGCGCCAGGTGGGCCAGACCGGCAAGACGGTGCGGCCCAAGCTCTACATCGCTGCCGGCATCAGCGGCGCCATTCAGCACCGCGTGGGCATGGACGGCTCGGACGTCATCGTCGCGATCAACACCGACCCGAACGCGCCGATCTTCGACTTCGCGCACTACGGCATCGTCGGCAACGCGATGCAGGTCCTGCCGGCCCTGACGCAGGCCTTGCGCGCCCACCTCGACAAACGCATTCGTCGCGTCGCCTGAACCAGGAGCTTCCCATGGCTGAACAGTTCGATGCCATCGTCGTCGGTGCCGGCCCCTCGGGCAACACCGCGGCGTACACGCTGGCCAAGGCCGGCCTCAAGGTGCTGCAAATCGAGCGCGGCGAATACCCCGGCAGCAAGAACGTGCAGGGCGCGATCCTGTATGCCGACGCACTGGAGCGGGTGATCCCCGACTTCCGTGATGACGCGCCATTGGAGCGGCACATCATCGAGCAGCGCATCTGGGTGCTGGACGAAAAGAGCTTCGTCGGCACGCACTACCGCAGCGAGGACTACAACAAGCCGCCGTACAACCGCTACACCATCATCCGTGCGCAGTTCGACAAGTGGTTCTCGTCCAAGGTGCGCGAAGCCGGCGCACTGCTGATCTGCGAGACCACCGTCGAGGAACTGCTGATGGACGGCAACCGCTGCATCGGCGTGCGCTGCGACCGCGCCGGCGGCGAGGTGTATGCCGACGTCGTGATCCTGGCCGACGGCGTGAACTCCACGCTGGCGCGCAAGGCCGGCTTCCATGGCGAGTTGAAGAGCGACAACGTGGCGCTGGCGGTCAAGGAAATCCTCTTCATGCCCGAGGAGACCCTGCAGGCCCGCTTCAACATCGGCGAGGACGAGGGGGTGGTGATCGAGATGATGGGCACGGTGACCGAGGGCATGGTCGGCACCGGCTTCCTCTACACCAACAAGGACTCGCTGACCATCGGCGTGGGCTGCATGCTCAGCGACTTCAAGGCCAACCCGCAGCGCACCGCGCCGTACGCGCTGCTGGAGAAGCTGAAGCGCCACCCGTCGGTCGCCCCGCTGATCGAGGGCGGGGAGATGAAGGAATACTGCGCGCACCTGATTCCCGAAGGCGGCTTCCATGCGGTGCCGCAGGTGTACGGCGAGGGCTGGCTGATCGTCGGCGACTCGGGCGGCTTCGTCAACGCCGCGCACCGCGAGGGCAGCAACCTGGCGATGACCACCGGCCGCCTGGCCGCCGAGACGGTGATAGCGGCCAAAGTGGCCGGCCATGCGATGACCGCCAAGACGCTGTCGGCCTACAAGCGCGCGCTGGACCAGAGCTTCGTGATGAAGGACCTGCACAAGTACCGCGACATGCCGCAGGTGCTGCACAGCAGCCCGCAGTTCTTCAGCACCTACCCGCAGCTGGTGAACCGCGCCGCGAAGACGATGTTCACGGTCGATGGCGTCGACAAGAAGACCAAGGAGCGCGAAATCCTTGGCAGCTTCAAATCCGCCCGCCGCTGGAGCGGCCTGGTGGGCGACGCGTTCAAACTCTGGAGGGCCTTCCGATGAGCACCCCGATCTCGGTCAATGTCGAGGACAAGCTGTTCCAGAACCGCTACAAGGTCGACCACGGCCGGCCGCACATCCGCATCCGCGATGCCGATGTGTGCCGCGACAGCTGCCAGTCGCAGGCCTGCACCTTCGTCTGCCCGGCCTCCTGCTACAAGGCCGAGGGCAACCGCGCCGTCACGCTGATCACCGACGGCTGCCTCGAATGCGGCAGCTGCCGCGTGATCTGCACCGAGCATGCCAACGTCGCCTGGGAGTACCCGCGCGGCGGCCACGGCATCCTGTTCAAGTTCGGTTGAGTTGATCTTGATCAAGGCAGCCACCGCCGCGGTGTGCCGTGGCGGCGCGCCGGCAGGGTTCTTGCGTCAACCCGCCCATCTGGCTGCCTGTGCACAGCGCAGGTGCCAGGCCCGGTGCGACGGAGGTGCCCGATGGTGAATTCAACCAGCCGCGATCAGCGATCCCATGTGGAGCTGATCACCGTCTACGAGATCTGCCGCATCCTCGGCAGTTCGCTGGACATCGATCGCACCTTCCGCTCGGCCCTGAACGTGCTGACGGCCCACCTGGGCCTGCCGCGCGCGATGATCGTGCTGGCCGAGGAGGAGGGCGGCGCGCTGCGCGTGCACAGCTCGGCCGGCCTGACGCGCGAGCAGGAGCAGCGCGGTCGCTGGCGCCCCGGCGAAGGCGTGATCGGCCATGTCTACGCTTCGGCGATGCCGGTGGTGGTGCCCGACGTGGACCAGGCGCCCGAGTTCATCGATCGCACCGGCGCCTTCGGTGCCCAGGACGAGCGCATGATGGCCTTCGTTGTCGTGCCGCTGAAGGCCGACAACGCGGTGGTTGGCGTGCTGGCCGCGCAGCGCGAGGTGCAGGGCAATGCCCGCCTGTCCGACGACCAGCGCATCCTCACGATGGTGGCGGCGCTGCTGGCGCAGGCCGCCTCACTGCACGAGGCTGTGCGCCGCGGCCACGAGCATCTGCAGCACGAGGCGATGCGGCTGCAGAAGGCGCTGGCCGGCGAGAAGCGCAGCAGCCGGCATTCGCTCGACAACGTGATCGGCGAATCGCGGCCGATGCAACAGGTGTTCGTCGAGGTGCACCAGGCCGCGCCCTCGCGCGCCACCGTGCTGCTGCGCGGCGAAAGCGGCACCGGCAAGGAAGCCATCGCGCGTGCGATCCACTTCCTCAGTCCGCGCAAGGAGCAGCCCTTCATCAAGGTGAACTGCGCCGCGCTGTCCGAGTCACTGCTGGAGAGCGAGCTGTTCGGTCACGAGAAAGGCGCCTTCACTGGCGCGGCCGGCGAGCGCAAGGGCCGCTTCGAGCTGGCGCACGGCGGCACGCTGTTTCTCGACGAGATCGGCGACATCTCGCCCGCCTTCCAGGCCAAGCTGCTGCGGGTGCTGCAGGAGCGCGAGTTCGAGCGCGTGGGCGGCAGCAAGGCCGTGAAGGTCGACGTGCGGCTGATCTGCGCCACCAACCGCGACCTCGAGAAGATGGTGCGCAAGGGCGAGTACCGCGCCGATCTGTACTACCGCATCAATGTGGTCTCGATCTTCCTGCCGCCGCTGCGCGAGCGCCGCGCCGACATCCCGCCGCTCGTGATGCACTTCGTCGATCGCTTCAACAAGGAGAATCGCCGCAAGCTGCAGGTCACGCCGGAGGCGATGAAGGTGCTGACCAGCTGCTACTGGCCCGGCAACGTGCGCGAACTCGAGAACTGCATCGAGCGGACCGCGACGATGGTGCAGGGCGAGCAGATCCGTGATCTGGCCTTCCCCTGCATGCAGAACCGCTGCCTGACGCAGACGCTGCACTTCGTCGAGAAGGCTGATGCGGTGGTGCCGGTGCGCGAGCTGGAGGAAGCCGTCGCCGTCGGCGGCGAGGCCGACGAGCCTGTCGCTGCACCGACCGGCGGCGTCACGCGCATCGGACCCACCGTGCGGGTGGGCACGCCCGGCGCGCGGCCGGCACCCGCGGGTGCGCCGCCCGAGGGCGAGCGCGAGCGCCTGATCTGGGCCATGGAGCAATGCGGCTGGGTGCAGGCCAAGGCGGCGCGGCTGCTGCGCGTCACACCCCGGCAGCTGGGGTACGCGCTGCTGAAACACCGGATCGAAGTCAGAAAGTTCTAACTCCGGAAGAGATCGCCATGCATCTTGCCACCAAAGGTCGTTTCGCCGTCACGGCGCTGCTCGACATCGCGCTGCGCGCGGGCGGCGGACCGGTCAAGCTGGCCGGCATCGGTGAGCGGCAGAAGATCTCGCAGTCCTACCTGGAGCAGCTGTTCGGGCGGCTGTGCAAGTGCGGCCTGGCGCGCAGCACGCGTGGGCCCGGTGGCGGCTACTCGCTGGCGCGCGCCCCGGCCGATATCACCGTGGCCGACGTCATCCTGGCGGTCGATGACGATCCGCAGGGACTGGGGCTGCGCAGCGAACCAGGACCGTCTGTGCCCGCGGGCGGTGCCAGCGAGCTCCATGTGGCGCTGTGGCTCGGCTTGCATGCGCGGCTGCTGGCCTGCCTGTCGATGGTCAGCCTGCAGGACCTTCTGGACGATGAGCTGGCTCATTGGGGCGACTGGGCCGGGGTTGAACCCGACGTGCCATTGATCCGCCGCGCGTTCGCTCCCCGGTCCGAGTTGCGGGCCCCTCGGCCGAGTGGACCCAACTCGGTATTCGCGTTGGCAGAATCCTGCGACTGACCCGGACCGATGGACCCGGTCGTCGACGACTTCGCCCTGTTCGGCCTGGCGCGGCGCTTCGCGCTGGACGAACTCGACATCGATGCCCGCTGGCGGGCGCTGCAAGCCCTGGTGCATCCCGATCGCCTTGTGGGCGAAGAGGATTCGGCACGCGCGCAGGGCCTTCAATGGTCCTTGCGCGTCAACGAGGCGCGCGTGCGCCTGAAGAATCCCCTGCTAAGGGCGGAGTTGCTGTGCCGGCTTCTTGGGGCGCCTTCGGTCGATCGCAGTGCGACGCCGGCGCCGGCGATCCTGCTTCGGCACATGGACTGGCGACAGACGCTTGAATCAGCAGCCGACGTCGGCGCGATCCAGGCGCTGGCCGATGCCGTCGCGGCCCATGAACGCGAGTTGCTCGAAGCCTTGCGCGACGCATTGGACGTGCGCGCAGACCCTCAGGCGGCGCGGCAACCACTGCTGGCCCTGGCATTCGCGCGGCGGCTGCGGGAAGCCATTGATGCACGACTCGAAGCCGCAGCGGGGTGAAGGCGGAAGGGCGCGCTCAATGCACCCTGGGAAACTGCGCGGGCCAGACGCAGTGCGACCAGGCCCAGCAGCCACAACCAGGCAGACGCGGGCTCGGGCACCAGCAGCACACCCGAATCGGTGCTGAACGCGAAACCCTCAGGCCCTGGACGACGGCGGAGACCCGGCGCAGCTGGAAGCCAACCTGCGCCGCGTTGCGAAGGAGCTGAAGCCCGCCGCCTTCCTGCATTGCGCCGGCGACGCGGCTTGCCGCCGCGCGGCGCTGGTGGCCGCCGAGGTCAGGGTGCCACTGATCGGCCCCATGTCCGGGCTGAAGGCCCTTCGCCTGCCGCCATCCGGCCAGGCCGCGAGGTGGGTGGTGCCGCTGCGCGCCGGCTATGAACGCGAGGTGGCGGCCCTGGCGCAACAGCTGCGCGGCATGGGCATCAGCCGCGTGGCGGCCTTGACCGACGCGGCCCCCGACGCCGGGCAGCCCGCCGAACACCTGGCCGAGCTGCACGCCGCACTGGCGACGCAGGGCGTGGCCTTCGTGCCACTGGCGCTGCCCTCGCACGACCGTACCGGGCTGCTGGCCGCACTGCAGCGCACCGAGAGGGCGAATGCGCAGGCCCTGCTGATCGATCTCGCACCCGCATTGCTGGACGAATTGGCGGGCCTCCCGCCCGAGGCCCTGGCCGGCATGCCGCGCGTGCTGCTGTCGCTGGCCACGCCGGCGGTCACCAACCTGACGGCGCTGTTCCGCGAACACGTGATCGGTTTCACGACCGTTGTGCCGAACCCGGAGATACCTGGACTCGCGCTGGTACGCGAGTTCGACCTCCAGGCCAGTCGCCATGGTTCGGGCACCGGCATGTTCGAGGGGCTGGAGGCCTATGTGGGCGCGCGCATCGCGGTGCTGGCGCTGCGCCGGGCCGGACCGAAGGCGGATTCAGCCACACTGTTGCAGGCGGTGTGGCAGCTTGGCCCGCAAGACCTGGGCGGCTTCGTGCTCCACCTGGATCGCGCCCGCGCCGCCGGTTCCGACTGGGTCGAGCTGGCCCTGCGCAGCCGGCGCGGCCAGGTACTGAAGTAGCGCGTCGCCAGGTAGGCGAGCGCGCGAGGCAGGCCCCCTGGGCGATGTCAATCTTCACTGGACTGCCCCCCGGGCGCACCCCGGCGTGCGCGCCACATCCCTCGGCGGTTCGATCAAGGCGGCGGTGATGACCCGTGCCCTTGGCACCGGGTGGTTGCGCTCGATCCGGTCCACATCGCGCATGCTCATCGTGATCACCGTCGATGAGTTCGTCGCTCTTGCCATGACCGCGATCATCCGACAGGCGAGGGCAGTCCGCCGCGCAGGACTTGTCCACCGGCGGCGTGGCGGTTCAGCCACGCAAACGCCGACGGTGGTCAAGTCCGTGTTCAGCGCGCGGCCACCGCAGGGCAGGGCCGTCTCGGCTCAAATGGCTCAGTGGGCTGCTCGATGAGGTAGTCGTACTTTCCGTGCAGATTGGTGCGCTTTCCCCTGAAGCCCAGCATCCACGCGGGTTTCCGGCTGGCGCCATCCCTCGACATGCTCTGCGCAGCGAGGCGTAGCTCCTGGCCAACCCGTTCAGATGCCTCTCGATTCGGCTGTGGAACGCCTATGAGTCGCAGGAACGTCAGCCATTCGCAAGCCCGTGGGGAAACGCCCGATGCCTTGTCGTTCGCGCGGGTCTTGAAGGCAACGGTAGAGATGACGATCGCATAACTCGTTATCAAGGCGTCAATCTGCTGAGGAGGCCACATACCCCCGCAGCTGGCCGTCCAGCCAGTGCGCAAAACACTTCGACTGTGCCGTGGCATCCGGCGCCACACCGTAGTAGTGCCGCGGCAGCGGCAGGCGTAGGCCCGGCAGCGGGCAGCACAGGCGGCCGTTGTCCAGGTCGTGCGCCACCAGCGTGTGCGGCGCCACGGCAAAGCCCAGGCCGTCCACCGCTGCCTGCAGCACGAAATGCAGGTGGTCGAACTGCAGCAGCCGCTTGGGTCTGAGCCGCGCCAGGCCCTGGTGCTTCTTCCAGGCATCCCAGTCTTGCGCGCGTGTCCTGGCGCTCAGCAGCACATGGGCGGCCAGCGACCGCGGCTCGAGGATCGGATGGGCTGTCAACAACGCCGGTGCGGCCACGATCAGGCCCTCGTCTTCCAGGAAGGGCCGCGGCTCGATGGTCGGTGGCCAGTGCTCCAGGCCGCGGCGGATAGCGATGTCGAAGTGCTCGGGCGCCTGGTCTGGGCCGGACGTGCGAGTCAGCACCTGCGGCTCGATGTTCGGATGTAGCGCCACGAAGTCCGGCAGGCGCGGGATCAGCCAGCGCACCGCGAACGATGGCCGCACGTTGATGGTCACCAGGCTGGCCTGCTTGCGCGCCATCAGCGCCTGCGCGGCAGCGCTGATCTGCTGCAGCGCGGGCTTCACCTCGGCATACAGCTGCTGGCCTTCTACCGTCAGGCTGACCTGGCGGATGCGGCGCTCGAACAGCGCAACGCCGAGGAACTCTTCCAGTGCCTTGATCTGCCGGCTCACCGCACTGTGCGTGACATGCAGCTCCACCGCGGCCCGCGTGAAGCTTTGATGCGAAGCGGCCGCGGCAAATGCGCGGATCGCGTTCAGCGACAGCATGCTGAGCTGCATCAGGCGGGGGGTGGGCATGACATGCGTTCGATTTTCTCACGCATCACGCGCACGAAAGTCGTTTGTCACGCCACCGTCATGCACCGGATGATGGGTCGTGACCCAACATCCCACCCCACCCACCGATCAAGACTCGCGGCGTGCCGCGACAGCACTGGGCATGGCCCTGCCGGCCGATGTCGCGCTGTATCTGCTGCTGCCGATGTATGCGGCGCAATTCGGTATCAGCCTGGCCGAAGCGGGCTTGCTGCTGGCGGCGAACCGGCTCGTGCGCATCGCCGGCTACGGCTGGGTGGCGCGCTTCTATGCACGCTACGGCGACAGGCCCACCTGCACGCTGGCGGTGGTCGCGGCCGCAGGCTGCGCCCTGGGCTACGCCGCGCTGTCGGGCTTCTGGGCCCTGTTGCCGCTTCGCCTGGCATGGGGCCTGTGCTTTGCGGCGCTGAACCTGGCCACGCAGGCCCTGGCCACGGCCGAGCCGGTGGGTGCGGCGCGCCGCTCCGGACGCTCTAGATCGGTGATAGCAGTCGGCCCGATGCTGGCGCTGCCGCTGGCCGCGTGGCTGGCCCATGCACATGGGCCCCGGCTGGTGTTCTTCGGCTTCGCCATCGTGGCGCTGGCGGCGTTGCTGGTGACGGTCCGCCTGCCGGCGCAAACCCATCCAGTCGCCGCTCCGAGGCGCTGGAAGCTGCCGGACAGCCTGGACTCCTGGTCCTTTCTCGAGGGGCTGACGCTGGACGGGCTGTTCATCTTCGGTCTCTCGTATATCGGCAAGGACCTGCTGCCGGCCGACACGCCGGCAGGCGGCGCAGTGATGGTGGCCGGTACGCTGCTGGCGCTGCGCTACCTGGCCGAGATCGTGCTTAGCCCCATCGGCGGGCACATGGCCGAGCGTTTCGGCGCCGAGACCTTGCTGGTCGGGCTCTCCTTGTTCACCGCCGTGGCCTTGGCCGGCTTCGGTGCCGGCTGGCTATGGGCTTGCGCCGCGCTGATCGTGGTGCTGCGCGCGCTGCAACTGCCCTTGATGGCACCCATCGTGGCCCACCGCACACCTGGCCCCGAACGGGTGCAGGCGCTGGCCGCACGCTCGGTGTGGCGAGATATCGGCGCCGGCACCGGACCAGTCCTGGCCGGCCTGCTGCTGCCGGTGGCACCGCCCTTGGCGATCTACGGCACAGCGGGTGCCCTGCTGGGCTGCGCCGCGGTGGCCTGCGCCCGCAACCGCCATCCCCACACCACAGGAACTCGCAAGTGAATCAACCACTCACCCTTTGCCAATGCACGGGCGGCAGCGTGCTACTGCCTGCCAGCCCGCTGAACAGCCGGCTCGATGGCGGCAACCTGGTGGTGTGCCCGCCGCGCGCGGTCTGGGAAAGAAGTGAACTGACGCCGATGGAGTTGACGCATTGGTCCTTTCTGGTTGCCGCCACCGGACGCGCCATGCTGGAAGTGCTGCCGCAGCTGGCCGGTGGCTGCATCAACTACTGGGAGGCCGGCAATTGGGCACTCAATGACCTGGCGCCGCCCGTCGGACCGAAGACGCCGAGGGAACACCGCCGCGTTCATTTGCACGTACTGGGTCGCAGCCGTCATTCGACGAATCCCTATTGGCAATGGGGCGAGGCGCCGAAGTTCCAGCCGTTTGCCGACTCCGAAGCATGGTCGTCGCAACTCACGCGGTTGAATCAGGAGGAGTGCGATGCCATCGTCGTGCGCATCCACGCCTTGCTAGCGCAGGTGTATGGCATCAGTGTCAGTTGAACCGAATTACTCCCATGGCGCTTGCGGACGGCTGTTCATGGGGATCGAGTCAGTGGCTATACGGGTGCCGCCCGGCAAGGAGTCTCTACCACGTGGACGAAGACGCTGCCAGGTTCTGACCCTGGTACCGGTTGGCTATGCCGGCGGATCGCTGGTCGCCACCTCGGAGCAACGGCGTAAGCACATTGCCGAGAGATCCCTGCGCGCACCATCCGCGCCGCAGCGTCGCTGCCAACATAACACTTGCCGACGCGCGTCACCGCCACGGCTGCGAGCGACGTGATGAGTTCGCCGTGCGCTCACATTGGTCACGACCCGGCCGCTGCAGGTCGGGGCCTCTCATCGCTCCTTCACTGCGGATAGATAGGCGGTGGCAACCTCGACGCAGTGCTCCAGGCTTGGCTGGTACCCGGTCGCTGCGATCGCCTCAAAGGTCGCCACGAACCCAGCTCCGGGTTGCCTGATCTGCTCGAGGAACCGTTGTCGGTGCCGAATGAGGAATGGCGCGGCTGCCGCCAGCGCTTGCGGCTCTCGCTCGACCACCAGGGCGAGGTCGAACAGATCACGTGCCGTTGCCCGGTCGCCTCGGTGGTACATCTTCTTGGCGATCACCTCCGCAGCCGTCTCGACGCGCACTGGCCGCCCCTGGATCTCCCACCGTTCCCAAGCCGCGTCGGTCAGGTTCGGCGCGGCCACGAAGTCGATCTCACCTTCCTCGAACTGCAGCTTGACGAAGGAGCCCGGCATTTCTGTGTACTCCTCGGTCAGGGATGCCGCCGTATCGTTGAGCCGGGGCGTCACGTAGCCGAGGTATTGGGGGTCTGGCACGAAGATGTCGATGTCCTTGCTCAGGCGGTGTCCGTACCTGAACATCAGGACGGTTCCGCCTCCGAAGGTCCAGAACGGATCCGCGAGTCCTCCATGTCGCTGGATTTCGTCGACCAGCCGCATCGCTCGCTCAAACAATCCTTCCCAGGGACCGGACGGCAGTGGCTTCATGACGTGGTCATCACGCCCACAAGCCTTGCCGGTGCACAGCAAGTGATCTGGCGAGTTTTGCGACGTTGCGCCACACGACCCTGGGTGCAACGCCTTCGTTCGCTGCAGCCTCCTCCACGGCCATGACCACCAGCGACACCGGCGCCTCGTCGAGCAGGTGGGTCAGGTGGGCCGCGTAGCCTTGCGGCACGCTGCCGCTGACCAGCGCGTGGCCAAGCGTGTCGGGCGGCACCTCTTGGACATAGCTCACGCTGGCGTTCTTCGCCGCCATCCACAGGCCCCGCTTCCGGGACCGCGCCGCGTGGTTGGGCGGATCGAGATTCAGCCCCAGCACCGACAGGACATGGGCCACCCGGTTGAACCCCAGATCGCTCAGCGCACCCGCCTCCAGGCCGACCAGCGTCTGCCGCGAGAGGCCGCTCAGATGCGCGAGCCGGGACTGCGTCAATCCCAGCTCCTCGCGCCGCTCGCGGATGATGGTACCTAGGTTGGAGAGGTCCACAGTCCAGACCGAGAAAGTGTCGAAAATATTGGACATTCTAAGCCATTCGGACCGACGCCACTAGGTGCGCGCCAGCCAGCAGCACTGGTCCCTGACCACGACGAGCCCTACAAGGCGGCTCGCCGTCGGCTAGCACCGCTCTTGTGATTGCCCTGGGGAGCCCCGTGCAGGGGCGGAGCAAATGACCAAACAAGCGTAATTGCTAATTTCGATTTTGTGCAAGCCGAATTGAAATGTCGCATTCCCAGCCAAGTAGAAATGTCGCATCCG
>CAZXLI010000046.1:0-32597 GCA_964641795.1 uncultured Bordetella sp. | reverse complement strand
GCCGTCGCGCTGGCCGCCGACGGCGCCATCGCCATCCTCGGCATCACGCCCGACCGGCCCGAGACCGGCTACGGCTACATCCGCAGCGACGCCAGCGACGCCGGCGCGCCGCGCGTGGCGCAGTTCGTCGAGAAGCCCGACCTGGCGACGGCACAAGCCTACCTCGCAGACGGCGGCTACTTCTGGAATGCCGGCATGTTCGTGCTCAAGGCCTCGGTGTGGCTGGCGGCGCTGGAACGCTTCCGGCCCGACATCGCCCAGGCCACCCGCGCAGCCCATGCCGCGGGCAGCACCGACGCCAGCTTCGTGCGCCCCGACAAGGCGCTATTCGGCGCCGTGCCCAGCGAATCGGTGGACTACGCGGTGATGGAGCAATGCCCCGGCAGCGGCATCGACATCCGCATGGTGGAGCTGAAGGCGGGCTGGAACGACCTCGGCGCCTGGGAAGCGGTGTGGCAGGTGGCCGCCAAGGACGCCAACGGCAACGCCAGCGTCGGCGACGCGATCATCAAGGACTCGCACAACACGCTGGTGCATGCCACCAGCCGGCTCGTCAGCGCGGTGGGCCTGAAGGACGTGGTGGTCGTCGAGACGGCCGATGCCGTGCTGGTGGCCGACCGCGAGCGCAGCCAGGACGTGAAGCTCATCGTCAACCAGCTCGGCGCCGAACAGCGCGGCGAGCATGCGCTGCACCGGAAGGTTCATCGGCCCTGGGGCTGGTACGACTCGATCGACTCGGGCCCTCGCTTCCAGGTCAAGCGCATCATGGTCAAGCCCGGCGCCAGCTTGAGCCTGCAGAAGCACCACCACCGCGCCGAGCACTGGATCGTCGTCTCCGGCACGGCCGAGGTCACCAACGGCGACAAGGTGATCCTGCTCACCGAGAACCAGAGCACCTACATCCCGCTCGGCGAAGTGCACCGCCTGGCCAACCCCGGCAAGGTGCCGCTCGAGATCATCGAGGTGCAGTCGGGCAGCTACCTGGGCGAGGACGACATCGTGCGCTTCGAGGACACCTACGGGCGTAGCTAAGCCGACGCGAACTCATGGCAGTGGCCCCGCGTGTGATCGTCTTCGCTGGGCCCAACGGCGCGGGCAAGACCACCCATGCCGAGCCAATCCTGAGCCTGCTGGGTATCCGCACCTTCGTGAATGCGGACTACATTGCCCGCGGGCTGTCTGGCCGCGACACCAGCACCGTGAACTTCGAGGCTGGCCGCCTGATGCTGAAGCGGCTCCGGCAACTTGCCACGGCACAGGAAGACTTCGCATTCGAGAGCACGCTGTCCAGTCGGAGTTTCGCCCCCTTTCTCGCGCGACTTCGGGCGCAGGGCTATCGCGTTTCGATCTTCTACTTCGCGCTGGCCAACGCGGGACTTGCCGTTCGACGAGTCCGCCTGCGTGTCCGACTCGGTGGACACGATGTCGATGCAGGGGATGTCCGCCGGCGCTTCGATCGAAGCGTCGCGAATTTCTTCGACCTCTACCTCCCCCTATGCGACGAATGGACGCTGTTCGACAACTCCGCGGCGGGCGCAAGCCGGCTGATCGCCTCGCATAATGGCGGCCGCATGATCGTGGAAGACACCGACATATGGGTAAGACTGCAACTCCGATTGACGCGAGCGCGCAAGCGCCGCTGACGCCTCCCCGCCCCGCGTTGCGTCTGGCGCTCGCCCGCGCAGCGCGAAATGCGCAACGCATGGCCCAGGCCTTCGGCGTCCAGGTGCCTGTGCAGCCCACCAAGAAGAAGTCCAAGGCAGGCTGACATGACCCTTCTCGTCACCGGCGGCGCCGGCTTCATCGGCAGCAACTTCGTACTCGACTGGCTGGCGCAGAGCGACGAAACGCTCGTCAACCTCGATGCCCTGACCTACGCGGGCAACCTGAAGAACCTGGCCTCGCTGCAGGGCCATCCCCGCCACGTGTTCGTCAAGGGCGACATCTGCGACCGGGCCCTCGTCGACAGCCTGCTGGCCACGCACCGGCCGCGCGCCATCGTGCACTTCGCGGCCGAAAGCCATGTCGACCGCAGCATCCACGGCCCGGGCGAGTTCATGCGCACGAACGTCACCGGCACCTTCACGCTGCTCGAGGCCGCACGCGCGCACTACGCCGCATTGCAGGGCGACGAACGGGCCGCGTTCCGCTTCCACCATGTCAGCACCGACGAGGTGTATGGCAGCCTGGCGCCGGACGCCGCGGCCTTCACCGAGACCCATGGCTACGAGCCCAACAGTCCGTACTCGGCCAGCAAGGCCGCCAGTGACCACCTGGTGCGGGCCTGGCACCACACCTACGGGCTGCCGGTGCTCACCACCAACTGCAGCAACAACTACGGGCCCTACCACTTCCCCGAGAAGCTGATCCCGCTGATGATCGTCAACGCCCTGGCCGGCAAGCCGCTGCCGATCTACGGCGACGGCCTGCAGGTGCGCGACTGGCTCTATGTCGGCGACCATTGCAGTGCCATCCGCACCGTGCTGGCCCGCGGCCGCGTCGGCGAAACCTACAACATCGGCGGCTGGAACGAGAAGCCCAACCGCGAGATCGTGCACACCATCTGCGCGCTGCTCGACGAATTGCGCCCCGACCCGCAAGGCCCCTATGCGCGGCTGATCACCCACGTCACCGACCGGCCCGGTCATGATCGGCGTTATGCGATCGACGCCCGCAAGATCGAGCGCGAGCTCGGCTGGCGTCCGGCCGAGACCTTCGACAGCGGCATCCGCAAGACCGTGCAGTGGTACCTCGACCATGCCGACTGGGTGGCCGACGTGCAGAGCGGCGGCTACCGCGACTGGGTCAGCAAGCAGTACGGCGCCCAGGCGGCGTGAGCGCGGCACAGACCGCACGCAGAGGAGACAGCGCATGAAGACACGCAAGGGCATCATCCTCGCCGGCGGCTCCGGCACACGGCTGCACCCGGCCACTTTGGCCGTCAGCAAGCAGCTGCTGCCGGTGTACGACAAGCCGATGGTCTACTACCCGCTCTCGACGCTGATGCTGGCCGGCATCCGCGACATCCTGGTCATCAGCACGCCGCAGGACACGCCGCGCTTCGAGGCGCTGCTGGGCGACGGCAGCCGCTTCGGCCTGAACCTGCGCTACTGCGTGCAGCCCAGCCCCGACGGCCTGGCCCAGGCCTTCATCCTGGGGCGCGAGTTCGTCGACGGCCACCCCAGTGCGCTGGTACTGGGCGACAACATCTTCTACGGCCACGACTTCCAGACCCTGCTGCACAACGCCACCGCGCGGGCCGAGGGTGCCACCGTATTTGCTTACCACGTCACCGACCCGGAGCGCTATGGTGTGGTCGAGTTCGATGCGCAGCGCCGGGCGCTGAGCATCGAAGAGAAACCCAAGGCCCCGAAGAGCAACTACGCGGTGACCGGGCTGCACTTCTACGACGAGCAGGTGTGCGACATCGCCGCGTCCATCAAGCCCTCGGCACGCGGCGAACTCGAGATCACGACCGTCAATGCCCAGTACCTCCAGCAAGGCCAGCTCGATGTCGAGATCATGGGCCGCGGCTATGCATGGCTCGACACCGGCACCCACGACAGCCTGATGGAGGCCGGCCAGTTCATCGCCACGCTCGAGAAGCGCCAGGGCCTGAAGGTCGCCTGCCCCGAGGAGATTGCCTACCGCGCCGGCTGGATCAGCGCCGAGGCGCTGGCTGCGCAGGCACAGCCCATGCTTAAGAACGGCTATGGGCAATACCTGATGCAGGTGCTGCGTGAGCGAGCCTTCTGAACGAAGGGTTGATGGGGTCTCGACCCGCCGCACCTTGAGGGTGCTGACTTCACCGATCGACGTGATCGAGCCGATCGAGGCCGTGCGGCGCATCGCCACCTGGTCGGCCGCTCGTCTCAGTCGCTATGTGTGCATCTGCAATGCACATTCGGTGGTGACTGCCACGCAGGATGCAGACTTCCGGCGCGCCGTGGCAGGCGCCGACATGGCCACGCCCGACGGTGCCCCGGTCGCCTGGATGCTCAAGCGTCAAGGCGCACGTGCGCAGGCGCGCATCAGTGGCCCCGACCTGATGCTCGACTACTGTGCCCACGCCGCCCGCAGCGGCGAAGCGATCTACCTCTTCGGCAGCAGCGAAGCCACGCTGGCCCGCCTGCAGCAGGCGCTGCTGACGCGCTGGCCGACGTTGCGGATCGCGGGTGCGGAGTCACCACCATTCCGGCGGATGACGCCCGAAGAAGACGATCAGGCCGTCGCGCGGATCAATGCTTCCGGCGCCGGCACTGTCTGGGTAAGCCTGGGTTGCCCGAAGCAGGAACTATGGATGGCCGAGCACCGCGATCGAGTCCGCGCCGTGATGATCGGTGTCGGCGCGGCCTTCGATTTCCACGCCGGTGTCGTACCTCGCGCACCGCCGTGGATGCGTGACCACGGCCTGGAGTGGCTGCATCGCCTGGCCAGCGAACCGCGCAGGCTATGGCGCCGCTACCTGTTCACGAACACCAGCTTCGTGCTCGGCGCGGCACGCCAGCTGCTGCAGCGGCAACGCTGAGCCGACGTGCCCTTGGCTCTGCGGGCCGCTGCTATTGCACGTTGGTGGCGCGCACCGATGCCAGGCACAGGTTGGTCGTCACCTTGGCATTCGAAATGAATCCCCACCAGTTCAGACTAGCCCACCCCGAGTGCACAAAGGGCAGTCCGCTGCGGGTGGTGACGTTGCCGCTGCCGTCGACGACTTGCAGCGTCCAACCGGTGCCACGGCCCGCCAGGGGTGCGCTGATCTTGAACTTCATCCACCGGCCCACCGTTGCCGGAGCGACCACGACCCCGTTCACGTAGACGCCGCTGGACTTCACCTCGAGCGCCGGACCGGTCTTGGCCGGTGACCCGCCGTCGCGCCACTGATGGACGAAGTAGGTGTTGGCATCGATCAGCAAGTCGAATTCGCCGGTGGTCGTGCCGCTCACGTGGTTCAAGGGCGCATAGCTGTGCGGGTCGTAGCCGTTCGCGTTGGCCGCGCTGTCGGTGTACTGCAGGCAGCGCCCATTGGGAGCAGCGGTGTTGGCAACGACACCGGTAACCGGGATGTTGCCCTTGGCGCTGTACCAGAAGCCCAGCGGCTGGGTGCCGATGGCCGCGTTGGCGATGTCGAGCTCGAAGGTCATCGCCGGAGCCACCGCCACCTGGGGCTTCAACATCGACGCCATCACCACGCTGCCGGCGTTGGCCAGCGTTGTCGGACCCGCCTTGGCGATCACCTGGGCGGCGCGGCTGGCCATCGTGCCGCTCGCCCCACTGATGGTGATATTGCGCGGCTCGGGACCGGCACTGACGACCGCGCTGGAACTGCTGCACCCGGTGCCGCACATCGACAGGTCCAGCAGCTTGCCCGCGTAGCTGGAAGAGACCTCGTTGCCAGCGAAGCTGGTGTAGGGCGCCTTCGCATTGGCCATGAACGGCTTGTCGGTCTTCGGCATCAAGAGGTTGCCGGTGAAGCTCAAGGCCGTCAGCGGATCTGGCTGAGCCACGTTCAGCTCGCCGGCCTCGCCCCACGCAAACAGGTTGTTCTGGACGCTGTTGCCTCGGCTGGCGGTCAGCTGGAAGCCACCGGAGTCGGCCCCGACCACGACGTTTTCGCTGAAGCTGACCTGGCTGGTGCCGGTGTCACCGTAGAGGCCCCACGCACCGGCGCCATGGCCGGGGTAGCTGCGCACCTCACGCACCACGTTGCCGCTGATGCGGGTCTGCGGTGACACGCCGACCGTGTAGATGCCGGCGAGGTCCGCCAGTTGTCCCTGGCCGATGTTGACGAGCAGGTTGTCGGTCACCGTCATGCCACCCGCCGTGGCGTCGCCGAAGTCCCAGCTCCAGCCGATCGAGATGCCGCTGTAGCTGGTGTTGTAGACGAGGTTGTTGCTGATGGTGTTGTCGAATGAACGGCCGACCCAGATGCCCACTGCCCCGGGATAGAGCTTGCCGGTATTGCCCACCAGGTTGTTGGATGCCGCGTTGGCGCCGGTCTGCACCGCATCGCCCGACCAGGGGCTGACCATGCCGATCTTGATGCCACCGGCCCCGAGGTCGTCGAAGCTCGAGTTCGTGACGCTGCTGCTGCGCACTGCCCGACGCAGCCAAACGCCATAGCCACCGGTACCGGTGAACTTGCAGCCGTCGAAGACGATGTTGCTGGCAGCATCCACCTCGACCGCGGCGCCGACGCTGGTGGCCGCCTGCCAGTCGCTGAATCCGCCGCTGGGCATCTGGGTGCGCGTGTGGGCGAAGGTCAGGCCGCGGAACTGCAGGCTGTCCACCCATTTCGCGCGCGCCACATCGCCGCTGATCGTCACCAACTGCTCGAGCAGCGGCATCGCGGCATTCAGTGTCGCGCCGGCCTCATCGCTGCGCGGCAAGTAGCGCACGCCAGCCGCGTCGACGAAGAACTCCCCCGGCGCATCGAGCGCGCTGGCGACGTTCTCGATCCAGTAGCGCTGGCTGGTGCCCGAGGA
This sequence comes from uncultured Bordetella sp., assembly GCA_964641795.1. Lineage (GTDB taxonomy): Bacteria > Pseudomonadota > Gammaproteobacteria > Burkholderiales > Burkholderiaceae_C > Pseudaquabacterium. The sequence goes on along the minus strand of CAZXLI010000046.1, from coordinate 26,115 downwards.
CAGGAAGGTCCAGAGGGCCGGCGAGGCCAGTTGCACCCCGCCCGAAGGCGCCACGGACGCCAGGCGGTGCTGGCTGGAGGTCCAGGCGTGCATGACGTTGACGATGGCCCGGCTGCGGTCGGCAGCACTCAGGCCGGCCACCAGCGACAGCGCATCGCTGGACGCGCCGAAGGCCAGTCGCCCTTGCGCGCCTGCTGCCTCGCTGGCCAGCGGGATCGCCTTCTGCACGAACCAGTACTGCCCTGCATTCGGTGTGCGCGCCAGCACCGCGCGACGCCCGTTGATGAAGAGCTGGCTGCCGGCCTCCCAGCCGGTGAATCCCGCCGGTGTGCCGAACAGCGCCGGGCTTGCGCCACTGGCGGCGCTGCGCAGGCTCAGCGGGACGGCACCCGAGATCACCACGCTGCCGGGCACCGTGGCCTCGTAGCTGACCGGCGCCAGCGGCGTGCCCGAATCGGCCGTCGTGAAGTTCAGCGTGCTGGTCAGGACGTAGGTACCGGGCTGGATGCGCACGCGCAGCGGCTGCCGGTTGCCGCTGCCGGCCATGGCTGCCAGCACGGCGCGGGCGCGCGCCTGGGCCGCCGGCAGGCTGCGCAGCGGGCCATCGGTGCCCGTGGCATTGGGTGCCGCCAGCCCACCGGACCAGGCGTCATTGCCGTTGCTGGCGACGTACAGCACCGCACCGCTTGCCGCCGCCTGCGCTTCGGCCTGGGCCAGCGCCGCAGCCTGCGAGGCCGCCAGCGCGGCCGCCTTGCCGGCCATGATGTGGCGCATGGGTCCGGCCGAAGCGGCCGATTCATCGCTTGGCGCAGCATCGCCCGCGGGTTCGGACAGTGGCGTCGAGGCAGGCACCGGGGGCAGGTCCGCCCGCGCCATCGACGGGATCGGAACCTCGACCGCCCGCTCGCTCGCCGTGGGTGCCGCGGCATCCAGCTGATCGCCACCGCCGCAGCCGGCCAGCACGGCCGCGATCACCGCGCCGGACATCCATTTCACCCGCCGCGCCATGTTTCGCTTCGTCATTGCCTTCAACCACCAAACCGGGAATCGACGGTCGCGGCCACGCAGCGGCGGCCGACCTGTCACTTGGCGTAACTTTCGGCTTCACGTGCGTCGGCTGAAGGGCGAATAAGCAGTGCGAAACTGCCGAGGCAGGAAACAGCGCAAGCGAGTGCGCACTAGCTCACGGCGAAAGGCCTGGCGACAAGGCCAGGCAAGCGTCGAGGGGGACGCAAAAAACGCCGAGCAGGTGCTCGGCGTTCGGGTCCGGAAGGCGGAACGTTCTAACGTCGCTGATCAGCGGCCACACTCATTGAACATTGGTCGCCTTGACCGATGCCAGACAGTAGCTGGTGGTGACCCGCGCGTTCGAGATGAAGCCCCACCAGTTCAGGCTCTTGAAGTCGGCGGAGACGAACGGGAAGCCGCTGCGGCTGGTGACCACGCCGTTGCCGTCCGTCACCTGAAGCGACCAGGTGCTGCCGCTGCCGCCGAGCGGCGCGGTGACCTTGAATTTCATCCACTTGCCGACGGTCGACGCAGCCACCACGACGCCGTTGACATAGACGCCGCTGGCCTTCACCTCCAGGGACGGGCCGGTCTTGGCCGGCGAAGCGTTGTCGCGCCACTGGTGCGCAAAGTACGTGTTGCTATCGATGAACAGGTCGAACTCTCCGGTGGTCGTGCCGCTGCCGTGGCTCATCGGCGCATAGCTGTGGGGGTCATAGCCGTTCACGTTGGAGGCGCTGTCGGTGTACTGAAGGCAACGGCCGTTCGGTGCGCTGGCATTCGCGACCACCCCGGTCACCGGAATGTTGCCCGGTGCGCTGTACCAGAAGCCCAGCGGCTGGGTGCCGATGGCGGCATTCGCAATGTCGAGCTGAAACGTGATCGGTGGTGCCACCACCACCGGCGGCTTCTGCGTCGGCACCGTGACGATGCTGCTGGCATTGGCGAGCGTGGTCGGGCCGACCTTGGCCGCGATGTTGGCCACGCGGGTCACCATCGCGGTGTTGGTGCTGACCAGCGCGATGCCCCGCGGATCGGTGGTCGCATTCACGGTGCTCGTCGAACCGGTGCAGCCGCTGCCGCACATCGTCATGTCGATGGGCGCACCGGCAAAGGTCGAAGAGACATCGTTGCCGCCATACAGGACATACGGTGCCGTGGCGACACCGCTGAACGCCTTCACGGCCTTGGGGATCAGCACGTTGTTGTTGAACGCCAGCGCCGTCTGCGGATCAGGCTGGCCGACGTTGATCTCGGTGAAGTCACCCCACCCGAACAGGTTGTAGCTGACGCCATTGTTGCGGCTCAGTGTCGCCTGGAAACCGCCGTGGTCGACGCCCAGGACCAGGTTGTTCGCGAAGGTGATCTGGCTCGTGCCGCTGTCGCCGTAGAGACCCCAGGAACCCGCACCGTAGGCCGGGTAGCTGCGCACTTCGCGGATCACGTTGCCCATGATCACCGTTCCAGGTGCCACGCCAACGGTGTAGATGGCCGCCATGTCCGACAGCTGGCCTTGGCCGATGTTCACCAGCAGGTTGTCCGCGATCGTGTTGCGACCTGACGTGGTGACATCGAAGCCCCAGCTCCAGCCGACCGAGATGCCCGTGTACGGCGTGTTGTAGATCAGGTTGTTGGTGACCTTGTTGTCGAACGACTGGCCGACCCACACGCCAACCGATCCCGGGTAGACCTTGCCGGTGTTGCCAATGATGTTGTTGGTGGCGTAGTTGTTGCCGGTCTGGAGCGCGTCGCCGGTCCACTGACTGGTCTGGCCGAACTTGAGCGCGCCGGCGCCCATGTCGTCGAAGGTGGAGTTGGTGATGCTGCTGGCACGCACCGCACGGCGGAGCCACACGCCGTAGCCGCCGGTGCCCTGGAACTTGCAGTTGTCGATCACCAGGTTGGTGGTCGCGTCCACCTCGATGGCCGCACCCACGTTGGTCGCGGCCTGGTAGTCCAGGTAGCCTTCGGGGGGCGTCAATGCGCGGGTGAATGCGAAGGTCAGTCCGCGGAACTGCAGGTTGTCGACCCACTTGGACTTGGTCACGTCGCCGTTGATGACGATCAGCTTGTCCAGCACCGGCATCGCCACGCTGATACCGGCCTGCTCGCTGGCCTGCGGGATGTAGCGCACGCCGCTGGCGTCCCAGAAGAATTCGCCCGGCGCATCGAAGGCCGAAGACACGTTCTCGATCCAGTAGCGCTGGCTGGTGCCGGCGTTGAGGAACGTCCAGTTCGCGCTCGGCGTGACCTGGATGCCGCCGGCGGGTGCGCTGCTGGCGAGGTGGTGCTGGCTCGACGTCCAGGCGTGCATGATGCTGACGATCGCTCGACTGCGGTCGGCGGCCGACAGCGCGGCAACGGCGTTCAGCGACTCATTGGTGGCGCCAAAGGCCGTGCGGCCTTGCGCATCGGCCGGCTCGCTGGCCAGGGGAATCGCTCGCTGGATGAACCAGTAGCTGCCGGCGTTGGGCGTGCGCGCCAGGACTGCGCGCTTGCCGTTGACGAACAGCTGGCCGCCGCCGTTCCAGTTGTTGCCGCCTTCAGGCGGGTTGTTGAAGAGCACCGGCGTCGAGCCATTGATCGGCGTTTGCTGGGTCAGCGGCACGGCGCCCGAGATGACGACCGTGCCGGGCGTCACCGCTTCGTAGGACACGGGCGCGCCGCTGACGCCCGAATCGCCCAGGCCGAAGCTCAGGGGCCCGCTCAGCACATACGTACCCGGCTGAATGCGGACCCGCAGCGTCCCGCGGACACCGCTTTGCACCATCGCCGCGATCGCATTGCGCGCCCGCGTCTGCGCAGCCACCAAGGTGCGCACGGGCCCGTCGGTATTGCCGGCGTTCGGCGCCGCCAGCGTGCCGCTCCACGCGTCGTTGCCAGCCGTCGACACGTACAGGTCGACTGCGGCAGCGGCGCTCACGGCTGCTGCGGCGACAGGCGTCGCGGTGAGGGCATGCATCGTGGGCCGCGAAGCCACGGCTTTCGGCACCTCCGGCGCGTTGGGGGCCGCGGCCCCACCCAGCGCCCGGGGGGTCAAGTCCGGAACGGGCACTTCCACCGCGGAGATCGTCGTGGTGGGGCGCGAAGGTGCCGCGGCCGTCCGGGCTGCGGGCTCGCTGCCGGTTGCCGGCCCATCGGCCTTGCCGCCGCCGCAGGCGGCCACCACCGCCAGGCAGCAGGCGCTGACGGCCAGCCTGGCCACCGAATCGAAAGTCAAAACCGTGCTCAAGGTCCACCACCCGAAAAAAAAGAGGTCCCGCCGCGCAGGGTTCGGGGCCGGACGAGCCAAACCCGAAACCATCCCTCGACCTGGCGCAGGGCCGGGCCGCTGTTGTCGATTCACTGGAAATTCGGCATCAACCCGCAGGCGCTGAGCCGAAAAGTGCGGGCCGAAACCCGAAGAGGAAACTAACTGTGACGGTGAGCGAGCGCTCGCTACACGAGTGAGCGAAAGCTTACTTCGCCAGCGCCCGTAACGGAAAGTGACGATCGTGGGATATCGAACGAATTTAGCGATTCGGTCGTAACAGCCCCCTGATCCGGGGCATCGCACAGCGGTGCCGCGGGCTTATGCGCGCACGGCGCGCTCGACGACGTCGGCGAATTGGCGGGCGAAGTCGAGCCGCCGCTGGCGGTAGGCCTCCATGGCCAGGGCCTCGCGCGCCGGGCGCGGCCCGGGCTCGGCCTCGCGCCACACCTCCGCCAGTGCGTCGGCCAGTGCGGCAGGCGATGTCGGGTCGAAGAAGCGCGTGCCGGGCGGAGCCTGCTCGCGGTGCACTCGCAGCGAGGACAGCAGAAGCGGCACGCCCAGGGCCTTGGCCTCTTCGACCGTGGTGCTCCACCCTTCGAACAGCGAGGGGTTCAGCACGGCGGAGGCGGCACGCATCAGCGGCATGATGTCCGCATAGGGCACGTGGCCCAGGAAGCGCAGTTGCGCCTGCAACCCAGCTGCCTCGACCGCGCGCAGCACATCGCCTGGATAACCTGGATGACGAGCGTCCGCGGCATTGCCCGTAGCGGCGATCACCGGCTCGATGCCCCGCCGCTTCAGCAGTGCCAGTGCCTGCACGACGCACAGGTGGTTCTTGTGCCGCCACAACTGCGCTGGAAAGTACAGGTACCGCGGCGGCAGGCCATGGCGGGCGGCCACCGCACCGGCGTCGCCCTGCAAGAGGTCTTGCGGCAGCTGGACGGCGAAGGGCACGGCATCAATGCGATCACGGGCGGCGGGGTAGAAGGTCTGCGCATCGCGACGCGCGTCCTCACTGCTCACCAGCAGGCGTGTCGCACTGCGGCAGTAGGCACTGAATTTCAGATCGCGCAGCCAGCGCTGGCGGCGGGTGAACATCTGGCCCAGGTGCTTGTGCTGGAAGTCGGCAATCCAGCCGATCGTGGGCAGCGGCAGGCGAAAGCCGTACCAGACGTCATTGAAGAAGACCGCGTCGATGCGCTGCGCACGAAATGCCTGCAACGAAACCGCGTCATGGCCTCGTAGCAGGGCACCGCCCCAGCGTGCGGCCCGGCCGCCGGTCCAGCCAGGCACCACGACCGGCGGCTGTGCCAGGAAGGGGTGCAGCCCGGCCCAGGCCTCGGCGGGCGTGCCCGGCGCGACGAACAGCACCGGCTCCACGCCGACCTGCGGCGCTTCCTGCAAGGCCGAGAACAGGTTGCGCAGGTAGTTGAAGCCCCCGGTCCAGCTGCGGTCGATGAACAGCGAGAAGGCGACCCTCACGCTGCCGACCCCGCCTGCGCCGCGCGGAACCAGCGCACATAGTCCTGCACGCCATCGGCCCAACCGATCCGCGCCTGCCAGCCCAGCTGCGCGCGCGCCTGCGACACGTCAGCCACCAGCGTCACCGGGTCTCCCGCACGCGACTGGCCGGTGAAGGCCAGAGGCAGTTCGGGCCGATCCCACGCGTCGGCCAATGCGCGGCCGATCTGCGTGATCGGCGTACCGATGCCGGTACCGCCATTGAAGACCGGACACTGCGGGCCGGCCGCTTGCGCGGCGGCCAGCAGCAGGGCCGCGGCATCCTCGACATGCAGCCAGTCGCGCAGCTCCTGGCCGGTCCCGCCCAGCGTCAACGCGGGCGGCTGCCTGGCCAGCCGCGTCGACGCATCCCACAGCAGCTGCTTGCGCAACCCGGGCCCATAGACCGAGAACAGCCGCACGACTGCGGCCGCCAGGCCGAAGTTGTGCGCATGCGACTCGAAGACCAGTTCGGCCATGCGCTTGTGGAAGCCGTAGGGGCTGTAGGGCCGGCAGGCAGCGCTCTCGCCGATCGGCCCGTCGTGCCCGGCACCGTACACGGCCGCACTGGAGGCCATCACCACGCGCGCCGCCGGGGCGTGCAGGCGCAGCCACTCGGCGAGCTCGGCCGATGCGGCCACCGAACGCTGGAAGTCCTCCGCCGGCTGCCCGAAGGAAGGGCCCACCGCGCTGCCGCCCGCCAGGTGCAACACCAAGTTCGGGGGGCCCACCTGGACCGCCAGCGCATCAAGGTTCGCGAACGCGATGCCGCCGTTGCGCCACTCGGCAACTCCCCAGGCCGCTGCATCGGCTTCGGCCCAGGCGCCATGTCCGAGGCCCGCCACCGCATGCCCGGCGGCCGTGCAGGCCCGCGCGGCATGACGACCGATGAAGCCCCGCGCGCCGGTGATCCAGATTTGCATCGCCTATCGATCAGTCAGAACACTACCCACGCGAACCGTGGTATTCGTCTGCACATCTATCAAGGGCAAGTCTGCAACAGCGTGCCCGCTGTCTCGGGCCGAGCGAAGTGTGAGCCGGCCCGCCTCGTCCCGACCCTCGCGAAACGTTGAATCCCGGAAGCAGGCCGCCGCAGTTGTCTCCGCAATGCGATCGTTCAACAAATCACGTCGCACGAAGAAGGCATTGCTTCCAACACTGTTGACCCCGACGAGTGCGTACCCTCGATCTACGAGCAGCTTCTCGAATGCTGCGAGACTGGCCCCATAGTACAAATTGGACCAATGGGCTTTCGTTCGCCAAAAGCCGGGATCGTAGGGCACTGTGACTGCCCGTGTCGGCCCGAATAGAGCGTTGTACTCGACAACGATGATCGAGGCCCGCCACTCTCCCAGCACCTCCAACAGGTGATAGTCGACGCCGTCAACGTCCACCGAAAGGATTCCTACCTCCCGGTCGAAACCACTTTCATCAAGCAGCCCCCGAACATTGTCGCGCGTGATGAATGCAGCTCGAGCTTGTAGCGGATGCCGCCAGAAAAAGTAGGATGACTGGAGTCGCTGGATGTTCTCTTCAGAGCCATCGATCACAAATCCATGCCAATGGTCCTTCATCAACAGGAAGCGACAATTCGACTCAAAGAAGTCTTCGACCCCGAATTCTATGAAAGTCCGATTGTGGATCGAAATGCTTCGAGTCAAGTATTGAAGAATCCCATCCTCACCCCACTGCGAAAAAACCTTGAACTCGAAGTCGGAAAGAACAGTCGACTTCTTCTCGCGCTGCAGTTCGCAAAGCATCAATCCCTGATTGATCTTGACCTCATCCACGCGTCGATCGAGTCTTGCCAAGCGCGGGAGGTTGTCGCGAATCTGCGAAATAAGCTTACTCATGTCTATGATGCGAGGTTGAGTTGAGACTTGCGCTTAGCCTGACCCTACGTGACAGGCAATGGATTCATCGCGGTGCGAGCGCACCATGGATGAAAGCACGGCAGTACCAGTCATAGGTCCGACGCACAATGCCGCGCGATTCCCGAAGGTGGCAACGAACACGCTCCATAACCACAGGATCGACATTTCGCAGCCGTTCACCAAGCTTCAATTGGGAGGTCAAGTGCAAGACAGCCTGATGCGGCCCCGTGGTCGCACCGTGAGTCCCCGAACCGTCGAACCCCTCGTTGTTGACCAAGCTGTGCCTGGGATAGAGAACCAGCCCACCCTGATTGAAAACACTCAGGTACCAGCGAATAGCCCAGGAGTCGATCTCACCGGTTCGTTGCTTGTTCAGCATCTCGAAGTACGGAAAGGCATTCTCGAGATCGAAAGCAGCCCGAAGCGCCCGATTGCTGGCAAGACGATCGTAGCCGCTCATTGCTGGATCGTAGAGCGACCACGCGCGCTGCCAGGTAGCCCAGCCCCAGGAGGTTATGAACGGCAGCAGAGTGACATCCTCAGCGCCCGCCGCAAGGTCGACAGGAAACATGTAGCCGGACACCTGCATGACGCGGGAATCGTCGGCGTAGGCATTCAATGCCCTGTTGAGAAAGTCGAGGAACACCGGCGCCACGACCAGATCATCCTCGACCACGATGACCCGTCCGTGTTCAGCACACAGGCTGCTGACGCCCGCAACGATCGAAGCGGCCAGGCCGCGGTTGGCCGGGGCCTCGTGCACGTGCTTGCGGGGGTGCGGCCACTGCCGCACCACCGCGCGGGTGGCCTCCACCGCCGCGTCTTCGTCGGGCCGGCGCGAGCCGTCGCAGAAGACGTGCAGCTCGCTGGTCGTGAACTCGGGGTTGCGGGCCAGCGCCTGCAGCGTGCGCCGCGTGTGCTCAGGCCGCTTGAAGGTGAACAGCGCAATCGGCGCCGGCGAGGACAAGGCAGTCATCTGCATCAGGGGGCAACGGGCCGGGCCGTCGACGGCCGTGAACGCCGCAGCGCGCTGGCCAGCAGGCGCAGGTAGGGCCAGGCGAAGTACGCAGGCCACAGCCAGCCGCCATGCCGGCGGGTGAGCTGCAACCAGGATCGGAATGGCAATGCCTTGCGGTGCGTCAGCAGTTGCCAGCGCCGGCGCAACGGCAGCGAGGCGTCCAGGTGCGTGCCGGCCACCGGGTTGTTGCTGCAGTCACCGACGAACCCGGCCGCCACGACGATCGGATGCCCGCGGGCGGTGGCGCGCAGGCCGTAGTCGATGTCGCCCATCGCGTGCGCAAACACCGGGTCGAGATTGCCGACATCGTCGGCCACCGCGCGCGGCAGCAGCACGACGTTGCCGTTCATCGTCTCGCAGCGCACAGGCTCGTGGATGCTGTGGACCTTGCGGAACTGGAAGCGACGCCAGCGGCTGGCACGCACCTGCCCGCTGTAGCTGAGTTGTCCGGTGCCCCGATCGGCCGTTGCGCCGACCACGATGCCCGGCCGGCCGCTGGCCGCGCGCAGCGCCTGTTCGGCGTCCAGCAGGCGCTGCAGCGCATCAGGCCGCAGCAGGGTATCGTCGTTCAGCCACAGCAACAGGTCGCGCGCCGGGTCGCGCAGTGCCTCGCCCATCGCCAGGTGCATGCCGCGGTTCCAGAACAGGCCGCCATCGCCGTGCAGCACGCGCACCCAGGGGAACTCGGCGGCCACCGCGGCGGCGGTGCCGTCCGGGCTGCTGTCGTCGGCCAGCACCGCTGTCAGCGTGACCTCGGCTTGCGCCGCGGCCTGCGCCAGTTGCCGCAGGCATGCCAGCGTGGTGGCCTTGCGGTTGAAGCAGGTCAACAGCGCGGTGACGCGGCGGGTCACGAAGCACTCCAGCGCAGCAGCACGGGCTCGTGCCCCAGTTGCAGGATCGGCGAGGTCTGGTTGTCCGCGGCCGGTGCACTGGCCTCGGCCGCCAGCGCAGCCTGTTGCGAGCGCAGGCGCTGGCCGGTCGCCGGCGCGGCAGCGCGCCAATCGCGCGGCGGGCCGTCGGCCCACGCAATCGTGAAGCGCTCGCCGGCCTTGCTGCCCTCGCAGGCCACCACGCCGGGCTGCGGCTGGCGGCAGGGGCCGACGGTGGCGCCCATCAACCAGGCCTGCACCCGCGCGTAGGCCTGCAAGTTGGGCAGCGCCTGTCCGTCCTCATCGACCATGCCCATCAACGGATGATCCCAGGCATAGGCGTAGAAACGTTCGATCCCGGCCGCCGCGGCCAGCACCAAGGTCTGCGCCAGCAACGCAGCCGAGTCCGCGCGGCCCGGCCGGCGCGCCTGGCCGGCGGCAAGCGGGCGCCCGTCATCGGCCTCGAAGCCGGACTCGGTGTTCCACAGCGGCAACTGCTCGACGCCCTGGCGCTTCATCGCGCCGCGCACCGCCACCACCTGGGCGACGAAGTCCTCGTCGCCGCGCGCGTAGAAGTGGTAGGCGACGATGTCCACCAGGTCGCGGCCACCGGCGGCCAGAAAGGCCTCCAGCCAGCGCGGCCCGCCGTCGAAGCCTGGCGTGGCGAGCCGGGCTTGCGGGTCTTCCTCGCGGATCACGCGGCGCGCGATGCGCGCCATCGTCACCATGTCGTCGACCGTGCCGCTGTAGAAGCCACGCGGGCGTGGACCGCCACGGTCCTGGAACTTGGGCTCGTTCCACACCTCGTAGACCCTGATGCGGCCCTTGTAGCGCCGCGCCACGGCGCGCACGTAGGCTTCCCAGTCGGCCATGTCGGCCGGCTCGGCCGCACAGCCCTGGCCGTAGGGGCAGGACTCGTCGGGGCGTGCAGATGCCCAGCGCGGCGTGGAGCCCAGCGTGTACAGCAGCTCCGCGCCGTGGCCGCTTACTTTGTCGACCAGCGCATCGAGCCGCGTCCACTGCCACTGGCCCCGTGCGGGCTGCAGCTCGGCCCAGCGCACCTGCGCGTCCCACAGCCGGAAGCTGCCGACCGGCAGATCGGGCCAGCGGGTCGCGCGGCCGCCGCGCCGACCGTCGACCGGCACCAGGTAGCCGGCGTGGATGCCGAAGAAGCGACTGTCGATGCGGGCAGCCGCCGAGGCCTCGGTGGCCTGACGGTAGGCATCGGCGGCACCGCAGGCGCCCGCATTCAGCAGCAGCAGGGCCAGCAGGCCGGCACGGCGCGCGAAGGCGTGGTGCAAGGGGGTCATGACAGGACTCCTCGCAGGGGCGCGCCGGGCACCGACGAGGCTGCCGCGGACGCCGGCGCGGGCACCGTGCGCTGGCGAATCCATGCGGCAGCTGCGGCCGCAGCGGCGGCAAAGGCGCTCAGGTGCAGCCAGGCGTCCCAACCCATCACGCTGCCCATGCGCAGCGGGCTTTCCGAGAAGCCACGCACCAGCAACAACAGCACCAGCACCATCGCCAGGCCATGGTCCTGCGCTGCGCCACGCACTGCCGCGCGCGCCAGCAGCCACAGGTAGGCCAGCATCGACAGCAGCCCCAGCAGCCCGGCCTGGCCAAGGATCTGGATGTACTGGTTGTGGGCCTGGCCCGCCTGCATCATGCCGTGCTCGAAGCGGTACTGCAGGTCCCACAGCGACGGACCATAGCCGGTGATGGGGCTGCGCACGAATTCCTCCAGCGTGACCTGCCAGATGCCGGTGCGGCCCGTGAAGGTGAAGACACCAGCCTTGTCCAGCAGCAGCAGCAGGCGCTCGGATCGCGAGCCCAGGCCAATGGCCAGCGCCAGCAGGGCCAACAGCACGCAGCCGGCGACGATGATTGCGCTGATCATGCGGCGCCGGTCGCCGTGGAACAAGGTCTGGCGCAGCCAGGCCCAGCGCGCCACCACCAGCGCCAGCAGCAGCGCAAGAATGGCGGTCTTCGATTGGGTCAGCGCCAGCACCACGGCATGGCAGCCGACCAACGGCCACCAGGGCCGCGCCCGCACCTGCGGGGAGAACTCCAGCACCAGCGCCACGGCAGCCACCACGCCCAGGGCGTTGGCATGATCGGACAAGCCGTACAGCCGCACCGTGAGCCCCGGGATCAGCGACTGGCGAAAGTCCGGCAGCAGCGCGAGCTTGGGTACTAGCGCCATGGCCAGCAGGCTGCCCAGCGAAGGGATCACCAGCGCCCAGCGCACGCGCCGCCACATGGCGGAGTCGCAGCCTTCGGCCAACAGCGCGATCGCCCCGAGCACGGTGATGGCGTAGACGTCGTTCACGCGAGGATTGCGAAACACGCCGAACGCGCCGCTGACCACCACCGCCAACCCGAAGTAGACCAGCACCGCAAACCACAGCGGCGCCACGCCGGCGGGCAGCCGGATGCGACGGGTGACCCACCGGGTCCACTCGGCGCCGGCCAGCAGCAGCAGCAGGGCCGTGCAGACCTGAGACGCGCGGGCTCCCCAAGCCGACGGCTCGTCGCGCAATTGCAGCAGGGGATTGGCCGCCATCTCGGCATCGGACACCAGCGTGCGACCGGACAGCGCCACCGTCAGCGTGCTGCCGACGATCATCAGGATCAGCATCCACGAGAGCTTGGCGGAGGCCGAGGCCCGCACGGTGAGCGAGCCTGCGCCAATCAGCGCCACCGGAATCAGCAGCGCCAGCAGCACGGCCGCGACGAAGGGGCCACCGAAGAAGGCGAGCGGCAAGATCTGCGAGAAGGCGCTCTGGATCTCGTTCATCGTCGATCCACCTCAGGTCGGTAGCTGACGTACCGCCGGCACGGCACGGGCCAGCGCCTGGCCGCACAGCTGCTCGTATTGCAGCACGACCGCGGCGGCGCCGAAACGGGTCGCCATGTCGGCCTTCGCACGCGCACCCAGTTGCTGGCGCCGGGCTTCGTCGGACAGCAGGGCATGCAGTGCCGTGGCGATGGACTGCGGCGAGCCCACATCGACCAGGAGGCCGTTGTCTCCGACGATCCAGGGCACGGCGCCGCTGGCAGCACCTGCCACCACCGGAACACCCAGCGCCATCGCTTCGGCGACGACGGCGCCGAAGGACTCTTCCAGTGCAGGGTGCAGCAACACATCGCTGTCGGCCATCCAGTCGAGCACCTGCTCATGGCTCACCGCGCCGACGAAACGGACCTGCCCTGACCCACCCTTGCGCGCCCACCAGCGGCTGGCCTGCTGGCCGGGGCCGAAATCATGTCCCAGCAGCACCAGCTCGGCGTGCGGAAGCCTTGCGGCCACTTGTGCAAACGCAGCGAGCGCGGGCTCCGGATTCTTGCGTCGATTCCAGCCATTGCAGACCATCAGCACGCGCTGGCGACCCAGCTGGTTGCGTCGCGCGCGCGCCAGCAGGCCCGCCGGCAGCGGATTCGGCACCACCGCCACCGGCACGCGGCACCAGGACTGGATCTGCCGCACCATGTAAGGCGAGACCGTGGTGACGCAAGTGGCACGCCGCATCACGCGCCAGGCCATCAGCGCGCGCAGCCAGCGGTAGCCGGCCAGTACCGGGTGACCGTAGTAGCGCGCGATCACCGCCGGCGCGTCGTGGCTGGTGATCACATGAGGCAGGCCGCTGTCCAGCGCGGCCCAGCCGAACTCGTAGGCCCAGTGCGCGTGGACGACGTCGGGGGCGGCCTCGTCGATCGCGCGCCGCAGGGCCGCGCGTTCGAACGCGAACAGATCGACGATCCTCCCGGGTCGCCGGCCATTGAAGGGCCAGGCGCGCGGGCGCATCGGGCAATAGAGCACGGTCAAGCGTGGACCGCTGGCTCGCCGCGTCGCGCCATCGTCCAGCGGCAGGTCGGCCGACAGCGTGATCGCGGTGACCTGGTGGCCGCGCGACAGCAGACCCTCGATCAGCGTGGCCATCAGTGGCGCGCCAGGATAACCCTGTGGCAGAGCGGCCATCGGGTCGTGCAGCAGACGCCGAATGTCGGCGCTGGCGATCGGACCCAGGACGGCAATGTGCATCGGCGCTCCGCTGCGCTCATTCATGCTGCAGTCCACCCGGCGGGCGGAAGAAGACGCCGTCCATCTGCAGCTGGCGCCCGCTGACGGGATCGGAGAAGCCGGGGATCAGCGACCAGAGCGAAAAACCGCGTGCCTCGAGCCAGCCGATGATGTCACGGTACAGCGCCTGGCCCTCGTACAGCGGCAGCAGCGAGAGTTCGACCTGCACGCCGATGCAGCGCTGCAGCGTGTGCTCCGCGCCTTCCAGTACCGGCAACTCGTAGCCCTGGGTGTCGATCTTCAGGAACGGGCGCCGCGCGGCCTGCAGCGGCGCAAGCGCGAGTTCGTCGAGCCGGTGCACCGGCACCGCTTCGGTGGCGACGACCGCCGACTGCGGCGCGGCGTCGACATGGCTTTGCATCATCGGCAGCAGCGAACTGCTCTTGGAGTTGCCGGCGATGTTGATCTGCAATTCGCCGGCGCAGCTGCCCAGCGCGCAGCGCGGCGCCACCTGCCAGTGCGCGTCGCCCTGCGCGGCGCGCTGCAGCGCGGCATGGGCGTCGCTCAACGGTTCGAAGGAGACGATGGCCCCGGCATACCCGCCCTGGCGCAGGCTGCTGGCGTAGCCACCGTCGTTGGCACCGACGTCGAGCACCAGGTCAACCTCGTGGCGCGCCAGCATCGCGAACAGCCGCGCCTCCATCGACTGGCTCGGCGTGTAGCGATGCACCTCGAGCCCGAGCTTGCGGGCTGCGACTCGGGCCGTGTGCAGCAGGGTCATGTGAGGCTCCGTTCGGGCACGGGTTGCAACGGGACGGGTGCAGGCGCCATGAGGGGCGCCACGCCATAACGTATGAGATCAGCGTCAGCCGGTCCGCGCCGATCGCCGCCCCGGGATTGCATCATCGCCAGCGCGCCCGCGGGCACGGCACCGTCCAGGTCCACCGGCCAACCGCGTGGCACCAGTGCGGGCCCGCTGCGCCAGCGCGTCAGTGCGCGGCGGGTGGGACTGTCGGCCTGCTGCTGCAGCGGCTCGTGGCCCCAGATCGACGCCAGCCCGTCCGGCTGCACCGTGAGCTGCGGCGCGAACCACAGGTACGGTGCATCGGACAGGAAGGCGGCCCAGGCGCTGAAGGACGAGATCGAGCACACCAGCAGATCGGCACGTGCCAGCGCCAACAGATCCGAGCAATCGGCATCAGGCAGCGATGACGCGACGACACAGGAGCAGCTGTCCGTCAAGGGCCGAAGCTGTTCGGGACTGCCATCGCTGGCCAGCACGAACTGCACCCGCTCGCCGAGTTGCTCGACGATGCTGCGCGCCACGCGCTGGTACCAGGCCAGCGGCAATGCGACATTGAAGCGGCCGCGGTAGTCCACCGCCGCGCTGGACGGCTGGAAATCGCCCAGCCGAACGTGCATGCCGACGACCAGGCGATCGGGATCGAGCCGTGCGCGCAGCTGCATCAGGTTGTGCGGCGCGAAGCGGCTGCCGTACAAGGTCGCCAGCACGAAGTCGCGCGCCGCGTCGACATGGCCGTACCCGCCCCACAGCCCGCGCGTGACAACGCAGTAGCGTCGGCGATCGAACAGCCCCTGCGCCTGGGCGAATCGGCGGAAGGTGTCGGCAACATCGCCGCCACCGTGACGCAGGTGATCGGCCTCGGTGAACTCCACCACGGGATGCAGCGCCTGCAACGCGCGCTGCAGCAACCAGTCATGCCGCGGCGTGCCGAAGTGGCGCCAGTAGCGCCGGCTGTTGAGCCCGAAGGCGGGCGGCAGCGCCCGCGCGCCGAGCACCTGGGCCGCGATGTGCGATCGCGCCCAGGGGATCAGTTCGTTGCCGAGGCCGGCGCCGCGGCCGCTGACCAGCGGCAGGCAGTAGCGCGTCATGGCCGGTCCTCCGGCCGCAAGCCGATGCAGCGGCACAGCCGCGCCAGGCGCACCGACTGCACGCCCTGGGCCAGCAACAGCTGGCGCAGCTGCGGGGCCAGGAGCGCCGCGCCGCGTGCGCGCAGCAGCAACCACGCCAGCAGTGCGCTCGTCAGCGCGGCGGCCAGTGCCGCGACGGCCTGGGCGGCCGCCGGGTTCCCGGCGGGGACCGGCAATTGCGGCAGGATCCAGTGCTCCACCAGCAGGCAGGTGGCGGCCACCAGCAGCGCGCACAGCAACCCACCGGCCAGCGCGTGCAGCAGGTCCGCCAGGCCGAAGCCCAGCCGTCCGGCGAGCACGCGGCAGGCCGCGCCGGCCCGCAGCAGCGCCAGCGCCGGGATCAGCCAGACCACCTCGCGCAGGGGATGCGCACTCAACGCGAACAGCGCCAGGGCCATCGCCAGCAGCACCGCCAGTTGCAGCCCGAATTCGGCCCGCACCGCGCCAACGGCGCGCATCAGCGGCCCCACGATGGCCAGCACCGCCAGCCAGGGCACCGCGACACAGAAGGCTGCGAACAGCGGGCCCGCCCCGCGCCACTGCGACCCGTAAAGCAGATGCACCAGGGCCGACGCATGCAGCGCCAGGAAGACGAACAGCGGCGCGACCAGCAGGAAGACGAGCGACAGCGCGGCGAGGCCGGCGCGTGCCAGCCGCTGCGCGTCGTGCTGCAAGCGCGACGCCGAGGAGAAAGCCACTGATTGCGCCGAACTGATCATCAGGCCCACCGGGGCGCGCGAGAGATTGGCCGCCGCGGCGTACTCGCCCAGCGCCAAAGGCCCCCAGAGTCGGCTGATCATCATGCGATCGAGGTTCTCCAACGCCCAATTGACCAGATTGGTGGCACTGACGGTGAGGCCGAAGCGACGCAGCCCCGCATCGCCACGCAGGCGCGGCCGAAGCGTGTGGCGCACGCACGCGTAGCTGCCGAGCAGGTTCACCGCTGTCTGGACCGCGAACGCGACCATCAGCGCCCACGCGCCCCAACCCAGCGCGGCCAGCGTCAGCCCGACACCCCCGTAGGCGACCAGGTAGCCCAGCGTCTGCAGGATCTGCAGGCGCTTCATGTCCAGCGCGCGCTGCATCAGGCTGATGGGCAGGTTGCTCACTGCCTGCAGCGGGATCAGAGCGCCCGCCAGCGCCACCAGCCCCGCCAGCCGAGGTGAACCCAGCGCGGCGGCCAGCCACGGCGAACTCGCAGCGATTGCAAGGCCGAGCAGCACCGAGATCAGCAGGATCCAACCCAGGGCAAAGCCGACATCGGCATCATCAATCTGCTGCTTCTGGATCAGCGCCGCGCCGAAGCCGGCCTCGGCGAACAGCCAGCCGACCCCCAGCACAATCAATGCGGCCGTGGCCTCACCGAAGGCCGCCGGGCCGAGCAGGCGCGCCAGCCCGAGCTGGATCAGCAGCTGAAGCAGCATGCGAACCAGCGCGCCGCCGTAGTTCCAGCTCAGCGCCGCGAAGGCACGTCGGCCCAGGTCAGCCGACATCGCGGCGGCCTGTCCAAGGGCCGGCACGGCCGTGCCACCATCGGGCAGGACGATCGAGGGCCGGTTCATCGCCGTTCTCGTGATTGCAGCTGGGTCCTGCCATGGCCGGTGTGCATCAGGCACCCGGGCGCGCGCGGAAGTCCTCGTAGGCGGCGCGGATGCCCTCGCGCAGCGAGGTGCGTGCACGCCAACCCAGGGTCGCCAGGCGCGAAACATCGAGCAGCTTGCGCGGCGTGCCGTCAGGCTTGCTGGCGTCGAAGACAATGCGCCCCTCGAATCCGACCACCTCCATCACGGTTTCGGCGAGCTCGCGGATCGTGACGTCCTGTCCGCAGCCGATGTTGACCAGCGGGCCGTCGTAGCCGCGCTCCATCAGGTGGACGCAGGCATCGGCCAGGTCGTCGACATACAGAAACTCGCGTCGAGGCGAGCCACTGCCCCACACCGGGTACTCTGCATCGCCGCGCAGCTTGGCCTCATGCGCCTTGCGGATCAGCGCCGGCAGCACGTGGCTGCTGGCAAGGTCGTAGTTGTCGTTCGGGCCGTACAGGTTGGTCGGCATCACGCTGACATACTGCCGCCCATATTGTCGGTTATGGCCCTCGGCCAGCTTGATGCCGGCGATCTTGGCGATCGCATAGGGCTCATTGGTCTGCTCCAGCGGGCCCGTCAGCAGGTACTCCTCGCGGATCGGCTGGGGGCAGTCGCGTGGGTAGATGCAGCTCGAACCCAGGAACATCAGCCTTTGCACGCCGGCCAGGTGCGCGCCGCGGATCAGGTTGTTCTGGATCTGCAGGTTGTCGTACAGGAAGTCGGCGCGGTACTGGTTGTTGGCCTGGATGCCGCCGACCTTGGCCGCCGCGATGAAGATGTAGTCCGGCCGCTGCTCGGCCAGGAAGGCATGCACCGCCGCCTGGTCGAGCAGATCGAGTTCGGCCCGCGTGCGGGTCAGCAGGTTGCCATAACCGCCGGCCTGCAGGCGTCGCACGAGTGCGCTGCCGACCATGCCGCGGTGGCCGGTGACGAAGATGCGGGCGCTGGTGTTCACGACGGGACTCCTGCCGATGCGCGGCGAAGGATGATGTTGAGGCCGAGGTCCGCCGCGACGCTGTAACCATGCGAGACCAGGTGATCGATCGCTCCGCCATTGCGTCGACCGGTGGCCGTCAAGGCTTCCAGGCAGACGAACTGCGGTTGCCAGCGCCCGAGATCAATCGAGCGCAGTGCCGGCAGTTCATGCCCTTCGATGTCGATCGACAGCAGTGAGATCGGTGCGGACAGGCCGCTGCCGGCCAGCACCTCGTCGAGCGAGGCAATGCGCACGGCGGACGTGCGCCGCAGCCGGTAGCCCTGCGCCTGGTATTGCTGCGCCAGCGTGGGGTCGAGCGTGGACAGCACGTCGGACTCGAATTCGTAGAGCGGCAATTCCCCGGCGGCTTCGCCGATCGCCAGGGAAGCAAAGCGATCCTCCGGCCGCCAGCGCCGGTACAAAGATGCGAACCGCGGCAGCGGATCCACGCACAGTCCACGCCAGCCGTGGCGATAAAGCAGATACGTGTTGCTCAGCTTGAACGGGTGATTGCAGCCGACATCTACGTACGGCCCGCTGGCCCCGGCCTCCTGCAGCAGTCGCATCAGCGCCAGGTCCTCGCCATGCTGCGCGAAGCTGCCGGCCTCATCCGCGCGCCGCAGGTAGGCGCGGTCGCGCAGGCCCTGCACCGCCTCGTAGGCCAGCGGCATGCGCATCAGCACCGACTTCAGCATCGCGGCTTACTCGTGGTAGTCGTAAGCCTGGAAGCCGGCGAGCTTGACCAGGCTGTCGCGTCGTGCGGAGCTGTAATCGCTTTCGACCATCTCCTGGACCAGCTGCTCGAAGGTGGTGGTCGGTGACCAGCCCAGTTTCGCCTTGGCCTTGCTGGGATCGCCCAGCAGCGTCTCGACCTCCGTTGGCCGGAAGTAGCGGGGATCGACGCGCACCACCACGTCACCCACCTTGCACTTGGCCCGGTTGCCGCTGACCTGCGCGACGATGCCGACTTCGGCCTCGCCCTGGCCCTCGAAGGCTATCGTGATGCCAAGCTCGGCCGCCGCGCGCTCGACGAACTGGCGCACGCTGTACTGCACCCCGGTGGCAATGACGAAATCCTCCGGCGTGTCCTGCTGGAGCATCAGCCACTGCATCTGGACATAGTCGCGTGCATGGCCCCAGTCGCGCAGGGCGCTCAGGTTGCCCAGGTACAGACAGTCCTGCAGGCCGAGCGCGATGCGCGCCAGCGCGCGGGTGATCTTGCGGGTGACGAAGGTCTCGCCGCGCAGCGGACTCTCGTGGTTGAACAGGATGCCATTGCAGGCATACATGCCATAGGCTTCGCGGTAGTTCACGGTGATCCAGTAGCCGTAGAGCTTGGCCACCGCGTACGGGCTGCGCGGATAGAAGGGCGTCGTTTCCTTCTGCGGCACTTCCTGCACCAGACCGTAGAGTTCGCTGGTGCTGGCCTGGTAGAAGCGCGTCTTCTTCTCGAGGCCGAGTATTCGGATGGCTTCGAGCAGGCGCAGCGTGCCGATGCCGTCGGCATTGGCGGTGTACTCGGGCGTCTCGAAGCTCACCGCGACGTGGCTCATCGCCGCGAGGTTGTAGATCTCGTCGGGCTGCACCTGCTGCACGATGCGGATGAGGTTGGTCGAGTCGGTCAGGTCGCCGTAATGCAGTACGAAGCGCTGGTTGTCGACATGCGGGTCCTGGTACAGGTGGTCGACCCGATCGGTATTGAACAGCGACGACCGGCGCTTGATGCCGTGCACCGTGTAGCCCTTGTGGAGCAGCAGTTCGGCGAGGTAGGCACCGTCCTGGCCGGTGACACCGGAGATCAAAGCGGTCTTGGTCATGTTGCAGTCAGGTCAGAGGAGTGTCAGGGCAGCCCCACCAGCCGTGGCAGCTGGTCGGTCGGCACGTTGGCCAGCATCTCGCCGATGAAGCGGTCCTGCAGGGCATAGGCGGCCTTGTCGTCGTTGTCGATCGACGAGACGCGCACCAGCACGCCGTCGGGAATGATGCCGCGCACGCCATAGCGAATGGCCGCCCAGCGTTGGGGATAGCCAAAGAACGTGATCTCGTCCCCGACCATCAGCCAGTAGGTGATCGGCTCGTGGCGCCCCCCCAGCGTGGCGGCCACGCGCGTGACCGGAAGGTCATGCTCTCCAAAGCGCAGCTTGGTGCGCACGGTCACGCCGTCGAGCTTGAAGCCCTGCGCCGGGTAGCAGATTTCCGGCCGATGCGTGTTCATGCCACGATGCTGATTTCGACCGTAGGCCAGCGACAGCATCACGCGCTTGCCGCTGCTGTTGCGGTAAGTGCGCGCCACCGTCTCGTCGTAGGTTTCGTCGATCACTTTCTGGACATCCGGGCTGGGAGGGATCGGCACGATCGAGTTGTCGACCCGCCAGTCGCCGAAGGATTCCGGCACGATCTGTGCCAGGCTCTTGCGCGCATGTTGCTCGGCCAGGAAGTGCCGAGGCGTGATGACCACGGCCAGTGCGGACACCACCACCATCACGAGGCTCAGCAGGCTCGCGCGCCGAACGTCAGCCCTCATTGGTGGGCGGCTCCCGAACGAACAAGCCAACGATCCGATCGGTGAACAGGATGAACACCAATGCGACGATGAACAGGACCATGCCGGCGAAACCGTGAATGAATCCTTGGCCAGCCTCGTCCCCAAGGTGGTAAGTAACGAGCACCAGAATGATCACCCGCACGACATTGGCCGCGAAGGAGATGGGCACGATCAGCACCGCCAGGGCGATGTTTCGCGCGACCGACTTGTACTGCATGAGATTCATGTACAGCAGGCCCAGCGCCTCGAGGGTGAACAGCGAGTTCAGCCCGGCGCAGGCATCGGCGACCAACAATTGGTAGGGTCCGACGGTCAGGATCACGCCCGAGCGCCCGACCGGGTAGCCCAGCTGGTACAGCAGCGACGAGGCCACGGCCGACACGGCCGCCTTCAGCGGCTGCGTTACCGCATCGACCAGTTCGGCGGGCCACGGAATCATGAACACCAGGAAGAACAACGGGAACCAGGTAACGCGCAAGGCGCGCGGCCCGAAGAAGAACAGCAGCAGCGCCACCAGCACCAGGATCTGCGATCCGATCTCCAGCGTCCAGACGGTCTGCGAGCGCCCCAGCGCGTAGGCCAGCGCGCCGATCAGCAGAAGTGCCACGGCCGGCACCGTTGCCGGCTCCCGAGGCAGCGCGGCGAGTGCGTCGGCCTTCTTGAACAGCAGCCAGGCGCCAACCGCCAGGATGATCGGACCATGGCCTTGCGAATCGGTCGCCCAGATCGAGTTGGCCAGGCCGTAGTAACTGGGCCCGTACATCGCGGCCCAGCCCACCAGGAGCAGGCCCAGCGGCAGCAGCGCTGCCAGCTTGTGGCCGGAGATGAGGCTGTCTTTCACGGCGTGCGAAGTACTCTGGATAGCCCGTGACCCCAAGCGACCTAGTACTCGTTGACGATGACGCCGGCCACTTGGGCCGGACCGGCGGACAGCGAGGCCACCAGGTCCTGCAGCGCGGACACCTTGGACACGTCCTTGCGGGCGATGATCAACGCCGCACCACACCGCGCGGCGATCACCTGGCTGTCGGTGCCGTAGCTTCCGGCCGGCGTGTCGACCACCACGTGGTCAAACTTGCTGGTGAGTTCCCGCACCAGGAGCGCGAATGCCGGTCGCTCGACCAGTTCCAAAGGGTTCGGTGGCGTCACGCCCACCGGCAGCACAAACAGGCTTGGCACCCCGACCACCTGGTGCACCACGGGCGCATCGGAGCGGCCGCAAAGAATGCCTGACAGCCCGGCAGCATTGTTGAGGTTGAACACCTGATGCTGGCGCGGCCCGCGCAGATCGGCATCGACGAGCAGCGTCCGGCCTCCCAATTGAGCGAGCGCCACCGCCAGGTTGGCGGCGAAGTAGCTCTTGCCGTCGCCTGGATCGGGGCTCAGGACCGCCAAGGCGCGCCGCGAACGCTCACGCTCGCCGAACACACGCATCAGCACCTGGCTGCGAATGGTGCGAAACACCTCTGCCTGCTGCGAGAAAGGCTGGTTCAGCACCACCAGGTCCGGACTGAGGTTGCGACGCTCTTCGGGTGCATAGGGATAGTGGAACTGCTGCGCCAGCGCGAACAGCACATCGTCGGTATTGGCATAGCCCAGCGCGATCGCGGCCTCACCGAAGCGGACGCCCTTCTCTCGCTGGTATCCCAGGATGCGCTCGACCTGGTCAGCGGAGAGATGGCGCGTCTCGCTAATGATGGCGCCGATGGATCGGTCGTGCACGACGCCATCAGGTGCCGTTTCAGTCCGCTCACTGTTGCCAAGGTCAGCGCTTTGCGCCGTCGAATCGCGGAACTTGGCCATCATGCCCCCTTCGTTTCGGGTAGCGGCAGATGCCCCAGCACGCGCTGCTCGGCCGCGGCCGTCTTGCGCATCGCCAGCCGCGTGCGGCGATTGCCGTTGGGCAGCAGCCCGATGACCGGCACACCGAGATCGGAGGCCACACTCTGCACGTCGCGCACCCGACGATCGGCGAATTCGAGCAGCACTGCGGCGGCAATGGCCAACAGCGTGCCGACGAAGACGGCGAGCAGTGCATTGAGGTACAAGCGCGGAGACGATGGTTCGAGCGGCGCCACCGCCTGCGTCAGCGGATAGGCATTGCTCTGCGTCGTCTGGCTCTCAAGGCTGGTCTGCATCAACCGGGTCTGCACCGCGTCGTAGTTGCGCTGGGCGTTCTCGACGTCGCGCGCCAGCACCTGACCCTCGTCGCGCACGGTCTTCATGCGCATCACGTTGGCTCTTTGGGCCTCGAGCGAGGCACGAACCTGCGCCTCACGTTGCTTGTTGATGTTGTTGCTGACGGTCACGCCGCTGGTGACGCGGCGAACCTCGGCGTCAATCTTGCTGCGAAGTTCGGCAATGCTGGCGCGCGCCTCCACCACCTGCGGATGGTTGTCCCCGTAGCGTGCGCCGAGTTCCTGCAACCTGGCCTCGTTGCGGGTCAGGTCTGCCTTCAGTCCGCTGATCAGCGGACTGGTCAGCACATCCTGGATACGGTCTCCCGAGGTACCCTGCGCCTGGGTCTGACGACTGGTCGTCTCGGCCGACAAGGCTTGCAGCGCAACGAGCTGCGACGACAGTTCGTTCAGGCGCGCGCTCTCGACGTCGAGCCGTTCATCGGTCGCGACAATCCCGTTCTTCTTCTGGAACTCTGACAACTTGGCCTGTGCACGCTCAAGCGCATCACGAGCGTCCTTGACGCGGACGTCGAAGAACCCGGAGTACTGCTTCGCCGGATTGACGCGCATCTCCAGGACGGTGTCCATGTAGGCCTGTACGAATGCATTGGCCAATGCCGCCGCAAAGCGAGGGTCTGGTGCCTTGTAGGTGATCGTGATGACGTTGGATTCGCGCGATGGCTTCACGTCCATCGACTTCTGGAAGGTTTCCGCCAGCCACACTTCGATCGGACTGTCGCCGTGGGTGGCTTCCTGCCACTGTTGACGCACCTGCGGGTTGTCGGCCAGCTTGAGGTTGCGGACGACGCGCTGCGCGACCCGATCACTTTGCAGGATATCAACCTGCGTCTGCAGGAACGCAGGCGAACTCATGCCTGGGTAGATGAGCGAAGACACCGGATCGGGCTTGTTGTCGACCACGAGGCTGGCCACGGCGGTGTACTTCTTGGGCCATACGAGGCTGGCGCCGATCGTCACCACGACGATGACTGCAAACACCGCAAGCCCTGCGATCCATCGTGCGCGCAGAATCGAGAAGAACTGCAGGATGGTCATGATCGTCCTCCGGGTTCACTCGTTTGATGCAGTCGCGCCAACGCGGTCTGCATCAGAACAGGCTCTCGCGCACATAGACCACGTCGCCGTCCTGCAGCTTGTCGTCCATCGTCGGCTGGATCACCTGGACCTTGCCGTCGGCGGTCTTGCGGTGCACGCGGATGCCCTTCTCGGTGCCGCGCTGGGTCAGGCCGCCACCCGTGGCGAGGCTCTGCATCAGCGTCATGCCGCGCTCCAGCCGCATCGGGCCGGGGCGCTGCACTTCGCCATAGATGTAGACCAGCGGCTGGCGGTCGACCCAGACGGTGTCGCCATTGCGGATGAGGATGTCCTTGTCGCGGCCGGCGGCGGTGAACAGCGTGGGCACGTCCACCTCCATCCGGAAGGGCTGGCCCTCGCGCGTGCCGGTGAGGACGACCATGTCGGCACCGGTGACCGTGATGCCGCCTGCCGTGGCCAGCAGGTCGGACAGGCGCATGTCGGTCACTTCGATCGGGTAGCGACCCGGGCGATTGACCATGCCGAGCACGCTGGCCTGGTTGCCGCGCACCTGCGTCACCGCGATCGTCACCTGCGGCTGCTTGACGAAGTTGCCATTGCGCAGGCCGTCGGCAATCAGCCTTTCGGCGCCCGTCACCGTCTGGCCGCCGATGCGGATGTTGCCCAGCAGCGGGTAGCTGATGACGCCGGCCTCGGTGACGCGCGTTTCGAGCGTCAGGTCGGGGTTCTGGTAGACCAGGATGCGCACGACGTCGCCGGCGCCGAGGCGGTAGTCCCCGGCAGCGTTGCTGGCCGCGGCCGGCTGGGCCACAGCCGGCAGGCTGCCGGCTGCCAGCAGCAGCGCAGACAGCAGCACCTTCAGCCAGCGAAGGGCGGCGGTGGCCGGTCGCATCGTGGTCGTCATTTCTTCAATCCCATGCCCTTGCTGATGTCGCTGTCGCTCAGGCCGCTGGCGGCGGGTGCGGGCGGCGCGACCAGCACCGGCGTCGACGCCGGTTCGGCTGCAGGCGCCGCGGCGGCGCCCGAGGCCGCCGCCCCCGGTCCTGGCGCGAACTTGCCGATGTATTCGATCTTCGCGGCCTTGCGCATCGCCTTCACGTCTTCTTCGATCAACTTGCGCTTGCGGTCGTTCAGCAGGAACTGCTCGATCGCCGGCCGGGCCTGTTCCTCGGTGACCGGCTGGCTGCGCGAGCCCGCCAGCACGATCACGGTGGCGCCGGTGGGCGTGGGCGACAGCACGGCCTGGCCGTCCTTGAGCTTGGCAAAGGCGTCCAGGCTCTGCAGCGGCAACTGCTCGGCCGCGCGCACCGCCTGGTTGCCGCCGAAGCGGTAGTCGTTCGACTTCAGGTACTCGACGAACTCGTTGACGTTCTTCGACGCGGCCAGCTGGTCGCGCAGGCCGCCCAGCTGTTCGGGCTTGGCCTCGATGACGATTTCCTGGATGTTGTAGATGCGGCGTTCCTTGAACAGCGCCGGCTTCTCGTCGTAGTACTTCTTGATCTCTTCGGGCGTCGGCTTCGGCGCTGCTTCACCGATCTTCTGCACATAGGCGCGGGCGAGGATCTCGCGCTTGGCGGCCTCGATCTGCTGCACCACGTTGGGATCGCGATCGAGCTTCAGGTCGTCGGCCTTCTGCAGCGCCAGTTGCTGGTCGATCAGGCGCTCGAGGATCTGCTTGCTCGCGGCTTCGGTCTGCTCGGGCTTCAGGTTGCGCTGCTGCTGCAGCACGAAGTTGATCTGGTGGACGGTGATCTCGTCCTTGTTGACCTTGGCCGCGGTCTGCGAGGCCAGCTTGTCCTTCTTGTCGCCGCAGCCGGCCAGCAAGAGCGCGGCGCTGGCCAGCGTGATGGCGGTGGCGCGCAGCAGCGCCGATCGGCCGGTGAAAGAGATGGGGAGATGGGTCTTTGGCATGTGCTCCAACCTGTTGGCGGGCCGATGGGAAACGGGCGCAAACGGCAGATCCAAGCTGCCGCAGGGGCACCCCGGCGCAGTGTACTGGCGCCTCGTGACGCGGCGCAGGCCCTGGTTCAGGTGATCGTCAGCACTTGATGCCGACATGCAGCGCGACAACGCCGGCGGTCAGGTTGTGGACGTCGACATGGCCGAAGCCGGCACCCTTCATCATCGCCTTCAACTGCTGCTGGTCGGGGTGCATGCGGATCGACTCGGCCAGGTAGCGGTAGCTGTCGCCATCGCCCGCCACCAGCTTGCCCATCATCGGGAGGATGTTCATCGAATACCAGTCGTAGGGCTTGCGCAGCGGCTCGGCCACCTTCGAGAACTCCAGCACCAGCAGG
>CAZXLI010000045.1:0-32951 GCA_964641795.1 uncultured Bordetella sp. | reverse complement strand
GAGTTCGACTCTCTTCACCGGCACCACAGGTAAACCGAAGGCCCGCGCACTCCGCGGGCCTTCTTCATTTCCGGCCCATGTAAGCGCTCATGTAAGCAGATTCGTGGAGGCGCTCCCGAACCGGTCTCCGATAGGCACGGACCCTGTCACGATGAACAGGCCCAGCAGACCCGTCGTCTACTTGCGCTAGACGAGCCGGTTGAGGTGGTGCCGCTGCTTCCCGAGCAACGGCAAGATCCAGCTCTCGTTCCTACGCGCGAAGGCGAAGCGGCTGGCGTTTGCTGCCATGCGGCGATTGATCTCCCGAACCGCCGCGGGCCTGGCTTTGACTCGCGCGTCCTGGCCGTTCGACGGCCGGCGGTTCAGCCAGAGGACGATCGTGTCGGAAAACGGCACAGTGACCTCAGACTGCACCTTGCCGACCCCCTCGTGCTCAAAGAAGAAGACGGGGTTGTCGCAGGTGATGAACTGAAGGGAATCCGACACTAGCAGTCGCCACTGCATCGAAACGAGATGGTCAACGACGAGGCTCTCGGTGCCAGTCTTGGCGAGAGCGGCCCGCCATATGTCGGGTGGTCGATCGCGATCGTAGCGATCAAGCACTGCATGAATTTCCGCGAGGCGCCTGATAGCGATCTCGGCCTTGTCTGGCATGGTCGAGGCAGTCTCTCGAAGCTCGGTCGTGTACTTCTCGCGAAGGTCGCCAATGACAGTCGGCATGCCATTCGCCACGCGCGTACGGCCCTCGGGGCCCCTCTTCCATTGCATCGCGACGTACCGAGCCAAGACCAAGCGGTCATCGTCGCCAGGAATTCTTCCAGTACGCATGCGAGCGATGGCGTCCTTGGCCGGCTCCTCGATTTCGTTCGCGAGGAACTGCTCAAGCTCGGCACCGTACATGCCGTTCTCGTTGGCCACCGACTTTGGCTGCGAGGGAAAGACTTGCCCCGTAGTTCGGTCGAACACCCAGAGCCGATCGTCCTCGCCGGTGAAGCCGCGCAGGTAGTACCGCGGCACGTAGTGGTCGCCCATGCGAATCCTCAGCCAGACGACATCTTGCTCGACCCGGCTGGCGCAGCCGGTCACATGCTCGCTATGGGCTGGGACGATGAACCGAGCTTCCGCTCTTTAGCCCGCGGATGGCAGCCTGCTTCGCGTCCTGATCATCCAGATAGGACTTCACCCTGTCCGCAGGAACCAGTGTTAGCAGCACAGTCCAGAGTTGCCAAAGGGTCAGCGCGACCAACAACGCATACGTGGCCCCCTGAACGACCTCGAGGGGTACTTTCACGGGGTTCGCCCTAAATAGAGGAGCAACGACTCCAACGACAAGGATCACGGCCAATATGCCGGTCGAGTTCACGACAGGGGTGAACAGTTGCCCCCATCCCGTAGCACCCTGACTCGCATCTGGCGCCTCAGCCCTCCGGAAGGTGAGTTTCAACCGCTCGGGGTAAATGATCGCCATCCAGGCGCCGATGACGGCAAAGATGATTGCTGCCGTGGTACGAAGGGCCTCAAACATAGGCCATTGTTCAACAAACGGAACCGTCCGTCCGAACCATGCTCCCGCGCCAACGGCAGATGCGCAGGCGAGGAGGCTGATGGCACGAAGTACGGACATGGCTGGGGTCCAACCCTGGAACTATACAAGCGCAGCCAGCATCTCGCGTTCAATGCGAACCAAGGTACGAGCAAGGCTGGGCGCATTGACGACTTCCGGTGTATCCCGTGATACGTCGAGATCGAACATCTTCCTAGCAAGCGAATGACTCAGCCAAAGCGGGCTCTGTTCGCCCTTGAGCATAAAGCCCAAATCATCCCAATCCGCATCCCCCCGCGTCGCCGCGCCCGCCCATTCCCTGACAAGCGACCGCATCTCGGAAGGAGTGACAGTTGTGTCCATCGAATACTGAATCTTCACAGGCTCGATTGGTCTTTGCCCGCTGCGGAGGCTTGCCCACCGAAGCATCCTTTGCCAAAGTTGGTCCTGTTCCGGCACGCTCAGGTTTAGTTCGGACTTCCTGACTACCTTTACGACGCGAGCCGCTTCCTGAACTAGACGTGCGTGCTCGCCACGCTTGACATGCGGATCAGAGTTGAACTTGGGAACCATGCTGGCTGGGGCGGCAGCAGCGTCTGGCACGTAACCCATCACTTTTGCGTCACCATCGCCATCTTCATATCGAACATGGCGGCCACAGTAGCGCAGGAAGCTCTGCAAATAGTTCCGCAGCGCAGCATGACCGTAGCCGGGGTGCTGAAAACGAACGGCAAGGAACTGTTCGCGCTCAGGCATGAAGTAGAAGTACGTCGCATATCCAGGTACCGTTCCTTCCTCAATGTCGTTCATCACCACAGCGGGTCGGTTGACACCGGAATCGATTCGCACAGACGCCACCTGGCCATCCGTCGCGGGGACCTGATTCCACAGCGTGACAAGGTAGCGGTCGGACGTCCTTCGAGCATCCAACACATACGTACCCATACGCATCGAGCCGCGTCCTCGCCCCTTCGGCATTTGAGTTTGGCCGAGCTTCTTGCCTGAGACCCAATGGACAAGGTCATCCAGAAGCGTGGCCACCTCTCCGAATGCCCTCACCTTTGATGCCCGGGGGTAGTACCCACAATCGGCAATGTCATAGAGCGTGACGCCCGCGGCTTCAAGCATGAATCCCCCCAAATTTTCGCGCATGGGAATCGTACGGTCAGATGCCAATCTTCTAGGGGGCAGAGTCTGGGAATTGTGCGGAGGGTTTGCCCCATTGCGCGCCAGATCAGTGATCAGGCGGCGGTGGCCCAAAGAAGACCGCCGCGCGGCAGTGAAGCACGCGCGGCGACAAAGACCGGCCAACAGTAAGGGAGGGAGGAGGAAGTCGACCGGCGGGCAAAGCATACGTCGCGGACCTGGTCCTGCGACCACCACCCCCCAACTTCCCACCTTTGGGTGCATCCATCAGGGCGATGGTCAGGCCGGCCAGGCGAGGCCACAGTGCGCCCCGAGGCCGAGGCAGTAGCGACCGAGACCTGGATGTCGCGGGCGGTGAGCTGGATGCGGTGGACGAGGACAGAGGGAGGTCCTGCCGCGATCGTCTCGGCCCCAACCCGACGCGACTACGCAGGCTGCAACTTGGGCTCTGGTGGGCGCTTGCCGATCGGCATGCCCAGCCTAGCCCCGCCGCACACGGCCTCGTAGTGCGAGCGCTCCAGAATCACCCGCCCGCTGACGGCGCCGCGCCGGGCGCGCCAGAAGCCTTGCCGGTGCAGCTCTTCGACCTGCTTCACGGGCTGCCGATATTCAACGAGTGCGGCGATCTCCTCGGCCGTCATCAGCAAGCCAAGTGCCGCCGCTGGCGCCACCACCGGTTCATCGGCGGCACAACCGCCAGCCGGCGCGCTGGGTCCCGCGTCGTGGCCCCGGCGTTCAACCTTCGCGCGCTGCGGTGGCCGGGGCGACATGGGCGTCAGACCTTCGTGTACACCAGGTGCAGATTGCTCGGCGGCCCGTACTGGACATCCATGATCAATATCGACAAGGTCCCGTCCTGGGTGATCCGATAGCTCGACTGCTGCGTGAACTGCAGCTGATTCGCCGCGTTGTACGCCTTGACGACAAGGCGCACGATCGCCGTGGTAGCTGTCTCGCCGTCGACCACGTAGCTCAGCACGCGCTGACCGGTGATCGTGGTCTTGGTGGCGCTGCTGTACACGGTGAGCGTTGCGAAGATCGCGGTGTCGCCGACCTTCACGGTGGTCGGCAAACTCGGCGGCTTGGTCAGGAAGGTCGCGTACTCGACGCCCGGGATCACCGACCCGATCGGGGTGTAGTCAACGTCGTAGTACCCCAGGCTGCTGACCGCATTGGTCGCCGGTGTGCAGTTCGTCAGCTTGATCGAGGTCGTCTGCGTCGAAACGAATGCCTGCGCGCCCTCGAACGTGGTGGGCGAGGTCGGGCTCGCAACGACCGAAGCGGTGCCGCTGCAGCCCCCGGAGACGTTGAAGTTGTTCGAAGTGCCCGCCGCGACGAAGGCTTGGTATGCGTCGCGCAATGGGAACGTCGGCACCGGCGGACGAATGAAGTCGGTCACCAGACCCACATAGACGATTGGCCCTCCGAACGGTGGGCCCGCGACGAGGACTTGGTCGCCGTCGACGATGAGGTAGGCCCCGGTCTCCGGGTAGAACCTGTAGGCCAGCGTGCCCGCAAATCGGGTCGGCTGCTTCGATGGGAAGTACACGGCGAACTGCGACTCGCCGAGCTCCATCAACTGCGTGACCTGGCTCGCCGTGGCAACCATGGGATCGGCGCCGCTCAGCGCGTGCCGACGCTGCATGAGGGTCGAGGCCAAAGACCCGTCCGCGCTGTTGTCGTCCGCGCCCCCACCGCATCCAACCAAAATCGAAACTAGCCCGGCAAGCACGAGCACTGCCGTGATTCGCCTCATCAAGCCCTCCCCGCGCCACCATCACTGGGCAACACCATTGAAGCATAGACCGCAACCGGAAGGACCAGCAATAGCGAAACCCGGCTACCCGAGCCGCGCCAGCAAGAGGAGCTCCGACGCCGCCATGAAGCACGCGCGACGCACGCAGTCGCGCACCTTGAACGTGGCCCAGTCTTCGGCAGCAAGCGGCAACGCCGGCCCGCGGCCAGGAAGGCCGGCAGCGCCAGCGCCGCGGACTCGAGCTGGCAGTGAGGCTGGCCCGCTGGAGCGCGGCAGCGGCGGCAGTGCGGGCCGGCGGCCAGGCGCCGGGCGGTGGGGTTCGGGGGGAGCGCTGGTGTTCATGCGGCGCACTGTCAGGGCGCCGGCGCCGCGGGGCAATCCGCCGTGAGCGGATAGGCACGGAGACCCTCGGGCCCGGCTCGCGTGGCGGCAGGCCACCAGGCTGAAGACGCGCGCCCCACAGGTGCAAGCGGGGCGCGCTGCCTTCGTTCAGCGTGCGTGTGCCCGCGCAACCTCATAGGCGTCGGCGACGGCCTTCGCCGGTTGCCAGTCTTGCAGGTTGCCCATGCCGTCGGCCATGATGCTCAGGAGATCCGCGAGGGCCAGGGCGAAGCCCCTTCCATGCGCTGGCCCGGCGTCGACGAAGTGCGTGCTGATCGCGGCCTCGACGATCGATGCCATGGCCGAGTAGTCGCGCCCGTCCATGGGCTCTTCGTCCAGCCCGTCGCCCCCGAAGCGGAAGACCGTGTCGTTGCTGACCGCGGCCACCGCCGCAAGCAGCTCGACGGCGCCGGCGGTGCCGGCCAGCGCTTCAGCGTCCTGGAGCCGCGCCACGGCAGGCACCGCGGGCTTCTCGAAGGCGGCGCTCATGCTGCACCTCCGCCTGCGATGCTCTCGAC
This sequence comes from uncultured Bordetella sp., assembly GCA_964641795.1. GTDB lineage: Bacteria > Pseudomonadota > Gammaproteobacteria > Burkholderiales > Burkholderiaceae_C > Pseudaquabacterium. The sequence continues at coordinate 27,607 of CAZXLI010000045.1, read as the reverse complement.
CTGAGGCTTCGACATGACGCGGCTGGCGCGCGGCACCGCGTGCACTTGCTCGAACGCCGCCCGCTGCCGACGGAATCTGTCACCCTCGGCCATCTCCAACGCCTCCAGCATGGCGCCGATGTTCTCGGCAACGTGGCTGATGATCGCGAAGGTGGGCGCAAGGGCTTGGCTGCCGACGATCTCCTCCGCGCCCTGTTTCTCATGGGTGATCGCCTCCAACCCGCAGGCCATCAGGGAGAGCTGCTTCGAGAGCGTCTCTGCCTCGGCGCGCAAGCCTTCGACACGAAAGAGCTCGTCTTCAGAAAGCTCCGCGATGGTTCGATCCAGCAGCGTGGTGAAGATCCCTGCGAGGCCTGGATTCATGCTGCACCGCCTTTCGTCCCGCGGCGCGAGGCCTCCTGGGCGACCTGCCCATGTGCACGGGCAATGGTGTAAGCCTCGATCGCATATGCGGCCTTTGCGTATCGCAAGTCGTCCCGAGCCCGTTCCACGCTCCGCCGGGCCCGTGCTGCACCATTGCGAGCCGCCTGCAGGCGCCTTTCGGCTTCGGCCACGGCCTGCCGGGCCGCCTGCAAGGGCGCCGCCGGTGGCGCGCCCGACTCGCTCTGTTCGATGACGCGCTCCTTGGGGATCGAAGGCGTACCCATCGCAAGGATCTGAGCCCGAGCGATGATCGTTTCGGCGATGCGCTTTGCCGCCGGGTTGATCTGGTCTTGGTCCATGGTCACCTCCCAGCTGCTGCACGCGTGAACGCCGGATGGCGCTGCGCCACGTCGACGGCATCCGCCGCCTGCAGGAGCGCCCTTGCGGCTGCTCGCGCTTGGGTGGGCGACAACCGCCCGCTGGCCATCGTGCCGGCGTGGCCGAGGTCGACCACCACAGCAGGATCGGCCTGGCGGCGAGTGCTGAAGACCATCGCAGGCACCGCGCCGACGGTGAAGAACCCGTGGCAGGTGCGCGTGCGCGAGGTGGTGGGGGAAGAAGTGGGCGGCTTGGCGCCCGGGGATGTACCAGCCATGTGCGGCTCCTTGTGTGTGGTCCAAAGGCTGCCGCAATCGCTGCTATTCGATGGGTGGCAGCCCGAACGGGGTAGCAGACCGGACACAAGGAACCGGCAGGCCTTTCGGCCTCCCCGCCGGGCCACCATTGAAAGGTGGTCCACGCGCTCGCGCCGCCTACCAGCGAAGCGGAAACGAAAAGGCCGCACTTAAGGCGGCCGCGCGCCTTGTGATTCCGGGCTGCTATTCCCGACCGCTGACGACCAGCGGTGATTGAAATGTAGGCCACGCCGCCGGAGTTTGCAAGCGCGATTCGCTCCAGTTGACTGGCCGCTCATTTCACGACCTAGCATCGCAATCGTCGCCCCACCGTTCCGCCGGGATCCGTCGGCGGCGGATTGCAGCGGAGCCGCTCGTGGTTTCAGAGTTCGCCACCCTCATCCAAGCAGCGTGTCGGTCATGTCAGAACCTGAAGAGTACCCGGCGGTGTCACTGAACTTTGACGAGCGAGAAGTGCTTGCCGACGACAACGAACCGAGCCGATTCATCCACCACCACGTCGGCGAGCTGCGATGCTGGAGCGACCGCGAGGAGGACACGACTATCGGCTGGTTCAAAGCCATCTACCTGGATCTGGATGGCGCCGTCGAAGAGCAGGAGCCGATCTTTGAGGTGTTCGATTCTCAATCCACCACGCTGGACTACTTCAACGCCCTCTACGGCACCGAAGGGCGGTTCGAGCGCGCCATGGACATGGCCTATGGTGCCTTCAGCTGGCTGTGGGCACCCAATCTGCTCATCCTTGATCGCCTGGAAGTCCTGCCCGCGCACCGAGGCAAAGGGATCGGCCTGATCGCACTCACTGGTCTGATTCGCGCGCTGCGGCCGGGCGCAGGACTGGTCGCGATGAAGCCCTTCCCTCTGCAATGCGAATCCCGGCCGAATGAGTCAAATGAAGTGCAACGGTGGAACGCGCTCGCACTCGACTCGCTGCCCAAGGATTACTACAGGGCGGTGGCTGCGCTTCGGCGGTACTACAAGCGGTTGGGCTTCAAGAGGCTACCCGGCACAGACCTGATGATCAGAGCCGCGCAGACCAAGTTGCCGGATGTGCGCGTCCTCTACCGCAAATGAATAACGACAGGCCCCCATGTGTTGGGTGGGGAGGTTTCCATTCCGATGGCTCCCATGGCCTTGTCGCACCCCAGTCGGCGTATGCTGACTCGACGGAGGAGGCAAGCTATGCGAGGACAAGCTGTCGGGGTCGCGGTCGTTCAGGTGCTGGCAACAGCCGTCTTGGTCTCGGGCTGCACGCCGCAGCGCGATCCAGCCGTCGACATAAGGATTGACGCAGTGGCCAGGGCGGCATCTGCGGCGGAAGGCCAAGTCAAGGATCTCGGCCTGGAGATCGACGCGTTGAAACTCAGGGTCGAAACTCTTGAATCTCAACGCTCATCGGCAACAGTGAAGACCGATGCGCAAGGTTACGACATTGCGCGAACCAAGCATGGCCCAGTGACCGTCTCCGCCGTTGGCGTCACCCCGTTCCTGGATGGGTTCAAGGTGCAGCTTCGAATAGGCAACCTGACTGGAGCATCGTTCGAAGGCGCCAAGGTGAAAGTCGAATGGGGCATTCCCTGGGACCCGAAGGCAGCGCAGGAATACTTCAAGTCGCGAAAGTCGAAGGAATTCTCTGTGACGCAGACCTTCCGCGCAGGCTCATTCACAGACGTGGAAGTTGCTGTGACTCCTGCTGCGCCATCTGAGGTCAAAGAGTTGGAGGTTGGCCTGCAGTTCAACTCCATGCGAATGAGTCGCTGAGATCAGGCTCTCGCCGCCACCAGGCCACACCACCGATGTCCAACTCGAACGCCATCAACGACCCCGATCGCAGGAATGACGCCGGCAACGATCATCCCCCGCGCTGGGATCTTGGCGAGGTGCGCAACCTGGCAGAGCGGCTGGCCGGGCGTGGCGCGACAGTCGGACCCAGCGCGCAGTCAACCTGGTTCCGGATGGAATACGCACGGCACCATCTTCATGAGTCCGATCGTCTGCTGTCCCGATACGTAGACGAGCACATTGCAAGGCATGGAATCCTGATCGCCGCCCGAAATGGGAGCGATCGTGAAGCGCGGGAAGCCTTCGAGGTGCTGATGATCGAAGCAGGCGCTGAGATCTTGGCTTGCGTCCAGGGGATCCACGCAGTGGCCGACTTAATGGCGAACACCGTGTACCACGCGCTCGAGATGGACAAACGCCCCGACGCGCTGAAACCTTGGCGCATCCACCATGACAGGGTGCTGCATCGCCTGAGCAATACGCCCGATGTCCAGGCGAGCCTGATAAAGCCATTCGGGGCCCTAGGAAGCGGAGGGTCCTTCGACCACATCAACGCCCTCGCGAACAGCGGCAAGCACATCTCGATCATCAGACCATCGCTGTCCGAGGATTGGACCGGCACCAGGCCCGTGCGACACGGGTTCAAACTTCCACCCTTCGACTACCACGGCGCACCGTTCGGGGAGGTCTACGTAAACGACCTGCTGGAAGCCGAGTTCGATCGTTGCAATCGAGCGTTGGTTGACGCCGGCGTGGCCTTGAATGCCTTACTTCGTGCCCGAGTCGCTGCCCGATTCGGCCCGTGACCCCTCGAATGCGGTGCTGCGGTTGCGAGGCCAAACGCATGGCCATAGCATCGGCTGGCTGGCCGTCAACATCCCTCTACGCTAGCCGTATGGCTCATGCAGCCCGCCTCTTTCGCGGGGGCCCCTGACGGTTGGGCCAGCACTGTGAACTGCGCCAACGCCTCCAGATGACCTCTCAGCGCCGCTTCCCGATCGTCACCGAGGCCCAACGTGCGGAGACCCGCCGCCAGGTGGAAGAGCGCGTGCGCAACTTGACCCCCGACCAGAAGGCCAGCATCGCGGCCTTGCAGGAACGCGCCCGGCTCGGCCGGCTGGCCCAGGTAGCCATGCAAGCAGTTCGCGATGTCGTGCGCGAGCAGCGCGACGCCTGACTCGCTACTTCCGCCCGCCGCCGATCCAGTGCGCCAGGCCGTACAGCGCGGCGAACACCATCACGACCAGCAGCAGCACTGGCGATAGCCCGCCGGCCACGATCGCCAGCACCAGCAGCGCGACCGCGACCTCGGCCTTCATTGCGTGACGGCGAAGCGGCCGACTTCGCGGAAGTGATCGCGGCCCGGCGGCAGCGACACGCCGTCGGCAGTCTCGCGCTCGTGGCGCCGGCGGGCCAGGACCGAGGCCACGATCGCCTCGCCCTTGATCCGCTCGGCCGGGTTGCGGCGGTTGAACTCCGCGATCTCCGCAGCAGCCTCGGCAGCGGCCTCGCCGTCGCCTTCCATGCGGGCGCGCGCCGCCTTGCCGATCAGCAGCTTGCGGCGATCGAGCACCGCGGTTTCGGCGTTCTTCACGGTGGCCATGGCTTCGTAGGTCTCCGACACGCGCGCCGGGGTGAAGCCGAGCAGCTTGCCCAGCGACTCGGCCGGCGTCAGGTCCATCACATGCTCACCCTTGTAGCTCGTGACGCCCTCCGTTGCCATCCGCCCCGCCTGGAGCACGTCGCGCACGAACTTCGGCGTGATGGCCTCGGCCGCCTTCGACCAGTTGCCGAGGGCCATCTGGTCCGCCGCGGTGTACCAGCCCAGCAAGGTACCGGCCGAGGGCCCCAGGATGTTCGCCATGTCGTTGGCGAAGGCCTCGCGGGGCGACTGGCCCTCGCGATCGTTCGAGCGGAACCACAGGTCCGACATACCGACCCGGTTGGCAACGTCCCACGGCATCAACGCCCGAGGGAGGCCGTGAGCCAGCACCTCGCCTGCTTCTTTGCCGAAGGTGTCGGCGAACAGATTGCGCAGCTCGGCCTTCCAGTCCCACGGCTTGTCGTCGTCGTCGAGTGCGCCGACCAAGGCACCTACCAGCTGACCGATGACGCCGACCGCCGGCAGGCCCAGGGCGCCGGCCATCGCGAAGGTCGCGCCCAACGTGGCCACCAGCTGCCGGCGAGCGACGCGGCGCACCGCGGGGTCCTCGTCCTTCAGCGCCTGGTAGGCGGCACGCCCGAGCAGGTAGGTCATGTTTTGCGCGTACTGCTTGAACTGCAGCACGACGCGGGCCAGGTTGCCCTGCATGTAGCGCGCGCGGTTGCTCGAGCTGTAGTCGAAGTGGGTGCGCTTGATCGCCTCGCGCGCCGCGTCCTCGGCCTTGGCCTGGTCGCCCGAGGCCTCCATTTCCAGCCGGTACGCGGCCAGCGCTGTGGCCTGCCGGTTCATCACCTCGGGGACGTGGAAGGTCCAGCCGACGATCTTCATCGCCCGCGACATCGCGAAGGCTGCCTTCGAGCGCGCGACGTTGCCGGTGTCCAGGCCGGTCGCGGCGGAGAGGTCGTGCGCCTGCGTCAGGTCGATCACCCCCTCGTCCTGCAGCTTGCGCATGGTTTCTCGCTCTGCCTCGCTGAGCTTCGGGCTGTCGACGGCATTCCAGCCACTTTGGCGGCTGGCCTTGGCCGCGAGGATGTCCTTCGTCGCCTTCGCAAGGCCTGCGGCGGCCTTGCCGAAGCCGTGCCGCGCGCCCAGGTAGGGCAGCGTGATCATCGGCGTCTGCAGCAGGTTCACGAGGCCTGCCGCCGGGCTGGCGCCAAGGTACATCACGAAGCCCACCTGGTTCAACAGCGCGGCGAACGGGTGCGTATTCGGGTTCATCGCCGCGTCGTGCCGTAGCGCCAACTCGTTGAGCACCTGCGTGTGCTTGTTGAAGTCGCCGTCGTCGGCCCGCTCGATCGCCCGGTAGGCGTCTTCGAGCGCAAAGCTCATCCGGTCAGCGTAGTTCAGGCGTGCGATGTGGCTGGCGCCGTGAAAGGCGCTCGATGCGAAGCCGCGCATCACGTCGGCGCTGAAGCCCGGGGTGTTCTGCCGGTGGGCGAATTGGCGCCGGTAGCTCAGGTCGGGCAGCGCGCGGATGAACAGCTGGTTCACGTCGTCCAGCAGCTTGGTCTTCAGGTCGGCCGCCTTGCCGCCCAGCGTGGCCTCGCTCATGTCCAGGCCGTTCAGCAGCGCCAGCACGTCGCCGGCGAAGCGGCCGGCCGAGCCATCGAGCGCGCGGGTGTACTGCTTGGCCGTCTTCATCTTCACCGTGAAGCCGTCCTGGCGAAGCGCGCGCGCCGCGGTCGCCTGCTCACCGGCCGTCTCGTAGCTGGCCACCACGCGCTCGCCGTCCTCGCGCGTGCCGATGACCAGGAAGTCGCCGAAGCGCGAGAGGGGGAAGTACGGCCCGTGCTCCTTGTACCGGTCGAAGGCCTGACGGATGCTGGTGAGCGTGGCCGCCCGGGCCTTGCCGTCCTGCACCTGGCGCTCGATGCGATGCTCCAGGCCGGCTTTCAGCTGCTCCAGCATGCCGGCGTGGAAGTCGCGCACCTTGCGGTACATGGCCTGGGCGGCGTCGGGCAGCTCGGCGAACTCGCGGCGCAGGCGCTTGTGCACCTTGCGCCGATCGTCCTCAGTCGCGGCGTCGTTGCCCTTGATGGTGGTGAACTCGCCATCGGGGTGCACGCTGTGCACGGTCGCGTCGAGCATCACGCGGGCGAGCTTGTCGTTCGCATCGCTGTCGAGCTTGGCCCACTCGTTGTACAGCCCGTCGGCGTCCTGGGCGATCTTCGAGCGCTCGTTCTCCATCGCCCGGGTCAAGGCGTCGTAGTCCTTCACCTGCGGCATCTCGCGGCCGTAGATGTCGGCCAATTGGTCACGCGTGAGCGCGCCGAGCCAGAACGATCGGCCGCCGTCGACCACGGTGCGCACGCGATCCTGCTGCGTGGCGCCGAGACGGTTGAAGTCGAAGACGCCGCCCCGCGCGTTCACGAGGTCTTGGGCAGAAATCGGACCCCGAGCATCGTCGTCACCCGCCTGGCGACTGCCTGCCCGGCTCATGGCGGGCTCAGCTGGGCCCGCACGATTGGTTCGGTCGATCTGCTCAGCTAGACTCAGTGCGTCCCCCGCGGAGCGGATTGAAGTCGGGTCGAGCCCTTCAGCTCGCACTGTCGCGTCAACCCAGATGGCCGCGGGGGATCCCTCTTTCGACGCGCGCGCCGCGGGGTCCACCGATACGTGCACGCCGCCCTGCATGCCGGCGCGCGCCGTGCCGGCCACAAAGTCCTCGATCATCGCGTCGGTCCACTTCAGGGTGAAGCCCAGCGCATGCCCGATGTTGTCGAGCCAGGCGCGGATGATCTGCACCAGACGGTCCCAGCCCTTCAGGTCGCGCGCCTCGCCGCGGCCGGCCAGGTCGGCCAGCGCTTCCTCGATCGCTTCGTCCTGTCCGATGCCGTGGGCCTGCATCTGCTCCTTGGTGAGCTTCTGCAGCTTGCCGTTGGTGTGGTACATCTGGCGCAGCACCCGGCGCGCGTCGGCGCCGAAGGTCTTGGCCAGGCCGCGGTGGAAGGCCTCGTGCAGCAGCACGAAACTCGCCTCGGCTTCGCTGTGCAGGTGATCGGCGATCAGCCAGATGCGGTCGATGTCAGGGAAGTAGACCCCGCGCACGTTCCCATTCGGCACGCGCGCCGAAAGCTTCTTGCGTTGCTCCGGTGGCAGGTCGTCGACCGACTGGGCCACTTGGATGTCGAGCCCGTCGGCCCGCGACGCGACATCGCGCAGTTGCGCCAGGGTGAGCCGCTGCCCCAGCAGCCGGTTGATCAGCGCCTGCGGCAGCGCGAGGACCGCTTCGGCCTCGGCGCGGCTCAGTCCTCGGACGGCTTCGGGGTCTCGGGAGTAGAAGATGCCTTGGGCAGCCGCCGCAGCGTCGCCTCCGAGGCCTGCAAGCCGAGCCAGTAGGCCATCTCGTCCCCGGCCACCCGCGCCCTCTCGGCCCTCTTCGCGTAGAAGGGCACGGAGCACAGCGCCTCGCGCAAGCGTAGAGCCGCCTGCCTGGCCTCGTCGGCCGAGACCAGCCTCCTTTGCCAGCGCGTCGATGTCAGCGCGGGAAAGGAACTCGCCACCCGAGTCTCGGAATCGGCCAGCGCCTGGATCAAAGCTGATGACGGAGTCGCCATAACCCGCATTCTCCAGCGCCTTCAGGTTGACCTCAACCATCCGGCGGATGTTGCCCAGGTCGTCGCCGTAGACCCATTTCAACGGCGGCACGCCGAGCGCCTTGTCGCCCACCGTCTGCCGCGGGTGCGGCGCCAGGTGTTCGGTGGTGCCGAACTTCAGCGCGCTGGACAGCATCTGCTCGGTGCGCCGGCGCAGCGCCTCGTCGCTCAAGCCCGCGGGGTCGCCGATGAAGATGCGGCCGGTGTTGTGCGCGAAGGTCGCGGCGATCTGGTACACCTTCGCACCGCCGCCGCCAGACTCGAGCAGCGAGGCATCGACGTACACATCCTCCTTGGCGGCCGGCACCGCTTCAGGGTTCTCGCCCGGGCGGCCCTCGAAGACGTTGGACATCTCGCCGTCGACCTGATCGAAGCCGTAGAGCGTCGGGCCGTAGGGATTGGGCTTGCGCACGATCAGGCGCGCGGTCTTGCCGTCCGGCATCGTCAGGTCGTAGCGCGTCTCGCCAGGGATCTTGCGCGGCGTGACCTTGATCTCGGGGTCGATGTCCGCGGCGATGCCCTCCACGGTCATGGCCTTGGACTTCGGGAGCGCGAACAGCTCGTCGTTCTCGCTCAGCGCGCGCAGCGCATTGGCCTCGTCGCCGGCGGCGCGGCTGAACAGCGCCACCCGGCCCTCGCCGTCCTCGCGGGTCTTCAACTCCGACACGAAAGCATCGAACGCCTTGTTGATGGCCGCGCGCTCGTCGCCCTTCGGGTACGGGTTGCCCTTGAACCGTGAGGCGTCGTCGAAGCGATCCTGCTCGACCCCGTGCACGAGGTACTCGCTCTTGGCGCCCATGGCCATCAGCCGATCGAACACGTAGCTCTCGAAGGCTCGAGCCCACATCTCGGTCGGGCGCAGCCAGTAGCCGTCGGCGCTCTTGCCGGACAGCTTCTGCGCCTCCTTGGCGTAGTCGGACTTCCCGCGCGGGTAGGTCGTGCCCTCCGGTGCCGCTTTCACCTCATCGATGCGCCGCTGCTGTTGCGCCAGCGAGTCGGTGTAGACGGCTTTCAGCTTCGAATCCGTCTCGCGCGCGGCCAGAGCCTGCGTGCGCTCGCGCTGCGCCTGCAGCTCGGCCAGCATCGTCGCCTTGTCGATCGTGCCTTCGAACAGCCGGCGCATCACCTGGTCGATGGCCTTGGCCAGCTCGGGCCGCAGGTTCGCCGGCGCGTCGCGGCCGGTGTAGGCGCGCTGGCCATACCAGCCACTGGCGCCGCGGGCCTTGCCCTGGTAGGCATCGCTGCGCTCGAGCTCGCCGAGGTAGTGGTCCAGCGCATGGGCCCACTCGTGCGCCAGGCTGCCGGCACCGCGCAGCTTGGTCATGTTGATCACCAGCTTGCCGGGCTCGTAGTGCGCCGCGAACCGGCCTCCACCGCGGGCGCCGAAGGCCATGCCAAGGGTCCCGTTCAAGCTCAAGGCCTTGCGCGGCACGTTCATGATCTTGGCCAGGTCCGACAGCGCGTCGTAGGCCAAGTTCAGGATGCGCTGCCGCTCGTCCTGCGCGCTCCAGTTGCCCCACTCGACCCCGCGGAAGCCGAAGGTGTCCAGCAGGTCCTGCGGCGTGGCGTCGCGGTCGATCGCTGGCTCCATGCCCTCGCGCGCGATCTTGTCCAGGTGCGGGCGCTCGGGCTCGGTCTTCTCGCTGCCCTTGCCCTTGGTGGCTTCGTACAGGGCCTTCGCCGCCTGCTCGGCATCGGCCTTGGTCGGCAGGTAGGCCTGGGTCCGGCCGGCCTTGTCGCGCACCTCGAAGTAGCCGGCGCGGATCTGCTCGGCCGTCAGCGGCGTGCCGGCGGCGGCCGCATCGCGCTGGATCAGCTCCAGGCCGCGGTCAGTGACGCCGGCGCCACCCCACTCGCGGATCACGAAGCGACGGGTCCAGGGTTCGATGGCGCCCGGGAACCCGTCCTGCACCAGCGCCTTCGCGCGCTGCAATTCGTTATAGCCGAACACGAACGGGTCGCTGCGCCCCTTGTAGACCGAGAACAGCGCGCGCCGCGCAGCCTTCTGGTCCTCGGACTGTTCGCTCAGGCCCATGCGAACGGCTGGAATGCCCAGCTCCGCGCGCAGTTGCTGATAGGCGTCCTTGGCCTCCTGCACCGACTTCACCGCGCCGTAGACCTTGCGCACCGCCTGCATCGCGCGCACGTAGTCGCGCCGGCCTTGCGGCGTGTTCTGGCGGGGCTTGGCCGCCAGCGAGTCGTACACCACCTTGACCATCGCCGCGGTCACCGGCTCGGCCTGGACTGCGATGGCTTGGTAGTCCGGCTTCCACACGTTGGCCTTGGTGGCCAGTTCAGCGCCCTCGCCTTCGGCCATCGCATCGAGGTCGCTCACGTCCAGGCCGCGCTCGGCCCAGCGGTCCTTGCGGGCACCGCCGATCTTCTCGCCGGCGTCTTCGATCTTCGGTGCGGCGGCGCCAGTGGTCGTCTCCGGCGGGCCGGGCGGCTCGCTTGCCGGCTCCTCGGCCGCCGACGGGTCGACCTCGCCCAGCTCCGCGCGCAGTGCTTCGATGCGCTCGGCCACCGCCTGCTTGGCCGCGGCGCTCGCGACCCCGGTTTTCACGGTGCGGGCGAGCTCGGCGCGCAGTTCCGCAGCGCGGCGCATGATGGCGCCGCGATCGTCAGCCGTCAGGTCGATCCGGCCTAGTGAGGTCGTCATCGACCTGCCGGCGTTCAGCTCGGCGGCGAGGGCGTGGTGCCGATCCAGCCGCTGCCGCAGCGAGGCCGCATCCGTGGACGGGCCGGCCGATGGGCGTCGCGGGCGGGTGGCCTCTGCCTGGCGGGGCGGTTCAGCATCGGGCACCGGCGCGCGGTCCTTCTCACGTAGGAACTCCGCGAGCTTGGCGGCAGCATCGGCCGGGTCGCTTGCGTCGCGTGCGCTGCTGATCGCGGCCATGGCGTCAGCCGCGGTGATGCGGCCAGCGGCGCGCAGTTCGCGCACGCGCGCCAGGCCCAGGTCGACTTCCTGCTGCACCATGCGGCTGCGCACGCGCTTGGCGGTGCGATCGGCCGCGGGCTTCACCGAAGCGGGCGCAGCCTCGCCGGTGGCCTCGGTCGGAGCGCCCTCCTGTTGCGGCTGTGGTGCCGGCTCGGCTGCTTCGGTCGGCGCGTGCGGCTTCGGCGTCTCGGCCGGCACCGCGGCGGCCGCGGGCTCTGACGGCGGCCGCTTCGGGTTCTCGCGCGCCACCTGCAGGGCCCGCTCCAGCATCTGATCGGCCTTGGCCTGGCCGTGCTTCTGCACGAAGCCGGTGTACTGCGTGGCCACGTCCTCGCGGCTGCGCTGGGTCAGCTTGGCCAGCTCGGCGAGCTTGCTCTTCGGCAACAGGTCGCTCCGCTCGCCGGTGACGCCGGCCGGCGCACGGCGCGAGGCTTCGACGCGGCGCTGCAGGTCCGACGCCACAGGCTTGGTCGTGTCGCCGTTGGCCAACCATTCCTTGAAGCGGTCGAGCGACATGCGGGTCATCGCCCCCAGGCCGTGCCAGTCCGGCGCGTAGTTCGCCCGGTAGATCGCCTCGGCTTCCTCGCGGGTCTTTGCGCCGAGCACCACCTTGTGCTCATCGTGCGCGCGGGTTTCGGGATCCACCTGATCGACGATGAACACTGGGCCGTCGAAGTCGGAGTCGGTGCCCGGTTTCACGAACACGTCGACGTGATCGCCGTCGGCGCCGCGAGTCCGCTTGAAATACCCATAGTGAGTGGTCATGGTGGTGGACCACGGCTTGCCAGACTTGTCGACGCCGCTGCGAGTGGACCCGGCCGGGTTCTCAACGCTGATGTCCAGACCTGAGATCCGGATGTGGCCGAGCTGATAGTTGCCGGCCTTCTTCTGCGCCTCTGTCGGTTCGGCCTTTGCGTTGGCCGGCGAGGTGGCGGCTTCATGCGCCTGTCGGTCGATGGCGGTGCGCATGGCTGCGCCCAATGCCGTCGGCGCCGGGGCCTCGCTCGCGCGCTTGACCGCGGCGATGGCCTCCAGCTCGTCCGGCTTGCGTGCCGCCGCCGCCGCCCGCTCCCGCTCGGCGGCTTCGAACGCGCCGCGCTTGCCTGGCATGTTCGGCGGCGCCGGCAATTGGGCCGGGTCGCGCATGGGCATGGTGCCGGGGGTCAACGTGCCGTCTCCCACCAGCGTGAAGTCGCGCGGCAGCGGCCGGCCCTGCACCTGCTGATCGAACCCGTCGGGACGCTTGCGCATCGCATCGACGCGCTGCTTCGTGCTGATCGCATCAGCCCGCGTCTCCGGCGCTGCGCTGCCGCTGCTGTCGACGCGGATCGCGCCGGTGGGCGTGGTGTCCAGCTCGAGCCTGGGCACGCCGGCCGGCTGGGTCAGCGCCGGACCAGCGGCCACGCGCGTTGCGCTCGGGCCCGGCTGGGCGGTTTCCAGGGGCTGCGCGACGGCGCGCGAGACGATCAGCTCCGCCAGGCCCAGCAGGCGGTCGCGGGTCTTCTCAGGCAGGTTGATGTCGGGCCGGTCGGCGATGCCCGCGTATTGGGACACCAGTGAGAAGGCCTGCGGGTCCAGCGCGCGCAGCTGGTCCCGAATGTTGGGGTCGGCAAGCTGCTCGCGCAGCGTCAGCACACGATCGCCGAAGGGCGCCTCGTCCAGCACGGACGCCGATGGTTGAACCGCGGGCGGCGGCGCCGGGCCGCGGCGCTGCTCGTCCAGCGACATGGCGCGTCCGGCCTGGCGGATGGCGTCCATGTCGCGCTGGGCCTGGCGGTCCAGCGCATCGAGCGCTCGCGCCTCCTGGCCGGCGGAAAGGCCACCCGTGAGCGGAACATCGGCCACCTCGTGCGCGCCGGCGATCACCTCGTCGATCGTCGTACCGGTAGCGAGCCGCTGCATGCCACTCGCGGCCGGCGCCGGCACCGGCACCGGCATATCGAAGGCAGAGGCCGGCGGCTGGTCGGCCAACCCGGGCGGGGTGCTTTCAACCGCCGGCGCGCGGCGGTGCAGCGATGCGCCGCCGCCGGCCAGCCCCCCGCCGACCGCGCCGACCGCGGCCGAGTCGATGATGTCGCGCAGTCCCTTCTCGTCGGCGATCGGCTGGCCGGCGCCGTAGTGCTCGATGCCTGTCTGGATCGCTTCGGTCGAGCCCTCGCGCGCCATGCCCAGCGGGATCTCGCGCGCGGCGCGGCCGGCAAAGGATGCGCCTTCGGCACCCTTCATCACTCGTCCGACATTCACCGCTTCCATTGCGGTGTCGACGGCGGCTGCAGCGAGCGCTGACAAGCCGATCCGCAGGTTGTCGCCGCCATCGAGTTCCCGGCCCTGCCGGTGCGCTTCCTCCACGGCCTCCGGGTAAATCGAACCCAGCTCCATGCCAATGTTGTGCACGCCGGCGCCGGTCACCGCACCGGAGCGCAGTGCGCGCGTCAGGACGGTTTCGGCGGCATCAAGCCCGACCTGCCGCGCTGCTTCGCGTGCAATGCCTGCAGCGGCCGCGCGTTCGGTAGCCACCTTGGCGGCCTGCATTGCCGCCGTCTTGGCCATGGTCTTGAAGCCAAGGGCCGTGAGGCCGCCCGATGCCAGAGCCTGGGCGGCCTGGCCGGCGACATACCCTGTGGCGTCCGCGAGAAAGTCGACCGGGCTGGTCTTGCCTTCCACGACATCGGAGAACGAGGCCGCCGGGTAGGCCGAAGCGATGTCGGCCTGCTTCCGCTTCACGTAGCCCAGCAGCTTGTCGCGCGTGTCGGTCGCGCCTACCGCGTCGGCGCCGTAGGCAAGCACACCGGCGCCGATTTCGGGCAACTCGGCGAAGGACCGCTTGAGTCCGCCGGCCACGCTGTAGCTCAGCCGGTTTGCCGGCCGTTCGGCGTCGTCGGGCGTGGACAGCCCATAGATGTCGAAGAGCGTTGCCATTACTCGCCGCCTCCGATGCGAGGGCCTCGAAACACCGCCTGGTCCGGCGGAATGCCGGTACGGTCAACCGCGGCGCGGTACTCTTCCTTGGCGGCTTCGAGTTCCTGCTGGGCCTGGGCAAATCCACGCGGATCAGATTGACGCTGACGCGACCCGTAGGTCAAGACCTTGGCGTTGGCCTCGCGCACGCGGCCCTCCAGGCGGCGCAGCTCGGCGACATCAGGCGACTCGGATCCGGCCCCTCGACCCTTGCGGGCCTGGCCCGAGGCAGTGTCCCAACTCGCATTGCCCACAGCCGTCTTCAAGCCAGGAAGTTCGACGCGATAGTCCTTCGTTCCCGTCCGCTCGGCATCAGCGCGGATCGACTGCATCAGGTACTCGGGCGATCGGGCGTACTTCAGCGCCGGTTCCAGCGCCGCGCGGAAGTCGCGCGCGTACTTGCTGCCAATGCGATCGGCCTGGGCGACGCTCGCTTCGAGCTCAGGGCCCGTCGGCCCGCTGGCCAGCAATTGCTCGGCAGCCTCCCTGCCGTCAAGCACCCCTTCGCTGGCCAGCAGCCGCATGCGCTGCAGGCCGATTGCCTGCTGCTGCTTCGCCAGGTAGAGATAGTTCGAGTACCCGGGCGCAGGCTTGCCGTCCGGGCCCGTCGCGCTGGCGCTCAACGAGCCGTTGGCGATCCCGGTTTCGATGGTCTTCTGAAGTTCGGAGTCCCGGTGCTCGATGCCCTTCAGCTGCTCCTTGCCGGCCTCGCTCATCTTGTCGAGAGCGCCCGGACCCTTGAGGCTCTCGCGGTATGCGGTCAGGTTCGCTTCGGCCGGCGTCATGCGCTTGTTCTCGTCCACCGTCTTGCCGTCGATGGTGACGACCTGACCCGGCGAGAGAACATGCGCGGTGTTGGCGCTCTTCGCGCGCGTGATCACGCCCTCGGCCGCGGCCTTCGTCGGTGCGGTGCCGGCGGTGACCGTGTTCGCCTGGTTGATCTTCGCCTGCGTCAGCTCGGTGTTCCCGGCTTCGGCGATCTGCTGCTGCATGCCCTGGTCGAACTTGGCCTGGTCGTCCTTCAGCGCCTCTTCGCGCAGTGACGCGCGGCGCTCTGGCGAGTTGCGCCACTGGTCCATCTGCTGCTCTGACATCATGCGCAGTTCCTCGAAGGCCTTCGCCTTGTTGATGGCGAGTTGCTCGTCGAGGTACTTGCCAGCGACCGACACCATGCCTTCGCCGGCTCCAGCCAGCGCGCGCGCGAATATGCTCATTCTTGAAAGCCCTCCTGCATGCCTTGCTCTTCCTCGTCGGGTTGGCCTGGCTGCTCGCCGGCTTCCTCGGGAGCTTGGGGCGACGCTTGGGGTGCTTGGCCCGCCGGAGCTCGCGCACCTTGCATGGCATTGGCCGCCGGGATTGCCTGGCGGGCCTCGTCTGGTGTCGCGCCGACAGCCTTCGCCGCGACGCCCATGATTTGCTCATCGCTGTAGCCCAGCTTGCGAGCCATGAGGATGAACATCAGCAGCGCGGCCTGGCCGTACTCGGTGTGGGTCACTTTCTGGCCGGCCTCGGTGAGCACGTCGGAGGCCTCGCCCAGCAGGTCCAGCGCTGCAGGGAACAGCGCCTCTTCGGGGATGCCGCCCGGCATCTTCTGGTCCAGCGTCAGCATCAGGCCGGTGACCGATTCGGCCAGCTTCTGCGCGATCGGCGCCTTGCTGGTCACTGCGGCTTTCAGCTCGTCGCGCATGTCCGGGCTGTACATGATCCGCTGGCCGGCGGCCGAGATGCGCGCCACGATGTCTTCCATGCCCTTCGGGATGAAGGGGCGTGCACCGAGGCGCTTGGCGGGGTCGCGCTCACGCGCTTTTTGGGTGATAGCTACCACGTCAGGAGCCTCCCCCGAAGGTCAGGCGTACAGGGGAATTGAGGTTGGCGAGCTTGCGGGCGTAGATCGACTTCCGCCAGTCGAGCTCTTCGCTCTCTGGTCCGAAGGCGCCGGCGAGCATCTTTCCGCCCACCAGTGCCAGGTTCGGATTGCGCTCGATGAACTGCCCAGCCCGGCCGGCCAGTGCCGCAGCGCGATCCCACAGCGACATCTCGCCGCCACCACCGGCAGCGGCGCCGCCAGTGCTGAACACGCGGCCGCCGATGGTCACGCCGCTGGGCGCAATCGGTGCTGCAGCGCCGGGCGAAGCGTTCATGTCGAGGATCTCGGCGCGCCGGAAGCCGCCGCGGTCCAGCATGTTCGCCACCCGGTTGTCGCCGCGGTTCACCAGGTTTCTCACCTGGTCCGACGTGAGGCCGCGCGCGCCGTCGGCCACGGCATCGGGCGCAACGCGCATCACCTGGCCGTTGATCGTCACGCCGGCCGGGCCGATGGGTTCACCGTAGATCGAATTGCTGTTGAGCTCGCCGCGTCGAAACGCCTCCTGCGCAGAGTCGAATATCGACGGCTTGGCCGCTACCGACGCGCTGTTCGTGCTGGCCTCGTTGAGGAACTCGTTCGCGCGCTGCAGCGGGTCGATCGCATCGCTCGCGGCGCCGGCCTTGGCCGCCTGGCTCATAGCCTGATCCATGCCGGCGGTCTGCAGCGTCGCCGCCTCACCCGATCCACCGGCCACCGTGCCGGCGCCGGCCGCGTCGGCAGCGACATCAGCGCCCGCGCCACCGGCTGCGGCCGAGGCATCCGCATGCTCCAGCGCGCGGAAGCCCTCTTGGGCCGCCTGCTCGCTCGCGGCTTCGCCCGCAGCCTCGGACGCAGCCTCGGACGCAGCCTGCCCGGCAGCAGCGTTGCCGAAGCCGCTGATTAGGCTGCTGCCGAGGCCCATGAGTGAGCCGACTTTCGTCAAGTCCTTCTTTCCGGTGAGCACGCCCACCGTCGTCAGCGCGGCACCGGCGACCGCGAGAAAGCCGGTGACGGTGCCCATCGCGGCGGCAATGCCACCGGCGGCGGCCACCGCGCTTCCGGCGGCAGCAAAACTCATAACCACTGGCACTACGGCAGGCACGGCACACTCCTTGTTGAGGCGCACCGCCGTGCAGAACCAGCCCGGCGAAATGCGGCGCGCCGAGCGTAGATCCGGGGCGCCATAGTTCGTGTGGGCGCGGTGACTCGACGCGCGCACCGGCGCGCGCCAAGCCAACTAGCGTGAGGGATGGGTGTGAGCGGCCGGCATCGGGCCTGCTGGGCATGGGATCGCGGGCGCGTTGGCCCCGTCAACTGACGCGTCAACTTCCGTCAACTCGCGGTCAACCGCCGCCGCGTTTCAGCGGCTCGCGTTGTGGCGCAGCCGCTGGCTTGTCACCGGATCGAAGCCGGTATCCGAACCGCGGTATCCAGCAAGGTATCCACCGCGCCGCCGACCGCGGCTGGAGCGTTCAGGCCGCTTCGCGCAGCGGTTCGTGGCTGACGACGGGCACTGAGCCGGCGTCGATGGCGGCCGAGGAGGGCCTGCAGCGGCCTGCGCGCAGCATGCACTGACGCCGCGCCGGCAAACAGTCGCCGCAGAAGTCGATACGCTTCGCCGGCAGCACCTCGAAGTAAGTCTCCCGCGCACCTCGAGATTTGCCGGTGTCGACGCGCCGAACCACGCGCTCTCCCGAGCAGTGCGCAGCCGCCAGCCAGTCGCGCCAGGCGTCCTCGGAGCTGAAGCAAGCCGGCGCCGGTGGCGCGGTGTCGGCGATCAGGTCGGTGATCAAGTAGCGCATCGTGGCCCCCTCGCGTTGGGCCGCGACGGTACGGAAGCGGCGCCTGGGCCCGTGTGGGCTACGCGCCTCGGCGTCCTGTAGTTGCCGGCAACCACAGGTCGTTAGGTCTTGCTCACCCGCCGACCTTGGACGCGTGCAGCCTGAGCGCTTCATGCAATAGGCGGCGAAGGTCAACCAGTGCCACCCGTTCACCTCCCTTGTACGCATTGCGCGCAGCCTTCGCTTTCCCATCCGGAGTGCGTGGGCCGGTGCTTTGGTCCCACGGCCGCCAAGATCGAATCAGCTCGGCCTGGCGCTCCCTGGCCTCTGGGGTCCAGCGGCCGCTCACCGCGACCCTTTCCGGCGAATAGTTCGATTTGCTTCGGGCGACGGAACGGCCGCGTGCGCGGCAATAGCCGGCGCCGCGGTGCCGTTGTTGACCTGCTGCTGGCCGCCCGCGTTGATGTTTGCCTGCCGCGCAAAGACGACCGGCGGGTTCTTGATGTTGGCCAGCGTCTCCAGCGTTGCGCGGCACTGCGCCTGCGCCTTCATCGCCATGCGCATGAGCATGTCTTGGTGATGCAGCTTGTCGGCATGCCTTGCTTGGCGCGCGGTGTAGACGAACATCGACTGCAGCGCCTGCGCCTGGGCGAAGAGCATCGCCTCCGCCTGCTTCAGGTCGCCGCCCCAGATCTTGTCGACGTTCTCGATGAAGTCGTGGATCAGGTCGCCCAGCTTCACCTCGCCCTCAAGGCCCTGCGCGTACTCGGCCACGATCAAGGAGCTGTTGAATCCCGGTCGAGTGACCACCTGGGCGCGAAGCCGCGCAATCTCTGCCTCGGTCGGCGGCGTCTGAACTGCCGCGCTGGACACGTCGCAACTCGAAGGCATCGACAACGTGCCGTTGGGTTGCGCGGGGACCAGTTCAGGAGCCTTGGTTACCGCCGGGTTACCACTGTTCACCATGTCGCCGCGCTCCGTCAATTGCGTCATTCAAAGGTCCCCCGGCCTTGGCCCGCCTGCTGCGGTTTCTCGATCGGCTCGGTCGACTCGGCCCACCGCTGCAAGTCGCCGTTGAAGTCGAGCGGGAACTGGCCGCACGGGCCGTTGCGGTTCTTGTCGATGCCGCAGCCGATGAGCTTTCGGCCGCCCGGTAGCTCGCGCACCGGCCACAGGAAGATGACCGTGTCCGCGTCCTGCTCGATGGCGCCTGAGTCGCGCAGGTCTGCCAGGCAAGGCCGGCGGCCGGGGCGCTTCTCGACATCGCGGTTCAACTGCGACAGCGCAATGACCGCGATGCCCAGCTGCTTGGCCAGCGCCTTCAGCCCGCGGCTGATCTCCTCGACCTGGGCGTTGCGGTTCTCGCGCGTCAGGTCGCTGCTGCACAGCTGCAGGTAGTCCAGCACCAAGACCTTGAGGCCCTTCACCTGGCGCGCTTTGGCGCGGATGTCGCCGAGCCGCAGGGCCGGCTGGTCGTCGATGAACAGCGGCAAGCGTCCGAGGTGTTCCAACGCGTCAGCAGCGCGCGACCAGCCCTCGTTGTCCTGCATTCGGCCGGCGAGCAATGCGGTGTAGCTGATGCGGCCCGCGCTTGCGACAGCGCGATCGGTCAGCTCGACCTCCGCCATCTCCTGCGAAAGGAACAGCGTGGGGTGGCCGGTGGCGGCCATCTGCATCGCGACGGCCTGCGAGAACGACGACTTCCCCACGCTCGGTCTGGCCGCCACGATGTACAGCGAACCGGCTTTCAGGCCTCCCGTCAGCATGTCATCGAGCGTTGGGATGCCCGTGGCCCAGCCGGTCGGCACGCGGCCCGCTTCCAGGTCTCCGTAGTGGTCGATGCGGCGCGCAGCGATCTCGCCGATCGAGCGCGGCCGCGATGTGATCTGCCTGCGCTCCAGCGCGAGGAACTCGGTCGCGATGCGGTCGAGCTTTGCCGCCATCGGCTGGTCGCCCCAGGCGACGGCCTCGGCGTTGCGTGTTGCGACGATCAGCTCGCGCGTCACCGCGCGGTCGCGCACGATCTCGGCGTAGCGGCGAATGTTCGCGGCGCTGGGCACGCTCTGCGCCAGTGCGTTCAAGTAGGCCAGCCCGCCCACCGCTTCAGCCTTGCCGGCGCGTTGCAGGTGCTCGAACACGGTGACCACGTCGGCCGGTTTGCAGGCGTTCAGCAATGCCGCGATGGCCTCGAAGATCTCGCGGTGCTCGAAGCGGTAGAAGTCGGCCGCGACGACCAGGTCACCGACGCGGTCCCATGCCTCGCTCGCGATCAGCAGGCCGCCGAGCACGCTCTGCTCGGCCTCGGTGGAGTGCGGCGGCACGCGCAGGGCAGCCACTTCGGTGTCACGCGCGGATTGCCGGGTTTGGGGGGCGGTGTTCATGCTGCTCGCGTGTTCTCGATGACCTGTCGCATACCGCGCTCGGTCAGGAGATAGTCGAAGCCAGCGCGCCAACCTTCATGGCCTTGGCCTGGCGGCGTGCGACCGGCGATGAAGTCGTTCTCCGCGGCGCGCTCGAAGTACCCGCGAATCCACGTCAAGGCTTCGTCGCCGGTCTCGGCGCGCTTCGTGCCGTCGCTCTTGCGACTCGACAAGACCCACCCCCAGAGTTCCCGCATGGCCCGCTGGCGCTTGGCCCAGGTCTTGCCATCTCGAAGCACGACACGCGGCAGGTCGGGCAGCGCCTGGTGGTAGGCGTCGACGATCTCGTCGTAGGGGCACGGAATCGTCGGGCGCTTGCCGCCCTTGGTCGTCTGCGACGACGAGGATGTACGAAGTACATCCGATACTTCAGTGGTTCCGGTTCCGGTTCCGGTGTCGTTGCTTGCCGGTTGCTCACGCGCTGGTAACGTGTTACCCGCGCGTTGCTCACGCATTCGCGCCTTGTGATCAGCGACGCGCTTCGCGGCCTTCGCCCGGTACTCGAGCATTTCCAGCACGCGAGCTGTGATGGTGACGTGGTAAACCCGGCCATCGTCGGCCTCGGTCCAGCCGCGCATCAGGACGTCTCGATGCCTGGCCCACACCCGCTCCGGCATGCCGATCATCGCGGCGATCACCTGCTCGTCGCTCGGGAAGCTGCCGCATGGGACCTGCTTCCACGCGCACATCCACATGCGCAGCAGCCAACCCGGAACCTCCGGCGCCCTCGCGCTGGCCAGCGCCCAGGTGCTGGACTGCTCAATCCGCTCGTAGTCGAGCTCGAAGCGCCAGCCTTTGGCGCGTGTATCGGCCGGATACGGCGCGGTCATGGGCGATGCTCCACAGCATCGGCACCCATCAGCCGCAGCACGCCGGCCACCTCGTCGAGCGAGGCGCAGAGGCGGCTCATGCCCCAAGCAGTCCGGATCAGCTCGTACTGGCGGCCCGGAGCACGACGCAGCACGCACTTCAGCAATGTGGCCTTCGATGCCAGCGCGGCGAACCGGATCGCCTCGGAGGCGTTCGCTGCAGTGGTTGTCATGCTGGCGCTCCTACCTGCCTTGCAAACTGCTCGGCCTCGTCCAGCGAGCCAAGCTCGCGGTGATGCAGGCCGCGGCTGACGATGTAAACCCCTCGGTCGGTCCACTCAAGGGCGAATCCAGCTAGTGCCAGGCGTGCCTGCAGGGTCGCGAAGGCCTTGGCAGTCACTTCGGTGTCGGTGGCGGCGACCGGCGTCATTGGAGCGGCCCTTCGGCGGCCGGCGGCGCCGGCTGCACGGCGGCGTCGATCACGCCGATGAGGTGCATCGCCATGCGCGGCGGCGACTGCTCGCCAGGCAGCAGCAGGGAAATCTCAGAGCCATCGCAGAACAGGTAGAACCCGTAGGCCTGGCCGGCCGCACGAACCCACGGCAGGTGCTCACCCAGCCAGCACTCCGCTTTCTCGACGATGGCGGCGTGACGCGTCGCGTTGGTCGGCGGCTCGCCGAGGGCACGGAAGGGGGAGCACCAGTGCAGGCCGGGCGCCTCGAATTCGGTCGCTCCATATACTTCAATGTGGGCGGCCATGATCAATGCACTCCGCCCGTTGTCGCGGCGCCACCTGCCAACCAAAGGCTCGCCTGTACATGGACGGGCATCGAGGCTTGCAACGTGCGGTCAATCTCGGCGAGATCAGCGACCCGATCGAGCTCGATGAACTCGGCGAGGTCACCGACCTGCACCGACACGCTGCGGGCCGTGATGAACAAGTGAGCGCCGGCCGCGGCCAAGACGATCGAAAGGTTCGGCACCGCCACTTCCAACGCACGAAGCGCAGCATCGACGAGGCGGGCGTGAGCGACGGCGTCGGTGGCGGGATGGCCCAGCCGGCGATGCGGTGTGATGCAGCGCTCGCGCAGGGCGGCCAGAGCGGCAGCCATCTCGGTGTCGCTCGGCATCACGCGGCCACCTTGGCTTCAAGGCCAACCAGCTTGCGCAGTTCGGCCGTCGGCCACAGCAGCCGGCCGTGAACACGCACGGGACGCAGAGGGCCTGTGTCCTGCGATGCCCACAATCTCAAAGTCTGCTGAGCGCGACCCAGATGGCGCGCGGCCTCGGCGGTTGGGATCGCTGCGCGAGCGTCGTTGTCGAGCGGGGTGAGGTTGACTTGCTTCGCATCCATGTCGACTACGCGTTGTCTGCGTTGAACATGGACGCATTACGCATACCCGGATTCGGATGGCTTGCGATCCGGGGTAATGCGTCATAGGAAACCCCGGAAGATCCCGGGTATCAACCTCGGGTGTCAACCCCGGGTATCGCTCAATCGGAACCGGCGAACGCGTCCAGCCGCGACAACTCCGAGTCCCATCGATCTCGCCAACTCGCCATTGCATGGCAACTGAAAGCGCGCGTCAGCCGAGCCAGCTTGGTATCCGGTGGCCGGACGTTCCAACGCTGGTGTTCAAGCAGTGCAAGGGCGATCGCGACCGGGTTCCACAAGCGTTGCCGGCCGCCGGCTCCCTTCTGGCCCGGGACAAGCATCGCTTTGGACAGCCAAGCCGGCAGCGTGTCCTCCAAGTTCTTCCTCCATTTATCGCAGGTGAAGTGGCAGCCCGCGAACGCCTCCGCAATCGCGAGAGTGGGCACACCTGGCGGATCTGCCGCCGGCGGCACGCACTCGAGCGCATTCGCCTCTGATCCATCGTTGGCAGCCTGCATTGGCCGCGCGTCTTGGAGAACGATATTCCACTCGTAGAGCAGCAGCTCACTAACACCTTCGCGCGTTAGCGTTCCTGGTTCGATTGCTCCGCCCCGAATGATGCCAAGCCCGTTTGGGCCGTGCACTCGCAGCCTACCCTGCGTCCGAAGTTCCTCGATGGCTCGCAGGACGCTCTCGAACTCCAAGGACTTATCGTAGAAACCGAATGCGAACTCAGCCTCTTCCGCCGCATCTGTCCCAGCGCCGTGAGTGGCGTCGTGCAATGAGGCGATCGCTGCCGAAACGAAAGCTGGGATGCGCCTGATCGCCATGAACGTCTCTCCGGACGGCCACGTCGCCAGTCGCTGGGGGGAAAGCTCCATCTCTGTGCGCCCTCGCGCAACCCTCGTCATCGAAGGTCCCCACGGGCGTCGCATCGAGGGCTGCGACATCGGCCTGGCCAGGCCGCCGTGGAGACGCTCAGGATCGTACCGCCCCGCGACTCTTTGTGCGAGCTGCGGTCTGGCCGCTCGCTTTGGAATCCAGCGAATCAATCTTCACCACATTGCCGCCCGGCTCAGCAGGCACGAAGTCGATGCCCGCCTTGTCGAGTATGAAGTTCTCGATCAGCTCCAGGTACGGCCGCAATGCATCGACGGACCGCGGCTTGTAGCCCTCGGCCACCGCGCTGGGCCGGTGACCCATCACCTGAGCGATAGCGCCTGCGGGCGCACCTGCCGCTTCGCCCAGGAGTGCGAACGTGCGACGCAGGCCGTGGATGCTGACGTGCGGAATTCCCGCAGCTTCGAGCAGCGCCTCGTGCGGCGACCGCGGCTCGGTGATACGGCCTGACTTGCTGGTACCGGATGCGAACACGAACGGATTGCTCTTTCCGCTGGCCAGCTTCGCCCGTGGCAGGGAGCCAATCAAGTCGGCGAGGTACGGCGTAAGCGGAATCGTGCGCGTGTCGCCGACCTTGTCGGCTAGCTTGAGAGTCTTCCATCGGAAGTCGACATCGGCCCAGCGCACTGCCGCCATCTCTTCCCGCCGCGCGCCGGTGATCACCAACGCCTGAAGGTAGGCGCGGGCAACAGCGCTGGCCAACTTGTCGGTGCCAGCGAACCAAGGCTGCAACTGGTCAATCGACAGCGCGTCGGTGCGTCGCCGCTTCTGCGGCAGTACATCGCCCAGCTCACTTGCGCGGGCGCAGTCGCGGTCCACCAGCTCGCGGAACTCCTTGCGCGTGCCGCACCAGGCCAAGAAGCCCGAGAGCATGGCCACGGCGCGCGCTGCCTGAATCGGCGCGCGCCTCGCCTCGCTGGCGTACCAGTCGCGCACCACGTCGCCATCAATGCTGGCCAGGCGCATTGGCATCAGCGGGGCAAGGTGGCCGGGCTTCGTGAGGCCGCTCCCACGCTTGCGCTTCTCGCCCCCCGGCGCGGCCGCTTTCTCCAGGTCAGCCCGGTAACGCGGCTTCCAGGCGTCCTTGCGCCGCGGCTTGCCCTCGGCCATGTAGACCGCCCAAGCGTCGGCGACGGTCACCATCTCGGCGCGCTGCTGCTGACGCTGCGCTATGTCGGCCGAGGCCTTCTCCGCCTTCACCGCGCGCGGGTCGCGCCCCTCGTCGATCTGGCGCTGCAGCTCGCGGGCGCGCTCGCGCGCCTGGTCGATGCTCCAGGCCTGCGGGCTGCCGACCGTGATGCGTAGCGTCTGGCCGCCGAAGCGAGACTGGAAGACGTAGGAGCGCCCATCCTTGGCCGTTACCCGCAGGGCCAGGCCCGGCGCGCCGGTGTCCCACAGGAAGGCTTGGCTCGCGCCAACAGGGCACTGGAAGGCCTTGACCCGCCCCGCGGTGAAATTGACCCGTTCCCCCATGCGCACCCCTGGTTGCAGCAGTCCGTGTAAGCAGCCATGTAAGCAGATTGGCCGAACATCGATCAACGTTCACGAACGACTCAGCGTGGTCGATTGGAGCTAAGTTGTTGATTTCAGTTGATTTACAGGAGAGTCTATCAACACTGCCGAATGCGGGCAAACACTACTTCCCGCGCATTCGTAATGCGAAGGTCGGGAGTTCGACTCTCTTCACCGGCACCAGAAGTCAACGAGGGCCCGCGCAGTGCGCGGGCCCTTCGCGTTTCTGCTCCTGACGCAGCACTGTGGGGTCAGAAGGCTTCCCTGCTCAATCGCTGCTGCCGAAGCCGGTGTGATCGGCGTGCTCGAGCTTGAAGGTGCTCACCAGGTCGGCCAGCCGCCGGGCCTGCTGCTGCAGGCTGTCGGCTGCAGCAGCGCTTTCCTCGACCAGCGCCGCGTTCTGCTGCGTGACCTGATCGAGTTGCGACACGGCCGTGGCCACCTGGCCGATCCCGCTCGTTTGTTCGGTGGTGGCCGCATTGATCTCCTCGATGAGGTCCGAGACGCGCTTCACCTGCGCCACGATGTCCGTCATCGTGCTGCCGGCTTCACCGGCCTTGCGGGAGCCGGCCTCGACCTTCTCGACGCTCGATCCGATCAGCGACTTGATCTCGCGGGCCGCCTCCGCACTGCGCTGTGCCAGGCTGCGGACTTCACCTGCCACGACGGCGAAGCCGCGGCCCTGCTCGCCGGCACGCGCTGCCTCGACCGCGGCATTGAGCGCCAGGATGTTGGTCTGGAAGGCGATGCCGTCGATCACGCCGATGATGTCGGCGATCTTGCGCGAGCTGGTGGTGATGTCGTCCATCATCGTCACGACCTCCGCAACCACCTCGCCTCCCTTGCTCGCAGCGGCGCTCGCGGAAGTGGCCAGTTGCGTGGCTTGCCGCGCGGTCTCGGCGTTGTTGCGGACCGTGGCATTCATCTCCTCCATCGAAGCAGCCGTCTGCTGCAGGCTCGAAGCTTGTTGCTCCGTGCGTTGCGAGAGGTCGGCGTTCCCGGTGGCGATCTGCGATGAGCCGGTGGCAATGGAATCGGAAGCGCCCCGCACCTGGCCCACCACCCTGGACAAGCTCTCCTGCATGGCGGCCAAGGACTGGAGCACGCTGCCCGCAGGCGCGGCCCGGGCCCCTTCGACGGCGCCCAGGTCGCCCGCGGCGATGCGCTGCGCGGCCCTGCCCAGATCGCTGGGTTCGGCACCCAGCGCTCGGCCGAGGCTGCGGACGATGAACCAGCCCAGGGCGGTGGCCGCGCCCGCAGCGATCAGGCAGGCGACCAGCAGCATGAGCTTGCTGCTGGCATAGGCCGCGTCGGCTTGCTTCACCTGGTCGGCGGCATGCTTGTTGGCGTCGTCGATATAGTCGTTTGTCGCCTTGAGCAGCGCCGCCAGCAAGGGCCTGCAATCACGGTTCATGGCAGTGATCGCCTCGTCTCGCTTGTCTTCCA
Organism: uncultured Bordetella sp.; assembly: GCA_964641795.1. GTDB lineage: Bacteria > Pseudomonadota > Gammaproteobacteria > Burkholderiales > Burkholderiaceae_C > Pseudaquabacterium. The sequence goes on along the minus strand of CAZXLI010000045.1, from coordinate 1,523 downwards.
GAGCCAGCTTGACGATGCCCAAGGCAACCGGGCCGTACTTGGCCTCCACCGACTCGATGGCCTCGAAGTTCCTGCGCTCCTCCGCGGTGACGGAAGCTCCCTGCGCCAAGGCCTTCTTCAGCTTGTCGACCGTGGCGCCCATCTTGGCGTGCGCGGCCTCGACGGCGGCCTTCTCCCCCTCCTTGTCTTTCGCATCCGTCACCAGCACGAGATTGCGGGCCGCGATGGCGCGGGCATTGGCTGCGTCCAGCACGTCGTTGGCCAGGTCCATGCGAACGGCCTGCTCATTGACGTAGCCGGAGAAGTCTTCGTGGGTCGCGCTCAGCGATCGCACGGCAACGGCCGAGACCAATGCCACAAGCGCCACCAGGATGCCGAAGGCGGCCGTCAGCTGGGCACGCACAGTCAGGTCGTGTTTCATTGGGTTCTTCCTCAAGGTTGAATCACATTTATCAAATTTACTCTGGTGTGATCACTTGTCGGTCACTTGTGGTGAGGTCTTGATCATCGGCCGATGGAGGTTTCCCGACCAATGTGAAAAAAGGCGCAAATCCGTCACTTTCGAACCGATCGAATCGGTTGTTGCGACCAGCGCGAGCCGCACGGCAACTGGACGTGCCGGATGAAGTGGCGGTCGAGCCCACCGGGGCCCATGCGGCGATCCAGGCATGCATCGCCCAGGTGGAAGGCACCGCCGCGAGCCTGGACGTCCTGTGCGAGAAGCTGCGAGGTGGGCCGCCCACGACTATTCCGACAACACGCTGAGCGCCACCATCTACCGACTCAGGCGCCGAATCGAACGGGCCACGCCGACGGGCGTTCCGCTGCCCGCCCGGCCTCGGCCGGGCCACCCGCTCAGTTCACGCGATATTTCTTCAACTTGTACCACAGCGCCCGCTCGCTGATATCGAGCAGCGCGGCGGCGCGCGGCTTGCTGCCGTCGGTGATCTGCAGGGCCTGCGCGATCAGGCGCGACTCCAGCGCTTCCACCGCTGCATTCAGGGGGCCGGGCGGCGGCAGCGCCTCGACCGCGGCAGCACCCGAGGCCGCTGCCGAGCCCCCGGCCGCCGGCTCGGCATCCAGCCGCAGGTGGGCCAGCCGCAGCGGACCTTGGCCGGCCAGGATCAAGGCCCGCTCGATCACGTTCTCCAGCTCCCGCACGTTGCCCGGCCAGGGATAGGCCTGCAGGCGCGCCAGCACCTGTGGGTCGAGCTCGGCCGGGTTGACACGCCGATGGCCATGCTTGGCGATGAAGTGCGCCACCAGGCCGGGGATGTCGTCGCGCCGTTCGCGCAGCGGCGGCAGGTCGATCGTGAACACGTTGACGCGGTAGTACAGGTCCTCGCGCAGCTTGCCCTGTGCAATGGCCTCGCGCGGCGAACGGTTGGTGGCCGCGATGACGCGGATGTCCAGCGCGATGCGCCGGTTCCCGCCCAGGCGCTCGATGGTGTTCTCCTGCAGCGCGCGCTGCAGCTTGGCCTGCATCTCGATCGGCATCTCGGTCAGCTCGTCGAGGAACAAGG